>CAZSGZ010000172.1:0-7861 GCA_964606455.1 uncultured Spirochaetales bacterium
AACATACATAACGCTAAATCTGCAAGCACAACGTTCCTATAGCCGAGATTGTGCCGGGAGAGTGATGAATATCCTGCTTGATACCTGTACATTTCTTTGCCGGAGTATCGTTACCGGGTCTACAATCCTGACGCCGGATCCGCTGATACATCAGTATCCGGTAAATGCCTTGTGGGAATAGCCGAGGTGCCTTCCGACAAAGTAACCGTTGCCGTTGCCGGCTTGGGCCGGATTGCAAGCACTCTGGAAAAAGACGCCCTCCGGGAAAAACCCTGCACCCACATCGGGGCTGTCGCGGTCCACCCGGAGTGTTCGCTGGTTGCAGGATGCGATATCGACGGCGAAGCGCGGGAGCGGTTTATGGAAGATTGGGGTACACTCGACCCGCCGCCGAAGGTCTTTGATTCGGCTGCTGCGATGCTCTCCGAGGTCCGGCCCGATATCATGATTGTCGCGACCTATCCCGATTCCCACTATCCGATGTGCGCGCGGGCGGCGGCAGCGGGAGTGCCCGTCGTTATCTGTGAAAAACCACTGGCGGATACACTCCGGGATGCGAAAAAAATCGCAGCCAGCCACCGGCAGGGAAAAACGAAAATTTTAGTCAATCACGAACGGCGCTACTCGGCGGACTACATTGGAGTAAAAGAAACCGTCGATTCGCGGCTTTACGGTGACCTCCTTTCGATGAAAGCCGTGCTCTATTTCGGAAAATCGACGCCGTTGAAAAAAATGCTCCTGCATGACGGGACCCACATGGTGGATATGGTCAATTACCTCTGTCCCGGACCGCTTCGAATCAGCAGGCTGTCGGGCCCGCTGAACCGGGCGGGCCGAAATACGGTTTTACTTTTCGGGACTGCCGGAGGAGTCTCCGTGCTGCTCGAGGCCGGGTCCGGGCGGGACCACCTCGTATTCGAGCTGGAATTGAGTTTCGAGAGGGGGCGCATCCGGGTCGGCAACGGCGTGTTGGAATATGAAGCGAGCGCGGAAAGCCCCTATTACGAAGGATACCGCTCCCTGCGGCAGGACACGATGCCGGAGATAAAAAAAACCGGATACTTTTACAACATGATCGACGACGCGGTCCGCTGTGTCCGGCAGCCGGGCAGGAAACCGGTATCGAGTGCGGAAGACGGGTATGCAGTAATGAAGTTTATCCGCTCGGTCCGCGCCTGCCGCTAGATTATTGGGGATTGGGCGCTTTTGTTGACTAAAAAACTGGATTTATCTATGGTAATATAAGGTAACAGGAGAGGGAGGGCTGGAGATGAAAAAAGCGCTGTTCGTGTCGGCTGTATTGTTGGTTGCAGGTTGTTTTTCCGTTTCGGCTGAGGTGACCGTTGCCCGTTTCTTTTCCCTGCACGGGGAGCCGAAATACAAAGAAAATTTTACCCATTTCGAATACGTCAATTCTTTTGCGCCGAAACGGGGTGCCCTGCGTCTTCATTCCATCGGGACCTACGATAATTTTCACAACTACGCTCAACGGGGCGTATGGGCGGCCGGTATCGATTCAATTTACGATACACTGATGGCGGGAAGCGATGATGAAATCGATGTTGTCTATCCTCTGGTTGCCGAAAAACTGGAATATCCCGACGACTACGCCTGGGTCATTTTTCATATCAATCCGAAGGCGCGGTTCCACGACGGCGTGCCCATAACCGCGGAAACCGCCGTTTATTCTTTCAATACGTTTATGGAGTTCGGCGTGCCCCAGTTCCGGCAGTACTTCAGCGCGGTGGAGGACGTTACCGCCCTGGACACATACCGGGTTAAATTCACCCTGAAAGAGGGGGACAAGGAGATGATCCTTTCCCTGTGTACCAGGACGGTCATCCCGAAGCATTTCTGGGAGGGCCGTGATTTTACCGAACCGTTGACGGAGGTCCCGCTGGGCTCGGGCCCGTATAAAATAAGCGATTATAAAATCGGCCAATACGTCGAATACGAGCGGGTAAAAGACTACTGGGCAAAGGACCTGCCGGTGAACAAAGGGCAGCACAATTTCGATTATATCCGCTACGATTACTACCGGGATGAAAACGTCGCCTTCGAGGCATTCAAGGCCGGTGAATACGATTTCCGGCAGGAGAACATATCGAAGAACTGGGCCACCATGTACAGCGGCCCCCAATTCGAGTCCGGGCAGATAAGAAAAGAAGAAATTCCCCACGACATCCCCCGGCCCATGCAGGCCTTTGTTTATAACATTCAGCGTCCGTTTTTTTCGGACCGCCGGGTCCGGGAGGCCTTAGGCTATGCCCTCGACTTCGAGTGGATGAACGAAAACCTCTTCTATAACCAATACAAGCGTACTCGAAGCTACTTTCAGAATACCGAATACGAAGCCAAAGGGCTGCCGTCGCCGGAGGAGCTGAAAATTTTAGAACCTATCCGGGACCAGATACCCCCCGAAGTCTTTACCAGGGAGTACAATCCTCCGGTAACCGACGGCAGCGGAAATATCAGACCGCAGATACGGAAGGCCCTAGCTCTTTTAAAAGAGGCGGGCTGGGAAATCCGGAACCAGGTCCTTGTCAATACCGAAACCGGAGAACCCATGGAGTTCGAGATGCTCCTCTATCTGTCTTCCTTTGAGCGGGTGGCAATACCCATTCAGAAAAATCTGGAAAAACTGGGCGTTACCATGAACATCAGGCTTATAGACACCACCCAGTTTACAAACCGGCTCCGGGAGCGGGATTTCGATATGATTTCCGGCGGCTACAGCGCAAATTATTATCCGGATTCGGGCCTGATGATTGTCTGGCACAGCGATTACCTGGACCATACGTACAATACGGCCGGAGTACAGGATCCGGCTGTGGACTACCTTGTGGAAGGCATTGATGAGCATCAGGAAGACCAGGAGGCGCTTCTCCATTGGGGACGGGCCCTCGACCGGGTACTGACCTGGAACTATTATGTAATGCCCGAGTGGTATACCTCCGTATTCAAAGTAGCGTACTGGAACAAGTATGCCCGGCCGATGACCCGGCCGAAGTACGCCTTGGGAGTTTCGACGTGGTGGGCGAAGTGAGCTGACACGCTATGGGCTCCTACATACTCCGGCGTCTGTTCCTGATAATTCCCACGCTGTGGGCGATTATTACCATCAATTTTTTCATCGTACAGATTGCTCCCGGCGGTCCCGTGGACCAGATGGTGGCGCGGATGAGCGGTATCGAGAGCAATATGACCATGGAACGGATTTCCGGCCAGGGTCAGACCGAGACCGGTCCGGCGGACGAATCTCTCGAGCGGGGACTTGGAAGCGGCGGAAGCGGCGAAGGGCGGGAGACCGCCTCCGGATACCGAGGTGCCCGGGGACTCGATCCGGAAGTAATTGCCGAAATTGAAAAGCGTTTCGGTTTCGATAAACCGATCCATGTCCGCTATTTCCGAATGCTGAAATCTTACCTGGTCTTCGATTTCGGGGAGAGCTTATTCAAGGGAAGGTCCGTTTTAGGGCTTATCAAGGACCGGCTTCCCGTATCGGTTTCCTTAGGGTTATGGAGTACTGTAATTATCTATCTTGTGTCGATTCCTTTAGGTATCCGGAAGGCGGTACGTCACGGCAGCCGTTTCGATCTCTGGTCGAGTACCGCGGTCGTGGTCGGCAACGCCATCCCCACATTTCTGTTTGCTATTCTGCTTATTATCCTTTTTGCCGGGGGCAGTTTTTTGAACATCTTTCCCCTTCGGGGCCTTGTGTCGGACAATTTTGCCGAGCTTACTCTTCCTGGGAAGGTCCTGGATTATCTGCACCACCTTGTACTGCCGGTATTCGCCATGGTTATCGGGGGATTCGCGACTCTTACCATGCTTACGAAAAATTCGTTTTTAGAAGAAGTAAACAAGCAGTATGTTATGACCGCCCGGGCAAAGGGCTGTACGGAAAGACGAATTTTGCGAAAGCACGTGTTCCGAAACGCGATGCTGTTAATTATCGCCGGTTTCCCTTCGGCATTCATCAGCATGTTTTTTACCGGGTCGCTGTTAATTGAAATTATTTTTTCTCTCGAAGGGCTGGGACTGCTCGGTTTCGAAGCGACTATGCAGCGAGACTATCCGGTGATGTTCGGTACCCTTTATATTTTTACGCTCTTAGGGCTTGTTCTCAATCTTATCAGCGACCTTACCTATACCCTCGTCGACCCGCGGATCGATTTCGAATCGAGGCAGATAAAGGCGGTAGGATGAAGCGGAGTGCGATGCAGCGGCAGATAAAAGGCAGGCTGTTCCGGGAGCGGCTGCGGAAATTCCGGAGAAACCGGAGGGGCTATGTGTCGTTCTGGATATTTACGGGACTGTTCCTGACCAGCCTCTTTGCCGAGTTTTTGGCGAATGACGATCCGCTGCTGATTATTTACGGCAACAAAGTATACTTTCCTATAATAAAGGAATACCCGGAGACCGCCTTCGGCGGCGAGTTTGAGATGACCGCCGATTATCGGGACCCTTACTTTCTCGACCTTATCGAGGGACACGGAAAAATTTTCTGGCCGCCCGTACGGTACAGCTACGACACCATCAACTACGATCTGCCGAGCCCGGCGCCGTCGCCGCCGACGCTGGAAAATGTATTGGGCACCGACGACAAGGGACGGGACGTACTGGCCAGGATTATTTACGGGTTCAGGATTTCGGTCCTCTTCGGGCTTACCCTGACAATTATCTCTTCAATAATCGGGGTAATTGTCGGAGCGCTGATGGGCTATTACGGCGGACGGATCGATATTTTAGGCCAGCGTTTTCTGGAGGTATGGTCGGGAATTCCGACGCTGTTTCTGCTGATAATACTGGCAAGCGTTGTACAGCCGAATTTCTGGTGGCTGTTAGGCATAACCCTGCTGTTCAGCTGGATGAGTCTGGTGGGGGTAGTCCGGGCAGAATTCCTCAGGGTCAGAAACTTTGAATACGTCCACGCGGCGAAAGCCCTCGGTTTACAGGACCGGAAAATTATGTTGAAGCACATCCTGCCGAACGCGATGGTGGCAACCCTCACGTTTCTGCCCTTTATTTTAGGCGGTTCCGTAACGACGCTCACCTCGCTGGATTTTTTAGGGTTTGGACTGCCCGTGGGTTCCCCATCGCTTGGAGAACTGCTCGCGCAGGGAAAGGCAAACCTGCAGGCGCCGTGGCTGGGGATTACCGCCTTCGTTGTGCTGGCGTCGATGCTGGTCCTCCTGGTGTTTATCGGCGAAGGGGTGCGGGACGCCTTCGATCCAAGGAGGGCGGAATGAATACCCCGGGCGGCAGCGGTGTCCCCCTTATCTCGGTCAGAGACCTGCGCATAGCCTTCAGACACGGAGGGGACTTGCGGGAGGTGGTGCACGGTGTTGATTTGGACATCTATGCCGACGAAACCCTCGCGTTAGTCGGAGAAAGCGGGTCGGGGAAAACCGTTACCGCCGCCTCTATTTTACGCCTACTGCCTTGGGACCAGGTACGATATCCTTCGGGGAGTATTTTTATGGACCGCGGAGAGCAGGGCGGAAACATTGACCTGCTAACTCTCGCGGAAACCGAACTCTGCGGAATCCGGGGAAAAGAGATCGGCATGGTCTTTCAGGAACCGATGAGCTCCCTCAATCCGCTGCACACGGTGGAAAAACAAATTGCCGAAACACTGTTTATTCATCGGGGCATCGGTTTGGAAAAGGCCCGTCCCCTTGCCCTCGAATGGCTCGACATGGCAGGCCTTCGGAATCCGGAAGAACAGATGAAGTCCTACCCCCATCAGCTTTCGGGCGGAGAGCGGCAGCGGGTGATGATTGCCATGGCCCTTATCAACCGCCCGAAGCTGCTGATAGCGGACGAACCGACCACCGCCTTGGACGTTACTATCCAGGACCAGATCCTGAAGCTTGTAAAGCGGCTGAAGGATGAACTGAACATGGCGGTGCTCTTCATTACCCACGATTTGACCATCGTCCGGCGTATTGCCGACAGGGTGGCGGTGATGAAAGACGGTCTGATTGTGGAAACGCGGGAAACGGCGGAGCTGTTCAATTCGCCGGAACATCCCCATACACGGGAGCTCCTCGAAGCGGAACTGAGCGGCAGCCCCCCGGAGCCGGACCGGAAAGCGGAGGATATTATACAGCTGCGGGACATGAAAGTATGGTTTCCCGTTCAGCGGGGCTTTCTGCGGCGTACGAAGGGATACGTGAAGGCGGTGGACGGCGTTACCGTTACGGTAAAAGCGGGGCAGACCTTAGGGATAGTAGGGGAAAGCGGCAGCGGCAAGACCACTCTCGGCAAAGCCCTTCTTCGGCTGGAAAACAGTCAAGGCGAAATTCTGTTCCGCGGCGTTCCGCTGCACGGACTGCCCGAAAACGAGATGCGGCCGCTGCGGCGTTCGATGCAGATCATATTCCAGGACCCCTACGGCAGCTTGAGCCCCCGCCTGCAGGTGGAGGAGATAATCGGCGAAGGATTGGAAATCCACGATATCGGAGAAAAGGACAAACGGGAGGAACGTATTCGTGCGGCCATGGAAGAGGTCGGCCTCGATCCCGATTCCCGTTTTAGATATCCGAACGAGTTTTCCGGGGGGCAGCGGCAGAGGATCGCTTTGGCACGGGCCCTGGTCCTGAAACCGGATGTAATTGTCCTCGACGAGCCGACGTCTTCTCTCGACCGGTCGATCCAGTTTCAGGTCATCAGGCTTTTACAAGAACTGCAGGACAAGCACCATCTGACCTATATTTTTATCAGCCACGATCTGCGGGTGGTGAAAAACCTCTGCCACAGCATTATTATTATGAAAGATGGAAAAATCGTGGAAGGGGGGGCCGCGGGCGAAATTTTCACGAATCCGCGGGAGGAGTACACGAAACAGCTTTTGCGGACAGCCTTTCTCGACGCTCCCGCGTAATTTTTCTGAAAAATGCTTTCCAAAAATAACAAAAAATGTTAAAATGTCTACCACAGGATGAAAGGAGCTAAAAAATGTGTGCAACGGCCCTTATTGTTGATGATTCGTGGATAGCGCGCCTTAAAATCGGTGAAATTGTAAAATCCGCGGGATATACGGTACTGGAGGCGGCCTCCGGGAAGGAGGGGCTTGAACGGATTGAAAAAGAGGCCCCGGATATCGTCCTTCTCGATTTGCTGATGCCGGAAATGACCGGTTTTGATGTACTGCGTGAGCTGAAAGAACAGGGCAGGAAACTACCGGTCATCGTCATTACCGCGGACATTCAGGAAACGACCCGTACCGAATGTCTTACGTCAGGGGCTGCCGCGGTTATCAACAAACCGCCGAAACGGGACATTTTGCTGCAGACCATGCACAACTTTGTACCGGAAGAAGTATCATGAAAGCGGAAGACATTTCCGAGAAGCAGTTAGACATAATTCGGGAACTCATCAACATCGGCGCGGGAAGAGGGGCGGATGTTCTTAACTCCTTTTTAGGCACCCATGTTAACTTGAGCATACCGGAGGTCCGTGTTGTTCCGGGAGGAGACCTTCAGAAAGTGTTTCCCCGCCGGGGAGAGGGCAGACATTCTTCCGTTGAGATGCGGTTTTCCGGAACAATAGCCGGGGCCGCGGAACTCATTTTTCTGTCCGAGAACGCATCGAAGCTCGTTGAGCTTATTACAGGCGTGCAGGATGGTACTCATGATATCGATGAAGTAGCGGCCGCGACATTCAGTGAAGTGGGTAATATTATTATCAATGCCGTATTAGGGGCGATGAGTAATGAGCTTGGCCTGAAATTGGATTTTACCATCCCGAAATACATTGAAGGAAATTTGGGCGATCTGTTTTTCCTGCTGCGGAGGGACGACCCCTCGATGATAATTGTCGCGAGAACACAATTTGCCGTTAAAAAAGCCGAAAT
>CAZSGZ010000173.1:0-7848 GCA_964606455.1 uncultured Spirochaetales bacterium
GAGTTCGAGTTGAAAAATTTGTTCCTGATAGGTACGGTACCCTTCGGTTTTTTCAGCCTGTATTTTGAGAGAATCGTATGATCGCTTCACTTCCTTCAGGATGTTCTCGACCTGTCCCATATTATCTTCAGTTTTTTCAAGTTTCCGTTCCGCCTCGGCACCGCGGATTTTGTACTTGGTAATCCCCGCGGCTTCTTCGAAAATGTTCCTCCGTTCCTCCGGTTTGTTTGAAAGGATCTGGTCGATTTTCCCCTGCTCCATGATGGAATAGGCCGACTTGCCGACGCCCGTGTCAAAAAACATTTCCCGCACTTCTTTCAGCCGTACCGGTGCATCGTTTATAAAATACTGGGACTCCCCGGAGCGGTATATCCGGCGTTTTATCGACACCTCCGCTAAATCGACGGGGAGGATGCTTTCTTCATTCGAGAGAATCAGGGTAACTTCGGCAACGTTCAGCATTTTTCTGCTTTCCGTCCCGTTAAAAATAACGTCTTCCATCTTTTCCGCCCTTAGGCTTTTCGAAGACTGCTCTCCTAAAACCCACTTCACGGCATCGACGACATTGCTTTTTCCGCATCCGTTCGGACCGAGGAGCGCGGATATGCCGCTGCGGAATTCGATTCTGCTTCTATCTGCGAAGGATTTGAATCCGAATAGTTCAACTGCTTTCAGTACCAATGTTTACCTTCCTAATGTTCCCATTGAACACCATGAAAAAAATAAGGTCAAGCAAAATGATATATTGCATGATGCTAATTATTTCGCTATTGTTTTATCATGACTGAACTGATCTGCGGTATCGACGAGGCGGGGCGCGGTCCGATTGCCGGTCCCGTTACGGCAGCCGCGGTTATTCTCAGGCCCGATTTTCCCGACGGCATACTGGACGATTCGAAAAAATGCACCCCTCGCCGGCGGGAAGACCTGCTGAAAGTTGTACTGAGCGAGGCCGTCGATTTCGCCGTTGGTTGGGCCTGGCCTGAAGAGATTGACAGTCTCAATATCCACTACGCAACGCTTCTTGCCATGACAAGAAGCCTGTCCTCGCTGACTGTCGCCCCGTACCGGATTGTCGTAGACGGTCTGTATATTCCGGACTGGAAGGCGCCGTCTATAGCCGTAGTAAAGGGTGATACGAAAATGAAAGCGATTATGGCGGCATCTATTCTCGCGAAAACCGCCCGGGACCGATGGATGGTCCGATATTCCTGGTTCGACGGCAGATATCAGTTCGAAAAACATAAAGGCTATCCAACCGAGCTGCATCGCGGCCTGTGCAAAGAACTCGGCCTTTCGCCGATTCACCGCCGCAGCTTTACCGTCCGGTGAATTTTTTTCCACTTCCATGAATACCGTAAGGTTCATATTCTGCGCGGGCAGAACAATTCAAACGGTCTATCTTATTAGTTCCCGAAGATTATATACCCCCAATTTCCCAAAATGGCTGCGGCAAGAAGGACTGTTACAACGATACGGCCTCTATTGCTATACCGAAACCGTATGGAATAACCGGTAATGATTTGAAACAGCAGGTGCAGTCCTATAAGCGGAACGGCGGTATATACAAAGGGGTTTGCAAGCCATCCCTGCAGAAAACGGCCCTGCAGAATGAGCAGTCCCCCCGTCGTCGATCCGCAGGTGGGACAGGGAATACCGGTAATTCGCTTAAAAAGACAGAGTTCAACCGGGGTGTTGAAACGCCGGGAAAGGAGGACGGCGGTGACAACGAAACAAAACCATACCGCCCCGACGATGTAAACCGCCAACGGGACCGGCGGTTTTCTGCCGTTTTTTTCAAGATAAATCCTGACCATGCTGAAAGGCCGGGTTCCCGGTCCGGGATTTTTTTACATCCGCGAAAGAAAGGTAAGGGCCAATCCCCCGGTTATAATGAAGATAAGGGTTGCAAGACCCAATCCGGCTGCTGCAATTATGGTGCTGATCATGCCGAGCAGCTTTCCTGTTTTCGTCGTCGACCGGCCGGCGGGGTCCATCAGTCCCCGGTCCATCTTGTCAAGGTCGTTTTTTCCCATGACCCAGGCAAGAATACCAAAAACCAGACAAATAATAAAACCTAAAATGCCGAAAACGAGGATAGTTGAGTCCCGGTGGGGCTCCATCTGCCGCCGGGCTTCAGGCGGTAGATTTGTCGGAGGAATATCAGCCATATACAGCTCCTTTATTGCCGATTGTTTTATGTCAACACTATACTACCGTTAAAGATATTTCACAAGAGAAAATAGATGTTCCCGCTGCACCGCGTTATACCGCCGAGCCTGGATTAATTTCTGTACGAAGTCTATTCTGTAGCTATGCTACGGTAAACGAAGAGTAAACGGAGGTACGCGGAATGTCATATAAGGCGCTGTTTTCTTTTGTGGGAAACAGGGACCCGTATGTCGAAACGACAGGAGAAGAATTCGGCCCCATTTTGTCCCATCTGCAGGCGGAATCGTATGGAAAGGTGTATTTGATCTGCACGGGTCCGGACTATTTCGAACGGGCGAGAACAGTTGAGGAAATAGCGAAAGAATGTACCGATACTTCCAAGTTCAATTTTATCGATCTTTCTCTCAACTCACCTATCGATTATGAGGAAATATACGCGAAGCTTCGGGACGCGGTACAGACGGCCTCGCGCTCGCTTCCCTTAGGACACGCCGAAAATACGGTCCTTCTCGACCCCGGAACACCTCAGATGCAGACCAGTTGGTTTCTCCTCGTTAAGTCCGGCACCTTCAAGGCGCGCCTCGTACAGGGAGTTCCCCCCCGCTTTGCCGGAGGGACGTACAAAGCCCGGACGGTCAATCTCGACAGCCGGGTGCTTCCCGATATTGTCATTCCGCATGCATACGAGGGGGTAGTATTCGAGACTGCACCGGAGGACTACTGGAAGAGTGCTCCCGGGCTTCGTATCATCGGAAAATCGGGCCCCTTTCTCGAGGCCTTCGAACTTGCCTCCAGGTTTTCGAATTACAATATCAACATCCTCATTTTCGGTGAGACCGGCGCCGGGAAAGGAATATTTGCAAAGTATATCCACGAGAACAGCCGCCGGAAGGAAAAGCCGATGACAGACCTCAACTGCTCCGCAATCCCCGAGAAACTGGTTGAGAGTGAACTGTTCGGACACCGGAAAGGCGCGTACACTGGGGCCGAAACGGACCGGTTGGGGCTGTTCAGGACTGCCGACGGAGGCACGGTTTTTCTGGATGAGATCGGGGACCTGCCCTCCTCCATTCAGCCGAAATTGTTAAAAGTAATAGAAGAGCAGGTCCTTACTCCCGTCGGCGACGACACGGAACAGCGCGTGGATGTAAGAATTATCGCGGCGACAAACTGCAACCTGGAGGAGAAAGTTGAATCCGGGGAATTCCGCCGGGACCTCTATGAACGGCTGAACCAGGGCAGTTTGACGGTCCCTCCCCTTCGGGACAGGGGGCAGGATATTATCGAATTAACAATCATGTTTCTCGAAGACTGGAACAGAGAATACAATGAAAACCGGACCATTTCTCCGGAATGCTGGGATTATCTGCTGGACTACTCCTGGCCCGGCAATCTCCGGGAACTTCAGAATGCGGTGGCAACGATGTGCGCGAAAAGCATGTCGAATGTTCTGAAACCGGAAGCCCTTCCTTCGAAAATACTCACCTATTTCGACAAAGAAAAAAAAATGTCTTTCCGCCCCGACGAACTCCCCGACGCCGGCATCGATTTAAAGGCGGTCCTTTTCGATATGGAAAAACATTACTACGAAGAAGCGCTGAAAAAAGCGGACGGCAACGGTGAACAGGCGGCAAAACTCCTTAGAATTAACGGCGCCGCTTTCCGGAAAGCCTGCAGGGAACGTTTCGGGCTGCTGTAGCGCGGCTTCCAATCGAACGATTAACCGAATAAAAATATTGAAAATTCCTCCGGCCGGGTTTATAATCTCTGCAGCAAAAAAAAGGGACAGTATATGAACAAGAATTTCGCACTCGAAAACCAAATTGAAGTATTGACCGGGAAATCCCGGCAGCAGCTGACAAAAGAAGACCTCATCAATCTAATCAACGAACGGCAGATCGAACGGCTGACCTTCCATTACACCGCCATCGACGGAAAAGTAAAAGAGCTGCGGCTGCCCGTGACGAGCAAGAACCAGGCCGAAATTGTCCTTGCGGAGGGTGAACGGGTGGACGGTTCCTCCCTGTTCAAAGGCGTGGTAAATGCGGGGGAATCGGACCTGTATGTAATACCGGTATATAAAACCGCGTTTATCAATCCCTTCGATACGACCAGCCTGGACTTTATCTGCCGTTTCGTTACCGGGAACGGCGAACTGGCACCCTTTGCTCCGGACAATATCCTTCACATTACCCATGAGAAACTGAAAGAGGAAACAGGAATCGAATTTCATGCTTTAGGTGAGTTAGAGTTCTACCTCGTGGGCAACGTCGGGGAGAACCTGTACCCCCTTCCAAACCAAAAGGGGTACCACGGAAGCAGCCCCTATGTAAAAACCACGGACATTGTCAATGAAATGCTCCGGATTATGACAAACATCACCAGTGAGATTAAATATGCCCACAACGAAGTGGGACTGATTAACGGCCTCGACTGCGATAACGCGCTGTACAAGGACAAACTGGCCGAACAGGTGGAGATCGAGTTTCTGCCGGAGCCGGTGGAAGACGCCGCCGACATCGTGGTCCTCGGCAAATGGCTGTGCCAGAGCGTTGCGAACAGGCACGGTCTTATCGCGACGTTTTCTCCGAAAATCCAGATCGGCGACGCCGGAAGCGGGCTTCATTTCCACGCGATGCTGAAACGGAACAATAAAAATATCATGCTGAACGCGGACCAGGAGCTTTCGGAAGACGCCCTGAAGCTGATCGGCGGACTCTGCCGGTACGCGTCTACCCTGTCTTCCTTCGGGAACATGGCCGCCGCCTCCTTTCTGCGCCTTGTTCCGCATCAGGAAGCTCCCACCAAGGTCTGCTGGGGGTATTCAAACAGGAGCGCCCTCATCCGGGTCCCTTTGGGATGGCGGAACCTGGACAATCTTGCCATGATGGTCAATCCCCAGCAAAAACTGCGCTATGACATTATGGACAGCAGGCAGACGGTGGAACTCCGCAGCCCCGACGGCAGCGCGAATACCCATCTCCTCCTCGCGGGAATGACCACCGCCCTGCTCTGGGCCTACCGTAACCCGCGGGAGGCCCTTGCACTCGCGGAGAAAAATTTCGTGAAGGGAAACATTCATGACGAAGCCGGGCTCGAGGAACAGCTGACGGATATCGCCACAAGCTGCGTCGAGACGGCGGAAACACTTTCCGAAAACAGAGACCTGTATACCAGAGACGGGTATTTTCCCGAAGCCCTCATCGACAAGGTTATCGAAATGCTGAACGCGCAAAACGACCGAGGGTTAAACCGCAGAATTACGGAACTGCCCCCGGAAGAAGGGGAAAAGCTTGCGAAGGATTTTATCCTAAAGAGTTTGAATGACTGTTAGCGTCTCGTTATGGTATCCGCTTCTCCGACTTCGGCACGACAACCAGTTCCGGTATTAAAACGTGGTCGGGCCTGGTAGCGATAAAATAGACCGCTTCCGCCACGTCCTCCGGGCCTAGATAGCTCGGACGGTCGCTTTCATGGAACGGAGTATTGATCCCGCCGGGATACACGGTGGAAACCGAAATGGGCGTGTCGATGAGTTCATCCATCAGACTTTTGCTGAAGCCGGTATTCGCATGCTTGCTTGCGGAATAGAGGGTGAAATTGCCGGCATAGTTTTTCCCGACGGTGGAGGAAATGTTGATGATTTTCCCAGAACCCGCCTGTTTCATTAGCGGCACCACGAGGCGCGTAACAACGAAGTGCCCGGCTACGTTGATGTTCAGCAGATTTTCAATTTCATCGATACCGAGGGACTCGATCGGCCCCTTCGCCTTGATACCGGTATTGTTCATCAATACGTCGATCTTCGGATACTCGTCGAGTACCGCGGAAATTTGCTCGTCCGCCGCGCGCAAGTCGCGGAAATCGCAGACGAAGCCGCGGCCGCCCGGGCAGTTTTTTTCGATCTTTTGCGCACCCTCCCGGGTAGTCGAACTGCCGACAACCATCCATCCATGTGCGTCAAACAGCTGCGCCGCGGCGAAGCCTAAGCCGTTCGAGGCGCCGGTTATCAGTATTGTTTTCTTCATTGTTGTTCTCCTTTTGTTAAAATCCGGTTACGATAAAATCGTATGCTTCCACTACTTGCTGCCGTACGTCCGCTGCCAAATACACCGGTTTTCCGAGAACGGATCGGCGGACACCGGCGAGTTCGTTAACAACCGCTCTATATTCACTTCCTCCGACCTTGATGGCTGGATGCAGTTTCGAGATTACCGAGTCCTTATCCGGCAAATACGGGCGGAGCGGAACGACGACCCGTGTTGCGAGGGACTCGAGGATATCCGACTGAATGTCGAGAAGATACGGCGTTCGTTTACGGGTACGAGGGTCATTGTTCTCGTAAACATCGAATTGCGGCATTAGAAACTGCGAAGCCCTTCGGAAAATACGCCCTGCTCGTTAACTTCATCGTTATACGTCCCGATAGCTTTCTTGTTCTGTTCCAGCCACTCCGCCGCGCGTTCCTCTTTTAGTTTCTGTCGGAGTGCTTTTTCAAAAATAGGAGAGAGCTTTACGTTTTTTTCCCTCGCCTCAGTTAAGAGTTCTTTGTCGATACTCACATTTGTTCTCTGTTTTGTGTGTATATTCATACACATATATTATACATACATGGAACTAGAGTCAAGCTTGCTGCTCGTTGACTTTATCGTATACGTCAGCTTTTCATGTCCAAAACTTTTTCGTGAATTTCCAGATCACTTTTGCCGTAGAGGACAAATCGGATTTTCTTGACATGTTTCAGGCCGGGAATAATCTCGAAGATGGCTGCAAACGCCACCTCCGCCGCTTCCCGCACGGGATACCCGAACACGCCGGTGGAAATCGCGGGAAACGCTACCGATTCGATTGTATTTTCTTCCGCTAACCGCAGAGCGTTTCGGTAGCAGTTTGCAAGCAGCACGTCTTCCGGCTTGTCCGAGCCGTACACAGGCCCGAGACAATGAATGATATAGCGGTTCACCAGATTGTGTCCGCCGGTGATAACCGCCTCTCCCGGTTTAATAGGAGCTAAGGGGCGGCATTCCTCCGCAAGCCCAGGTCCCGCGGCACGGTGAATGGCCCCCGCCACGCCCCCGCCCGGCATAAGGCGCGCGTTCGCGGCGTTCACGACAGCCGTTATTCCCGTTTGCGCGGCAATATCGCCGGTAACACACTCGATACTAACACCCGAAATTACTTTTTCCATGATATGCCTGCCTCCGTTCTTTAAAAATTGTATGGGGTACACCTGATATGTCAAGGGGAATTATATCCATCAGGCGGGGAACACGACACCAGCTTTATTACCTAATTTACTACCTAATTTAGCTTTTGTTACCTAATTTATACCATATGGCCGAACGTCCTTTCCCTCATTGTGTACAAGGTTTAATGCCTGTTTATACCCATGAATCTCTTCTTCATTGCGATCTGTATGTTTTTTATTACCGAACACAACGGTATTGATTCGAGATTGGTCTATTTCCACGCCTTCAATTCTATTGGAAGATACGGCACTTTCGACGATGGCGAATTCCTTCAGCGTCTTCAGTCTTTGAGGCGCCTGCCTCTTGTAGAGTTCCTGCATCCCCTTGTATTCTCCGATGTCAGATAGAAGCCATCCGGTGTAGGCGGGAATTGTTTTGATGTCGTTATTCCGTTGTAACGTCAGCATTGTTCCATGTATTTTTATAT
>CAZSGZ010000174.1:0-7736 GCA_964606455.1 uncultured Spirochaetales bacterium
ACTATCCTTCCATTTTTTAATGGATGTGAAGTCCTAGTAGTGCCGCCCCTTTCACACCCGGGGGCGGCACGTTTTTTTCATCTTGCCCGTTTTAACCTGTCCATAGAAACCTCGCAAGCTCCACCTTCCCCGTTTTGTCCGTATCAACCCCTTCCTCCTCAAGCAGCGCCGCCTGCAGACGGTATCCCTCGGGGTCCTTTATCGCTATGCGCCCTTCCACATTGATTACTCGGTGCCACGGCAGATGTTCTTTGCGGCTCATGCTGTGCAGTATTCGGACAACTTGGCGGGCGGCCCGGGGACTTCCCGCGAGGGCCGCCACACCGCCGTAAGTGCACACCTTTCCCGCGGGAATCGATTTAATTACATGGATGACCCGGGAGGTAAATTCCGTCATTCCGGGTATGGTACACGATTTTATCCTTTTGTACCAATAATTGCCGCAATGCCTAACAGTACTAATCTGTTTCCTGCTCTTCCACAAGGGCGGCCCGTTTCCGCTGATACTCTATAACAATTTTTTCATACTCCTTTGGCGTCGGCAGGTTATAATCGACGATATCGGTTACAATATAGCCGTCACTGTCCTGATAAAACGTAAACTCTACCAAGCTGCCGGGGCTAATTTCAGCCAAAACCGCCGGTTCAATTTCCTCTACCGCGAAATCCCACTCGTTGTAGGATGCTAAAATGGTAACGATGTTCCGTTCCTCATTGTAGCCGGAGAAAAACCCAAGCCCAAGGTCCCGGTTCTTTTCCTCCGCCCCCGCGATTCCGGCCGTTATCAGCAAAACAACTACCGTTAACGTTGTTACACATCGTTCTTTTTTCATTTTTCTCTCCTTCACTGCTTTATTTCTCAAACAGCATATAAAACTGTTCAAGATCTTCATCATCAAATGTAAACATATCGTTTCCGCCGCCGTTCCATCTCCCGTAATTTCCTCCGAACTCGTCAGCGAAAGACCGAAAAAGCCCCGCTTCCACCAGCCGTTCCATGTATCCGGAGGAAAAGGCGTCCTGCCGGGGGCCGGATTTCCTGTGGCCCAAATCGCGCCAGCCGGTATACCCCGGGTCGGGGGCGCTGTGGATAAGCAGCCGATTGCCTTCCTCATCCTCGCCTAGGAACCCCACGTGTCCGTCCACCCCGATAAGGTCCCCGACTTGGGGAACATCGGTAACGGTAATCCTTGTGTCTGAAAAGATATTTTTCACCCCCTCGAAGCTGTAGGGCCCTTCGTTGAGGTTTTCCCCGTTGGACAAATATCCGGCGGCATGATACACCAAGCCGGTAAAACCGGTACAGTCGAGAGACGGAGCGTAACCGTAGCTGCTGTCGACACGAAAATCGATCCTGTCTCCGTATCCGAAGGATGAAAACATTCCCGGATAATTCCCCCGGAATACGCTGCCCGGCTCGCTTGCCGTCTCATCTTCACCGTAGATGATATTCATTTTCGTAAACGCCGCGGCGATGTCCTGAATTGCATACCCCCGGTAATTCGGATTTTCCCGGGCATTGTATTCCGCCCGGAGCGCCTCGGCCAGCCCCATATCGCCTCCCTTTCCCCGGAAGAGCCTGTCCCCGAACAATACCTGTATGTGGTCGGTAACCGGGTCCCTGCCCCGCAGCCCTTCGGAAAAGGAATTAAGGCTCTCTAGCATATCGAAAGCGTTTCCGCCGGCGTCGAGGGCCGTGAACAAGTCCCGGTACATCGCCGTGCAGCGGTTCACCTTCCGCCGTGAAAAACCTCTGTCCCGCAGCTCTTTTTCCATTCTGCCGATTTCGCTCCGCATCGTTTCCACCGCGTTGCCGTAGGTCCAGCCGCTGTAGGAGAGGTCTATAACACCCCGGCGGCGAAGGACGCCGAAATGGTCCCCCGCCTGCAGGTAGTGCAGTATTGTCTCCGGCGCTTCCATGTGTTTCCCCATATTCAAAGCATCGTGTGCCCCCAGGTTCCAATACCAGTTAGCAGGATCGGCTGCATCCACCCCGGCCCGCACCCCGTAAGTCATATCAGCGGCGAGCATCATATCGATGACTTTTTGCCTGTTGCCTGCCGTATCTTCCAGGCCTAAAATTGCCAGAAGCCCTCCCTCAATACCTTTCGCGCCGACGGCGTTTCCGTTCTCGTCCCGGAGCGGCTCTCCCCGTTCGTTGTAGAGATATCCGCTGCCGTCATACTCGAGCAGCCCGTTCCGCCGCAGTTTCCAGTAATCCGCTGAAAAATCGTAGTTCGCAGCCGTATGGCCCGCGAGCGCCCGGGCGCCCCGAAAATAGGCAGCCGCGTCTCTTTTCAGTGCGCGGTCTCCGGTAATAATTTCCGTACCGTAACGGGAAGCCATTTTCATCGCCATTTCGGTGTGGGCAGCTACGGAATTCAAGGTTTCGTAAAACTGAAGATCCAGGGCGCTGACGACACCGTCCCGCCAGGCCTCATGCTGCAGTGTAATTCCCGCCCGCAGCCGGGAATTTTTGTCCGCGGCCGAACCGAGGCCCGCAATATCGATAACTCTGCCGCCGCCGGGATTGTCCGAGGCCCGGGTAACGGCCCCCTCCGAAACATATCCCACACGCAGCGCGTCATCCCCGGACAGCAGGCCGTCTATCAGCATCTCCCCTCTCGAATCTCCGAACGCCCAGAGCCCCCGCAGGGCGGTCCCCGCTTTTGTGTACCCGGCATATCCGTCGGCGATATCGGCCTTTCCGAAAAGATCATACCCCCGTATTTGCTGCTGCCGTACCCACACGCCGATATTTTCCGCCGCCGCGGCAAGGCGGGAAATGCTGAAATTGCTGCCGCCCATTCCAAACGCGAGACCCGCACCGTTTTCGCCGCCCAGTGAGAGTTCCAGCAGACCGACACCGGCGCGACTAGGGGCATCACCAGACAGTATACCCGCCGCCGCGGCAATGTCGGCGGTATTCAGCAGATTAACGGCCGCCGTACCGGTAATCCCGTACTCGACGCCCAAGGCCGCCGCGCTCCCGCCGAGGGCGGAGACCGCTTCGATCCGCCCGTCTATGCCGGTCCCTTCCAGCCCCTCAAAACTGCCGGATAACGCGGCTGTTACCGCGCCCGATACCGCCGCGGAAGCGCAGCCCGCCGCCAGGGACTTTCCTTCAAATCCGCCGCTTAAACGGTCAGTGTTGAAAACAAGCCCCCCGTCGGGACCGATTTCGACGGAATTAATGATGCCGCCGGCACCGCCCCGTGCAAAGGACTCTGAACCCGAGAGAAACGCCCTGCCGACGACACTGTTTCCGACGGCATTCCCGATAACATCAAACCCCGCGCCGATTCCCGCGGTTAGGGCGGAGGAAGCCAGTTTCTTTCCCAGCTGCAGCACCGCCTGACCGCCGGAGAGGCGCCCTCCGGCGGCATCCGCCAGAGTAAACAGCGCGTCATCCACGGTGTTAAGCAGAAAACCTACACCGGGAGCGAAGGCATTGACTAAAACGGCGGTCCCGATATCAGCTAAGCCCCTGATTGTCGGCGCTTTCAGCAAATCACCGTCGTCGTCCCACAGCCGCTTGTCGTATGCCGGCTTGTTGAATTCGCTCCAGCCTCTGCCCTGTATCAAATTATAGATAATGAGGGCCGATGTTATCCTGCCTGTTTCTCCGCTGCCGCCGTTTTTAATATTGACCGACATGTCCGAAGCGGCCACGTCTATATTCTCGGCTTCCACGCATTCCGCCGCTTCCCCCACATGTTCTCCGAACTCCCCCGGAAAAGCTTCCGAAGGACCGGAACCGAATACCTGCCGCCGCACCGTTTCAATTTTATCTATTGCCCGGTCGATCTGCGCTTCCACTCCCGCCGGACTCAGGACTGAAAGTGTTTCCTTCGAAAGGTCGATACCCAGGACAACCGGCGGGAACTCGTACTCATTGTAGGCTGCAACCGTCTGCTTTTCATACTGCCTGCCGGTGGCCACCGTATCGTCAACCATCGCCTCCCGGCTGTATTCATCCCCCTGCCGGCGGAAATTCTCTCCGAAAAGCATCCGGTCGAACATGGTGTTTTGCCTGCTGTTTGCCGAAGCAACCGACTCCCGCAGCCCCGCGAGGACCTCCGCGATTTTCCGCCGGGCCTGATCGGCGGTAATAAGGGCGATGTGCGATTCGATCGTGTTTCTGTCTTCCCGGGCGTAATCGTGAAGGGCGGGGATCATCCGGCCGGTCAGACGGCCGCCGCCGGGGGATGAATACAGCCGGGTGTTGATATCGGCGATGCTTTGGTTATACCGTACCGTTCTCTCGAGCAGGCTGCCGAAGCTTCCGCCCCGCAGCACCTCCTCCGCAATTTCCGCGGGGTCCCGTTCCCGAAGGGACAAGTCCGGTATTATCAGGCTTTCAATACCCCGCACCCCCGTTTCCGCGTCGACCGTCAGCTTTTTCAGCATTGCCGTTCCCGCCTGCCGGGCGGCGCTTTCCGCTGCTCCGCGGACCCATTCGTTCTTCTCCGTTAAAAGCGCGGCGTATTTCATTTCCCACATATCGCGCCGTTCCCGGTACCCGGAAACGTAGCTGGAAAGCCAGCGGCGGCGCTCGGACTCCATTTTCCCGATACCGGCTTTCCATTCCGCGGCGCCCCGCCGGAACAGAGCGGCAACCGTTTCCTCCCAGCTCTCCATCCGCCTCCGGAGTTCAAACATACGCTGCTGCCATCCGTACTCTTCAGCCCTGAAATAGTTATCCATTCTGCGGCTGAACATTTTGTAAATGTCATACCCCTGCTCCGTAATCAGTTCCTTCTCCAAGGTGGCGCCGGATGGAGAAACAATTTTGTCCATCAACTCGGAAGAAAGGGCCAGGGTCCGGCCGTAATGATGCGCCGCGTTAAAACGGTGTCCGCCAAAGGCGTGTTCCGCGGCTGCCGTGAGCATCCCGATATCCGCTTCCGTTTCCTGCCCAAGGACTTCCGCGAGTTCCCGCCGGTATGCGGCGGCAGCGGCCTGCCGGGCCGCTTCCAGTTCCGCCGCCGAGTATGAAAAAGCTTCCGCCGCGTCTTTCCGGGCGCCGTCCGCCGCTGCCGCGAGGGCATGCATCATATCGCCGGTATTACCCCGCCGCCCCTCCGGCACCGCGTCAAGATATCCCCCGCCGGTTACAAGCGCCGTAAGACTCTTTCTTAAGGTGTCCGCTCCGCTTCCGCCGCCGGGCAGCAACGCACCGATGTCCGCGTTCATTATTTCAGCCGCGGTAAGAATCCCGTCGATAAACCGCCCGGCCTCCAGCGGTTCTCCTTCCGGCGACTCAGCCGTCAGCCTCTTCAGTTTTTCCGTTTCCTCGAGCATCGCTGTCTTTTGTTCCCGATACGCGGAAAAAGCCTCCCGCATCGGCAGCGTATCCAGGCGGACCCGGCTGCCGATATTTTCCGCCCGCCGCGCCGTCTCCTCCGCCACCGCTCCGTACCGTCCGGCACGGTCGTGCATTACGGCCGCCGCTATTCCCAGACTCGCCGCCGAGGCAAAGGCGGGGACGCAAACCGGCGGCAGCCAGGAAAAGAGGACACCAAGAGCGTAGGACGCGCCGGCGGCTATTTGCAATTCCTGTCCCCGCGCAAGACTGTTCTCCTTTACCGCCGCGCACTTCTCGGCAGCCGCTTCATTGAGGTCTAAAGCCATTTTCTCCGTTAAAAAATCGGTAAAGCCCGCGGAAAGGTCGGGAAAAGTCCCGTTATCTTCCGCAGTACCGTCTCCGGCCAGCCCCGATCGTCTGAGATATTCGGAAAAATCCTCCCGCTCCCCGCCGCTCATGCCCGCGTAGGCATCCGCCGCTAAAGCCCGGGCATAGCCGGACATGTCGATACCCTCCTGCTGCAGGAATGTCCACTGCTCTCCAAAGGAAGAAGAGAGAAATTCCTCTACGGCTTCTTCCCCGGCACCTGAAAATGAACTATACCAGTAAGCCCGGCCCCATCTGCTAAAAAAGGCGTCCCCTTCAGCCTGTACCATATTTCCAACCCGGTCGAACCATCCGACAAGGGCGGGATCGTCTAAATACCGGTCCGTAAGTCCGGTCCCGGTCATCCCCCCCGTGTCCGCGAGTATTTTGCCCATCTCATCGGCCGTCCGATTTCTTGCCGACGCCACCCTCCGTTCCTGTTCCGCCGTTGCCTCCTGCAGGAGTCCCTCAAGCTGATGCAGGGCAAGAGTGTCGTGGTAGTGTTTCCGATACTCTTCAAAGGCCTCCCGGTACCGCCCGCTTTCGGTACCTTCAATAAAGTCTTCCGGAGCACGGTCGCGATACAGGTCCGCCGCGGCTTCGAAGGCGGCCGTTACATTTCCATATTGCGTCTTCGCGTATTCGTACCGTCCCCGGGGGTCTACCTCCCGCGGCTTCTCCCGGTTTTCATATCGAAGATATCCGGATGCCGCGAAATCCCGGACAGCCTCACTTTTTTCCAGTTCAAGAGCCGCTTTATCGAGGGCTTCCTCCGCCTCCCGGAGTTCCGTATATCTATTTTGGTAGGAGGAACTGCCGTGTTCGAATTGTTCCGCCTTACGGGCCCACTCTTCCTGCAGAGCTCTGTACGCCTCTTCCAGACCGCCGACCCTATCCTCGAGGGGCTTAACGACGGCGGTAAGCATTCCGTTTCTGTCCCGGTAGTACAGTTCAAGAGAGGCGCCCTGTCCCGCAATCTCCGTTTTCAGAAACTCGATTTCTCCCCGGAGCCGTTCATATGACGCGGCGGCGGTTTTATATTTCTCTTCCGTCAGCACCCCCGGCCGGAAATGTTCCAAGGGGTCCTCTCCGGTAAAAATCCGGATAACATCATCGATATTCCCGAATGCACCGGTTTCGGCATCGGTCCGGCAGGCGGCCCGCAGGCTTTCCGCCGCCGCATTACCTGCTTCGACGGAGTTGTTGCAGATCTCCAGATACATATTTTCATACCAGTCTCCTCCGACCCGCCCTTCTCCCGGACTGTAGAAAAGTCCGTTTGCGTACTCTTCGCTCCCTTCCGCCGCGGTGTCGAGGCAGCTGCCGTCTTTCTCCCATACGGCGGGACCTCCCTCTCCTCCCGCTAAAAAAGGTCCCCCGAGATAGGAACGGTAGTTCTTTTTTTTACGCAGCATGTCCGAATATTCATCGGCCCAGGATTCGGGCCAGGCGGCACTATCCGCCTCTCCGCCGGCACGGACCGTTTCCAGAAGAAAATATCTCACCAGGCTTTCGGCATACTCCCGGAGGTCCGCGCGGACATACTCCGGCATCTCCCCCGCGGCCCGGAGCAGGTCCTCCGAAAACTGCCGCAGCCGTTCGCCTATGTCCCGGAAAGACATACCCGCCGACTCCAATTGTTCCAGCACGGCGTTCGGCGGATTGAAAATAAAACCGTCATCACCTTCCGCGGCAATGCAATTCGCTTCCTCGAGAACTAAACGTATTTCACCATATGCCTCCGTATTGTTTTTTCCATACAGGTGCCCCGCGGTCCGGAAATACCTCCGCGCCGTCTCATACCGGCTTTCCCGCAGCAGCCGTGTATGCAGTGCGTCGGAGAGCATCAGCGCGGTAGTGTTCAGGCCTTCTTCGGTAACAAAAACACCGGTAAAGCAGCGCTGCTCCCCGCTTTCATCCGCTTCAAAGCCGGGGTCCGACAGAGACTCGAGAAAGTCGGCACTGGTAGCGATGGACTCGGCGACAACATCGGGACTAAGTCCGGGGGAGTGAAGGTCCTTTCCGTCACCGATAACCGCGGAAAGGGCCAGTGCGAATGCCG
>CAZSGZ010000175.1:0-7721 GCA_964606455.1 uncultured Spirochaetales bacterium
TTTTCATTCCAATCGAGCAGGTGAATTTAGTCCAGAAATATATCGGCAGCGAAGGTGCTGCCCCGCGGCTGGACAGAATCGGGGGGCAGTCCTGGGAAACGAGAAAAAGCCGGGTACGGAAGGCGGTAGAGGATTTGGCACACCGGCTTTTACAGCTGTATTCCCGGAGGAAGCAGGCACAGGGGTTCTCATTTCCGGAAGATACGGAATGGCAGATAGAGTTCGAGGCCGGTTTCCCATACGAAGAAACGCCGGACCAGCTTACCTGTATCGATGAAGTGAAGCGGGACATGGAGTCTCCTCTGCCGATGGACCGGCTCATCTGCGGGGACGTCGGCTTCGGAAAGACCGAAATCGCCATGCGGGCCGCGTTCAAGGCGGTAACGGCGGGAAAACAGGTTGCCTTTTTAGCTCCGACGACCATTTTAGCGGAACAGCACTACGAAAATATGCTCGAACGCTTTGAACACTATCCGGTATCGATTGCCATGCTTTCCCGGTTTGTCGCGAAGGGGGAACAGCGGAAAACGATACAAAAAATCGAAGCGGGGCAAACGGACATTATCATCGGAACGCACCGAATCCTGCAGCGGGACGTGAAGTTCAAAAACGTCGGACTTATCATTATCGATGAGGAGCAGCGATTCGGGGTAAAGGACAAGGAGCGTCTGAAGGAGTTAAAGCATTCCGTGGACTGCCTTACCCTGACGGCAACCCCCATTCCCCGGACCCTGCATATGTCCCTTTTGAAAATCCGCGACATGTCACTCCTGCGGACGCCCCCGAGAAACCGGCTTCCTATTGAAACGCACATCGGCGAGTTCAGCGAAGAGACGATAGCCGAAGCGGTGCGGCGGGAGCTCGAACGGAACGGGCAGGTGTTTTATCTGCACAACAGGATCAAGACCCTGGAACAAGTTCGGATGTTTCTCGCGAAACTGGTTCCGGAAGCCTACGTCGACGCGGCCCACGGCAGGATGCAGTCCCATGAGCTGGAGGACATTATGCACCGCTTTATCCACGGCGCCACCCAGGTCCTCGTATCGACAAGCATTATTGAAAACGGTATCGATATTCCCAATGTAAATACCATTATTATCGACAGGGCCGATTTGTACGGACTGTCCCAGCTGTACCAGCTGCGGGGCCGTGTCGGCAGGGCGGATGTCCCGGCGTATGCCTATCTCCTGTATCCCGAAGACAGGGTTTTGACGGAAACGGCAATGAAGCGGCTGCGGGTCCTGTCGGAATACACCGATTTGGGGTCGGGGTTTAAAATTGCCATGAAGGACCTGGAGGTACGGGGAGCGGGGAACCTGCTGGGAAAAGAGCAGCACGGCGATATCCTTGCCGTAGGTTTCGATATGTATATCCGGCTGCTGGACGAGGCAATTTCCGAGCTGCAGACTGACGAGGAACGGGGAGAAGCGGTGGAAGTATATCTCGAACTTACCTATACGGGATATATACCGAATTCCTACATCGAAGAGCCGGTGGAGAAAATGGAAGTGTACAAGCGGATTGCCTCTATCGAAGAAGAAGAGGAACTGCAGCAGGTACTCGCGGAACTGGAGGACCGCTTCGGGCCCCTTCCCGAGGAGGTTTCGAGCCTGCTGGCCTTGGCGGAAATCCGGATCCTCTGCAAAATGATGAAAATACGGTCGCTGAAGGAACGGAAACAGCTTTTGGAAGTTGAATTCGGGAAGGTCGCCGAAATAAATGTGGACAAACTCGTAAAAATGATGCAGGAAAGCGGGGGAAGCATCAAACTCGATCCGGACCGGCCGAATGTGCTGCTTATCGAGATGGAATTGATCGGATTAAAAGAAAAATCGGAATTTATTCGTGAAAAAATCCTCACTCTCATGTAAAATAGAAGGAGAGCGTGGAGAAATGAAAAAGGACAACATTGAACTGATCTGCAGCATCGGAGAACTCGCCGGTCTGTTTAAGGAACAGACGAATATTGAAGGCTTTCTTCAGCAGGTTGTTCAAATGATTGCCGATCATCTGAACGCGGATACCTGTTCCATTTTTCTGCGGCAGAAAGGGACCGGAAACCTTGTGCTGATGGCAAGCGTGGGGATCCCTTCCTCTTTTATCGGGACCCTGAAGCTGATGGAAAACGAAGGAATAACCGGCCGGTCTCTCCTGGAGCTGCGTCCGCTTCGGATACCGAAGGCATCACAATGTCCCTATTACAAGTATGTTCCCGGCACGGAAGAGGAAAAATATGAAGCATTTCTTGCCGTTCCAATTATTCACGGCCTGGACAAGGTCGGGGTCATCTCTCTGCAGCATACCGAGGAAAATTTTTTTACGGAAAATGATGAACGGGCCTTGTCGGCTATCGCCTCCCAGCTTGCGGCCACCCTGGAAAACGCGAGGCTGCTGCTGCAGCTTGGCGATGCGGGGCGGGGAAGCCTCGGCACCGGAACGGCTATACCGGAAGCGGAACCGCATGCCATGCCTACCTTTCTTCGGGGAACTCCTGTTTCTCCCGGCATAGCGAAGGGTGCGCCGGTGTATATCGGAGAACAGTATAATGAACTCTATCTCCGGTCGAAAGAACAGGTTTCGGAAAGAACGTATACCATCGAACATTTTGAAAAGGCCCTGCATCAGACGGGGAGGGAGCTTGCGAAGCTGCAGCTTACCATGGAGAACGAGCTTTCCGAAGTGGGATCGCTTATTTTCAGCTCCCACATGCTTATGCTGAAGGACGAGGCCTTTTCGGGAATGATGGTGGATAAAATTACAAGCGGCACCTCCCCGGTTACCGCCATTACCGAAGTTGTCAACCGGTATATCGATTTGTTTTCCGCAAGCGGTAATGTCTTCGTCCAGGAAAAAATTCACGATGTGAAGGACCTCGGCCACAGGCTTCTGCGAAACCTTGAAGACGAGCAGGTGGAAGAGGGGGATTACTCCGGTCAAATTATTTTGGCCAGGGACATTCTGCCGTCGGACCTCATTAAATTGAAGGTCCAGCACGCCGAAGGTTTTCTCCTGTACGGGGTCAGTACCGCCGCGCATATTGCAATTTTAGCACGTTCCTTAAACGTTCCCGTGGTAACCACCGGGTCAAACGATTATTTTCTTCTTTCCTCGGCAAAAACAATCATTATGGATGCCAATCAGGGGACAATTTTTATCAATCCAAGCGAAGAAATAAGCGGAAAGTACGCGGACATTGAAAATACCGTCAGATACATCGAAGAGGTCCCCGCAGGGAGTCCGGAAGAAACCTACACCGCGGACGGGGAACGGATAATCGTTCTCGCGAATATCAACCTTTTAAGCGATATTAATAATGCAAAACGGCTGAACGCCGAGGGGATCGGACTGTATCGAAGCGAATTCCCCTTTATTATCCGCAATATGTTCCCGTCGGAGGAGGAACAGTATCAGGTCTACGACAGTATTTTTTCCCTTATCGGGGAGGGGAAGGAAGTTGCCCTCCGGACCCTCGATATCGGCGGAGACAAACGTCTCTCTCACATTATCGAGCAGAACGAAAGCAACCCGTTTTTAGGACTGCGGGCCATCCGTTTTTCCCTGCGGCACCGGGATATTTTTTCAACGCAAATCCGCGCCATGCTGCGGGCGGGCTATGGAAGAAGACTGAATATTATGTTTCCCCTTATTTCTTCTCTCGACGAATTTATCGAGGCAAAGGATTTTGTTTTCGAGTGTATCGCCGGCCTGGCTTCCGAGGGGACACCACACAACACCTATCCGCGGATGGGGGCGATGGTCGAGCTGCCCTCCGCCGTCGAGGTAATCAATGAACTGGCGGAACATGCCGAGTTCTTAAGCATCGGTACGAACGATTTGGTACAGTACGTTTTGGGAATTGACAGAACGAATGAACTTGTTTCGGATTTGTACATTCTTCATCATCCCGCGGTATTACGGATTGTCGAACGGGTCCTTCGAAGCTGCGGGAAAAAAAACTGCGATATTTCCGTATGCGGAGACGCGGCGGTGGACATTCCCATGCTGAAGTTCATGATCGGGGCCGGTTTACGGAAAATAAGCGTCGATCCGAAACGGATGTACGCGGTAAAAGAGGCAATTGGGAAAATGAACACCGGAGAAGCAAGGCTTACCGCCGGAAAGGCCCTCCGCGCACCGACAATCACGGAGGTAAAAGCGCTCCTTGAAATTTGACGGCCCGAATACCCACATCAAAAGCTTTGTCCTGCGGGGAGGACGCTTCAGCAAGGGACAGCACGCGGCCTATACACGGCTGAAGGACCGCTTCCTTATCAACGATGCCGACGGGGATGCCCCTCTTCAATTTTCCGCTATATTTGGAAACGATAATCCGGTTGTTGTGGAGGTGGGTTTCGGTTCCGGTTCGGCAACCGCGGAAATTGCCGCGGGGCGGCGGTCCGTTAATTATCTCGGGATTGAAGTATATAAACCGGGCATTGGAAATCTTCTTAAATTAATTGAAGCAAATGAATTAGGTAATATTCGGATTATCGAAGGGGACGCCTATGTGATATTTCGAAACAGCATTCCGGGAGCGTCTGTTCAGGGTATACATCTCTTTTTCCCGGACCCCTGGCCGAAAAAACGGCACTATAAGCGGAGGCTTGTCCGCCCGGAATTTGCCGAATATATGCGGGACTGCCTTGTTCCGGGCGGGTATATCTACTTTGTTAGCGACTGGGAAGATTACGCCGAACATGCCATGAAGGTGCTGGATTTGACACCGGGAATTGCTAACAGTCATGAGGGATACGCTCCCCCCCGCTCCTGGAGACCGATTACACGGTTTCACCGGAAAGGGCTGGACGGGGACCGCCGCATTTTTGAGCTCTACTATGTAAAACAATGACAGCGGCGGGAAGCCTTATTCCGAATCATCCCCGGATTTCGCGTCGGCAATAACGGCATCGGCTATCTTTCCGGAAATCGGTTCGTAGTGGTCGAACTCCATTTCGAAGGACGCCGTCCCGGAAGTAATGGACCGCAGGTCGATGGAATACCTGAGCATTTCCGCCTGCGGGACCTGGGCGTCGACTTCGACAATACCGCCGCCTAACTGTTCCTGTCCCGAAACACGGCCGCGGCGGGAACTCAAGTCGGAAAGGACGTCGCCGAGATATTCTTCGTCGACAAAGACCCTAAGGTTCATAATCGGTTCTAAAAGGACCGGTCCCGCTTTCTCCATCGAAGCGTAAAGTGCTCCCCGGGCCGCCATCTTGAATGCCATTTCGGAACTGTCGACGGGGTGTTCTTTTCCGTCGTAGAGCGTTATGCCCACGTCCACTACGGGATATTTCGCAAGCACCCCCGTTTCCATTGCCTCGTGGAGTCCCTTTTCAATTCCCGGAATGTATCCCTTCGAGACGGAACCGCCTTTAATGATGTTTTCGAATTCGTACTGCTTTCCCCGTTCGAGCGGGCGGATTTTAATCATTACCCTGCCGAACTGTCCGTGTCCGCCTGTCTGTTTCTTGTGGGTGTATTCCGCGTCGGAGCTTTTGGTAATTGTTTCTCGGTATGCTACTTTCGGGACCTTTGTTTCTATTTCGATTTTTTGGTTCGTCTTGATTTTGTCTAAAATCATGTTGATCTGCAGTTCACCCATCCCGGAAATGACGGTTTCCTTCGTTTCCTGATTGTGGGTAATGATAAATGTCGGATCTTCTTCGGCCGCCCGCTGCAGAAACTCGTTCATTTTGTCCTCGTCCTTCTTGCTTACCGCGGAAACCGCTACGGAATGGACAGGGTGGGGATGTTTCAGGTGCTCATATTCGACGACATTGTCGGGAGTGCAGAGGGTATCGTTTGTAACAATTTCACCTGCTTTCGCTAAAACGCCGAGGTCGCCCGCTGTAATTTCGGAAGTTTCGATGAGTTTTTTCCCCACGGTGGTGTACAGCTTGGAAACTTTTTCTTTTTTTCGCGTCCGCGCGCAGAAGAGCTCGGTCTCGGAGGTGAGCGTTCCCGTTACGGTTTTCATATACGACAGTTTCCCGCTGAACTGGTCGATACTTGTCTTGAAAACATATCCCGAAAAAGGGCCGTCCTGTGTAATGGGGATTTCCTTCGATTCTTCTTCGCCGCCGCGGGTCATCTCCACGGCGCCGGCGGGTGAAGGCGCGGCGGTTACGATAAAATTGGAAAGAGAAGCGATGCCCGATCCTAATTCAGCCGCTCCGCAGAGAACGGGGACGAATTTATTGTTCTTCAAGCCTTCGGTCAGACCATGACGGATTTCATCCGCCGTCAGGGTCTCTTCCTCAAAATACTTTTCCATGAGAGCATCGTCGCCTTCCGCGGCGGCTTCGATAAGTGCCATGCGGTATTCTTCGACGGTGTCGTTCATGTCGGCGGGAATGTCTTCTGCTTTTTCTTTTTTTCCCGCCTCGGGAGCGGCGTAGGCCTTGTTTTCAATTAAATTGACCAGTCCGGTATAGGAGTCCGCGCTTCCCATGGGTATGCAGACGGGGACAAAACGGGCGGAAAACTTGCCCTCCAAATCGTTCAGGGCCTCGCTGAAATCGGCCCGTTCCTTGTCCATTTTGCTGATAAAAACAAAACGGGGCATGTTCCTGTTGTCTAAGCGGCGCCATAGTTTTATCGTTTCGATCTGAACGCCCGAAGTCGCGTCGACAAGGAGTAAACTGGACTCGGCGCTTCTGAACCCCGCGACAACTTCACCGACAAAGTCGGATGAACCGGGGGTGTCTAACAAATTGATTTTTACGTCCTTCCAGGTATAATGGGAGAGGGTGGTATGGACCGATATTCCTTTTTCGATTTCCTCCGGTGTACAGTCGCTGACTGTTTTTCCGGAACTGACCAATTCCGCCTTCGGGATCGCATCTCCGGCAAACAGCAAGTGTTCAACGAGTGATGTTTTCCCTGTGCCGACATGGCCGGATACGGCGATATTTCGAATGTTTTCACTTGTAAGACCCATAGCGGACTCCTGATTGTCAATGATTTAGATGTAACTGCCACTATAACTGTGTCAAAAAAGGTTGTCAATACGGCGGTTTATTGCTTTTCATCCTTCGGCGCGAAATGGGAAAATTCCATGGCAAAGGTCCCCCGGCCCTGGGTCATGCTCCGCAGGGATGTTGAATATCCGAATAGTGTCCGAAGCGGCGACCGGGCGCTTACATGCTCGATGGTCGTTTTACTTTCTATGCTGATAATGATTCCGCCCTTGGAGGTGATATGACTAATGACATCCCCAATGAACTCTTTCGGCGTCATGACATCGAGCTTCATAATCGGTTCCAAGAGGACCGGACCGGCCTTTCGGAACGCTTCGTCGAAACCGATGGAAGCGGCGGCTTCGCAGGCGATGGCCGTTGAAGTGCTTTGGTTGTAAACGGCATCGGTAAGGGACACTTTCATGTCCACGGCGGGATAACCGAACATCGCGCCGGAAGAAAACGAGCCTTCCACGCCCCGGCGGACAGCGTCGATCAGTTCGCCGGGAAGCCCGTCCTTCGAAACCTCCGAGACAAAATGATTTCCGGAACCCCGCTCGAGGGGCTCGAGTTTTAAGGTAATCTCGGCGGTATTTTCTTTTCCCGCCAATACTTTGTGATATTTTTTTGTATGAATGACCGTTTTCGTTATCGTCTCACGGTAGGTGACCTGCGGGTTTCCGATATTGGCGGGTACTTTAAAATCGTCCGTAACCCGGGTCATGAGAACGTCTAAGTGGAGTTCTCCCATCCCCGAAA
>CAZSGZ010000176.1:0-7689 GCA_964606455.1 uncultured Spirochaetales bacterium
GAGCCAGATCGCCACTGGCACCAACGGACCCTTTCTCCGGAATACAGGGGTAGAGTTCCCTATTGACGAATTCCAGCAGGATATCGATGACACCCGGTCCGACGCCTGAATATCCCCGGGCAAGGCTGTTGATTTTTAAGACCGTTATCAATCGGACCACCTCGTCGGGAAGATAGTTCCCCAGCCCGGCAGCGTGGGACAGCACCAGGTTTCGCTGCAGCAGCGACAAATCGTTGTCGGAAATCCGGCTGTTTGCAAGAAGGCCGAACCCGGTATTGACGCCGTAAATCACCTCATGCCGCTTCACGATCTCCCGGACAACATTCCTGCTTTTTTCGACCATCTCCATGGCCGAAGCATGAAGGGTAATTGTTACCGGTCCTGCCCAGACGGTCCGCAGTTCCCCAAGCGTCATTTCTCCCGGTTGGATTTCGATTTTATTCATGGTTTTATCGCATACCTGGAAGATTAAGGCCCTTTTCTTTCGCGCAGGCAACTGCATCGGCATATCCCGCGTCGGCATGTCGCATGACGCCGCTCGCCGGATCGTTAAAGAGGACCCGCTTTAGCCGTACCGCGGCTTCGTCTGTTCCGTCGGCGACAATTACCTGCCCGGCGTGCTGAGAGTAGCCCATTCCGACCCCGCCGCCGTGGTGAAAACTCACCCAGGTGGCGCCGCTTGCGACATTGAGCATTGCGTTTAAAAGGGGCCAGTCGGAAACCATATCGGTTCCGTCGGCCATCCCTTCGGTTTCCCTGTTGGGGCTGGCAACCGAACCGGCATCCAGGTGGTCTCTGCCGATGACCACCGGAGCGTTCAGTTCGCCGTTTTTCACCATCTCGTTAAACGCGATGCCCAGACGGTCGCGGTCTCCCAGGCCCACCCAGCAGATCCGGGAAGGGAGTCCCTGGAACGTAATCCGATCCCGGGCCATGTCGAGCCAGTTGTGGAGGTGGGGATCGTCGGGGATCAATTCCTTTACTTTTGCGTCGGTCTTGAAGATATCTTCCTCCTCACCTGACAGGGCCACCCATCTGAACGGGCCGATCCCCCTGCAGAAGAGGGGCCGAATATAGGCAGGGACGAATCCTGGAAAATCGAATGCATTGTTCACGCCGCTGTCGAAGGCTATCTGCCTGATGTTGTTTCCGTAGTCGAAGACAGGAACGCCCTGTTGGTGAAAGTCCAGCATCGCCTTGACCTGGGCTGCAATCGATTCCGTGGCTTCTTGTATGACCCGCTGCGGGTCAGATTTTCGCAACTCAGCAGCCTGCCGCAGGGTCCATCCGGCGGGAAGATAGCCGTTTAAGGGATCGTGAGCGGAGGTCTGGTCGGTAACCGCGTCGGGTAATTTTTTCCGGCGGACCAGTTCGGGAAAGACCTCGGCCGCGTTCCCCAGCAGGCCGATGGAGAGGGGTTTTTTCGCCGCCGCGGAATCGGCGATTTTTTTTAGCGCTTCGTCCAGAGAGGTACAATATGCATCGAGATATCCGGTCCTAAGTCTTTTCTGAATTTTCGCTTCATCGCATTCCACCGCCAGCATGGATGCCCCCGCCATGGTGCATGCAAGAGGCTGAGCGCCCCCCATTCCGCCTAGGCCCCCGGTGAGAAACCACTTGCCGCGTAAATCTCCTTCGAAATGCTTTCTTCCCGCGGCAACGAATGTTTCATAGGTCCCCTGCACGATTCCCTGCGTACCGATGTAGATCCAGGACCCCGCGGTCATCTGTCCGAACATAAAAAGACCGGCCTTGTCGAGCGTATTGAAGACATCCCAGTTTGCCCATTTTGGGACCAGGTTGGAATTGGCAATAAGCACCCGCGGAGCGTCCCGATGGGTGGTAAAGACCCCCACCGGTTTGCCGGACTGGACCAGGAGTGTCTGGTCCTCTTCAAGCGTTTTGAGACTCGTTACGATTGCTTCGTAACAGTCCCAGTTTCTGGCCGCTTTGCCGATGCCGCCGTAAACCACTAAATTTTCCGGGTCTTCCGCCACGTCGGGATCGAGATTGTTCATCAGCATCCGCATGGGTGCTTCGGTAAGCCAGCTTTTACAGCTAAGGGTTCTGCCCCGGGGGGCACGTATTGGTTTCATCATATCCTCCTTGCCGCCGTGGGCGGTGAATTATCATTTTCAAACCGTAAACCGGCTCGTTATCCGGTACCGTGATCCCGGGTGGATCAGCAGTGCGTAACACACCGGGACACCCCCCGACCATGTCCGTCGACGGACTAGAAGGCAAGGCTCTTCCCGCGGAATGTTCAATGCAGCCGCGGCGTCAGCGGCGGGAACTACCGCCTGGATGACGTTTTCCGCTTCGCTTAACGGTGCGGTTTCCGTGAGATAGACGTTGGGTGTGATGTTCGTGAAGTCCGCCCGCAGGTAGCCGGGGACACGGTCCTTGTTCACGAATCGTTTTTCAAGTTGGATGGGAACGTCGTTTTCAAAATGGATGATGACAGAATGATAGACCCTTCTTTCCGCCGGAAGCTCCAAATGATGGCAGACGTCAAGGTCGGCGGTAATCTCTTCCTGTTTCAGGACACGGGAACTGTGCCGGTGGCCGCGCAGGCGGATCTCATCGGCGATATTGCGGATTTCCAGTATGGAAGACTCGGGCTTACGTTCCGCTACAAAGGTCCCGAGACCCTGCACACGATAGAGGACGCCCGATTCCGACAGCTCCCGAAGTGCGCGGTTTGCCGTCATCCTGCTGACTCCCCATTTCCTGCTCAGTTCATTTTCCGATGCGATCCTAAAATCAGCCGGCCATTCGCCGGAATCTATCTTTTTGTTGATATACTCTTTCAGTTGCCGGTACCGGGGTGTTCCGGCCTGCAGGTTGTCCATATATCTTGATTATACATGTATATACAAGTATTGTCAAGGAAGGGAACCGGCGCTGAACAAGGTGCTATCAATGTGCGGCCAAGGCGTTCCGGGGTATTAAAAAAATGGAGAATTTGGGGTACACTAAAAAATGATGACGGACGAAGACCTCGGCGATGTGGTTCATGTTGATTTGACCACTTCTACGATACATGAGCATCACTTCACACGAGAAGCGGCGGAAAGAGACCTCGGCGGTTTCGGTTTCAACATTCGCTATCTCTACGAAAATATGCCGGCCGGTACCGACCCGCTGGGAGCTGATAATATTCTGATGATCAGCCTGGGACTTCTTACCGGAACGGCCGCCCCCTCAGCCTCCAGGGTCCATGTGAACGCCCTTTCACCGCTTTCGGGACTGATCGGCAGTTCCAGTCTCGGCGGATTTTTTGGACAGCGCCTCCGGGCGTTGGACATCATCAGCCTGATCATCACCGGGTCGTCACCTCGGCCGGTTTTTCTCCACATAGGCGAGGACGGATTTAGGCTGCACGATGCCAGCCGATTCCGGGGGATGGACACTCGGCAGACGGACAGGGAAATAAAAACGCTGCTCGGAGATGATAAGCTCGAGCTTCTCTCTATCGGACCCGCGGGTGAAAATATGGTTCGCTACGCCTGCATCATGGCGGGGATCGATCACGCCGCCGGCCATACCGGAATGGGCGCGGTCATGGGTTCTAAAAAACTCAAGGCGATCAGCGTCGGAAAAATAAAAAGCGCGGCGAAATCCGGAACCGGTCCGGAAGTCATGGAGGTGGTGAGAGAATATATAAAATCCATCCGGAACAGTGTTTCCCGATACCGGGACTACTCCGAACTGGGGAGCTCGGGAGATATCCTGGAGCTCAACGAGATGGGGCTCCTTGGTTCACGAAACTACCGTTCCATGCAGCTTGAAGGGGCCGAAAAGATCGACGGCAGGAATCTCAAACCCTATGTCGTGAAAAACATCACCTGCCCGCGCTGCCCCGTGCACTGTAAGGCGGAAGTTGAACTGAAGGAGGGTAAGTATACAGGGTTTCGGGGAGGGAGACCGGAGTATGAGACGCTGATCGATTTAGGCGCCCTTTGCGGTCTCACCGAACCCGATGCGCTGATGTACCTATCTAACCTGTGTAACATTCTGGGGGTGGACACTATTTCCACCGGCTCGGTTATTGCATTCGCCATGGACCTCTACGATCGGGGCATTATTTCAACGGAGGACACCGACGGCATCGAACTTCGATGGGGGGACGCTGAGGCGATGGAATTGATCATGCATAAAATTGCCCGGCGTGAGGGATTCGGCGACGTTCTTGCCGACGGGGTATACCGGGCATCGCGGCGCATCGGAAAAGGCGCCTGGAAATACGCGTATCATGTAAAAGGGGTTGAGCTCTACGGCGCGGACCCAAGAGGACTGATGGGGACCGCCCTCTCATACGCAGTGAGTATGCGGGGCGGAGATTTTACCAGTGTTTATCCGGTGCCCGAGTTCCGCTACACCCCGGAGAGGGCCGAAAAGGAGTTCGGGACCCAGAAGGCCGTGGACTTTCTTGCTACCGAAGGAAAAGGGGCTCTAGTCAGATACTGTATGATCGTAAGTTCCGTCATCGATTCTCTGGGCATCTGCAAGGTGCCGGCTCTCTCCATTGCGGGGAACTACGATTTGGAAAAGGAAACGCGGCTGGTAGAGGCCCTGACGGGGCTCCATATCGGCAGGGACCAGCTCCTAAAGATAGGGGAGAGAATTGTCACGATGGAGAAAATGTTTAATCTCCGCTTCGGTGCAACCGCTGATCTGGACACCCTGCCGGATATGTTTCTTTCCAACCCCATTGCCGAAGGGCCTTCCGCGGGGGCGAAAGTCGACCTCAAACCGATGGTACGGGACTTCTACCGACGGATGGGATGGGACGAACGCGGGGTCCCTCTTCCAAAGACGCTCCGGGCGTTGGCTATCGACTAGTGCCTGCGTTTCTCGCTAGTTCCCTGTAAGAAATCTATCGGCCTTTTTAACAACCTCCTCCATATCTCTCTGGACATCGGCAGGCAGGCACGGAGGTTTCAGCTTCTTCTTTAAAGCATGATAGCGGTCCACGGCGCGCCGGTAGAGATCTTTCTCCCCCTTTTCTTTCCAAAAATCGTAACTGTCCGCGGCAAACAGTTCCGGGCGGATATTTTCCCTGCAATGTTCGAGAGTGTGATCTAAGACCAGAAAATTTCCTCCCGGTTCCATATTGAGAATCTCCTCTACCGCGAGACTCTCGTCATCTACGGTAAAAGGACCGTTACAGCGGTCAATAACGGTGTACAATTCATCATCGATAATCATCTGTACCGGACTGGCAAAGGTTGATCCTCCAAGCCTCCCGACGCCGTATTGGATGTCGCTTCCCGCGAGGGCAAGCAGCGCCGGCATGAGTGATTTTTCGACCAGCGCCTGTCCGTCCGTGAGGTAGGCGTCCGTCATGAAGGAGAAGGTTTCCACCGGGACTTCGAAAGCGCGTTTGATAAATTGGGATGCCGCTGCCCTTGCGAGCATGCTTTCGGCATTCCCGAGAAGAGCGTTGCCGGTCGCCATATCCATGCTTGTTGTGTAAATAGAGGCAATTACCGGTATTCCCGGTTTCAGCAGCTGGGACATAACGATCATGGCGAGGATCTCAACCGAGGCGAGGAGCACCGTTCCGGCTACCGTCACCGGTGCCGTGGCCCCTGCAATAGCCAAGGAGTTGGCGACAATCGGGACCCCGTACCTGCAGGACAGAAATATTGTTTCCAGGTCCATCTGCTTAAACTGCAGGGGCGAGAATGAAGTCGGGTAGGTTAAAAGCATGGGTCGTTCAGCCAAAGCCTCGGTGCTTCCCGCCCGGGCAAGCATGAGTTCAAACATGAACTCGACCGATTTCGGCGTGTACGCGAGGATCATCAGCGGTTTTGTAGTGTTTTGAAGGCATAGATGAAGAGAGTGGACATCGACGCTTGCCGGAGGAGCGTCCCGGGGGGTCTGCATCGCGACCTTATGAACGTTGGGAAGAGCGTCGGCTAGTTGGAGCCACTCGGTGTATTTGTCCCGCGTGACATCCGTGAAACTTCCCGATTCCGGGTCTTGATACCGCATCGTCTGAACGCAGGTGCTTGTGTAGAAACTGCTCCCGGGGTGGGGCAGGAGAAAATCATCCTTTTGATCGCTTCCGGTAACCGTGAAGGATGAAGGGGCCGTTTTGAGAGCGGCCTCGATCTGGTTGCGGTTGAATCGGACCATACCGGTCTCGTTATCGACCCGTGCTCCCGCTTTTTCTAAGACCTCACGCCCCCGTTCATAATCGACCTTGACCCCTTTTTCGGAAAGAATGTGAAGGCATTTTTCGTAAATCAGATTTTCTTCGTCCCGCCTCAGAAATTGAAGCGACCGTCTGCTGCTCATGCTGTGCTCCTCCTGCTTTTGCTTTGTTAATCCTTTGTATGGGCGCTGCGCCGCAGCTGCCGGCCGCCCTCGGGCCCGAACGTGGCTTTCGGAGTCCACCACAGCGGGACGTTGATCCGTTCTTTCGTCAGCCTTCCGTTCCCTTCGGCGGTTGCACGGGCCGTTTCATAGCCCGCCTGCGCGTGGCGGACGACGCCGATTCCCGAATCGGTTGTCATACATGCCTCGAGACGGAGGTCGGCCTCATCGCTCCCGTCGGCAATCATTGTTACGCCGGTGTGCACCGCCTCTCCCATGGAATAGTTGGCCTGAATTGCAACCAGGTCACTCATGGCCGCAACGTTAAGCAGTGCGTTCAGCATCGGCCAGTCCGATATAAGATCGCTACCGTCCTTCATCTTTTCCGATTCGAAGGTGGGATTGACGATAGAACCGGAATCCAGATTGTCCCGGGAAAAGGCGACGGGACCCTTGATCTCGCCCTTCTTAATCAGCTCATTGACCTTGAGGGCAAACGCCTTCCGTTCGCCGAACCCGAGGTAGCATACCCGCGCGGGAAGCGCTTCAATGGGAAGATGTTTCCGCGCAAGCTTGATCCATTTGACCGTCAAGGTATCATGGGGAAACATCTCCAGGACAAGGTCGTCCAAGCGGGAAAGGTCCCCCGGGTCTCCGGAGGTACAAGTCCAGCGGAACGGTCCTCTCCCTTCACAAAACAGCGGACGGATGTATTCGGCCACGAAACCCGGAATTGTCATTGCCTCCTCTTCGGGCATTCCGGCGTCCCGGCATTCCTTTCGGATGGAGGTCCCGTATTCGAACACCTCGATTCCATCCTTTGCGTAAAAGGCATTCATGGCGCGAAGCTGTTTGATCATGGACGCACCGGCTTTCTGCAGATACGCGTCCCGGTCCCTGACCCTGAGCTCTTCGGCCTCCTGCGGGGAATATCCTTCGGGAATATAGGAGAGGGGATCATGACAGGGACACATCTCGGTTACGATATCCGGTTCGAAGCCTTTGTTGTAGGCATCCCAAAATAGTTCCGCGGCATTGCCAACCACACCGATGGCAAGAGGTTGTTTATCGGCTGCCGCCTTCGTTGCCATTTCAATTGCTTCATCCAGGTTTTTTGCTTTTATATCACTGAAGCCGATTTTGATCCGTTTATCGATGGTTGCTTCATTGACGTCGATATCGATACAGACCCCGCCGTGCATATTCATCGCCCGGGTCTGATTGGACCCCATCCCGCCCTGTCCCGCTGTCAAGAGAATTCTTCCAACAAGCGAGCCGCCGAAATGCTGTTCCGCCACGGCACCGAGGGTTTCGAAGGTGCCCTGAATGACGCCCTGGGTACCGATATACTCCCAGGGGGCGGCG
>CAZSGZ010000177.1:0-7640 GCA_964606455.1 uncultured Spirochaetales bacterium
GCCATATTCGCCGCCATGGAGAGAGCGAGGGCTGTTTTCCCCACGGAAGGTCGGGCCCCGATAATAATCAATTCCGATTTCTGAAATCCGCTTGTATATTTATCCAAATCGGAAAACCCGGAAGGCACTCCGGTGTAACTGTCTTTCGTGTGGTAAAGATTTTCAATAGCTTCGATAGTACGGGGAATAATTTCCCGTACCGGCTTGTATGAACTCGTCTGCTGTTTGTCCGCGATTTCAAAAATGCGCTGCTCCGCCTCTTCCACGATGACGCGCCCGTCTTTACTCTCGTCATGGGCGGTGGAAATAATTTCACCCGCGATACGCAGCAGCTCCCTTCGAACGCTGCATCCGTGTACTATTTTCGCGTAGTATTCGATATTAGCAGCCGTCGGTACAACTGAAGTAAGATTTGAAACATACGCGGCGCCGCCGCAGGCTTCCAGATTGCCTTCCGCCCGCAGCTCCCCGGTTAACGTAATAAGATCAGCCCGCTCACCCCGCTGAAACATTGTAACAATAGCCTGAAAAATTTTCTGGTGAGCGGTTTTATAAAAATCGTTGCTCCGCAAATACCGGAGGACCGTACCAATCGATTCATTGTCCAAAAGGAGCGATCCGATGGTAGCCACTTCGGCATCATTGTTAAAAGGCGGTATTTTATCTTTTAAGGGAGCCGATTCCATCTCCGCGGCTTACGAGGGCTCTTCCTCTGCAGCTTCCTGTTCCGGAACATCTGCCTCCGCGGCGGTTTCTCCGGTTTCCGCATCTCCTGCCTCGGCGGGTTCAGCTGTGGATTCAGCTATGGCTTCATCCGCGGCTTCTTCTCCGGCGGCGGCTTCAGCAGCTGCTTCGGCCGCGGCGGCCTCTTCTTCCTGCTTTTTCTTCGCTTCCTTCGGTTCGATACTATTGCCGTCTTTGTCCAGACCTTCAATAGTCAGTTTTAAATTTGCAACTTCGTTATCGTACAGCTTTATCCGGACACTGTAATTGCCGATCATTTTCAGGCTGTGTTCGGGCAGGTCCACCCGCTTCCGTTCCACTGCAATGCCGTGCTTTTCGAGTTCATCTACTATCGAGGCATTTGTTACGCTGCCGAACAGTTTTCCGGTTTCTCCTGCCGGCCGCTGAATGACAATCGGTTCCGCTTCCAGCCGCTCTTTCAGGCCCTTAGCCGCGTCCCGCTTCTCCTGTTTCCGTTTTTCTATTGCGTCGCGCCGAAGCTCAAACATCGCGAGATTCGCCTTCGTATGCGAAACCGCCAGCGACTTCGGGAGCAGATAGTTCCTGCCGTATCCGTCCGCTACATCACAAATGTCGCCTTCTTCGCCCAGATTCGGAACATCTTCATTTAAGATAATTTTCATGATTGATCACTCCTTTTCGGTTTTCTGTAGTGTATCCATACCTCGGACACACCAAATATCGGTATTCCCATAATTACTAAGATATTTATACCCGGGACAACAAGTAAAAACACAATCATCACCGTTAAAAATGTCTGCACTCCCCTGCCCAGGTTTGAAGCTTCGAGCATGTGCCGGATAATACCCGTTCCCTGCAGTCCGTATAAAAACAGGGAAATAAGACCGACGTTCCAGACAATATACCCGACAGCCTGTAAGCCGAAAAATATATCGGCAAGTATTCCGGCCCAGGAAATGAGAAAAACCCATATGTACTTGCCCGGCAGAACAAACCGGGACAGTAGCGGCACGGTCCCTCCGAAAAAACGGCGTGTAATTCCTATCCCAATCCGCCAATTGAGGGTAAGCATCAGGAAAAACGAAAACAGATAATTCCTGAAAAAAACCGCTTTGATTGTCTGCAGAATCCGGTCCGGATTAAAAAGTGACCGAACAATACCTTCTTCATACACTCCGCTCTGCAAAAACAGCGAACCGGTGAATACCTCGACCACTTGCGCGACCTGTTCCCGAAAATATTCGACAAACCTCGCATTCTGTTTAACAATCAAAATAACCGGGACACTTACAATACCCACTGCAAGCGTCACTCCCAGCAGCCGGTACAAAGCCCGCCACTTTTGAGAAAACTGCCTGTTTACCGCGTACAGAGAAGCTACCAACATTACCGGAAGCACAAGCTCCAGGAAAATGAGGGCGTTTTTTACCTGAACATCCTCTACCGTCCGGGTATGAATAAACGCGGTTACCAGCACCGCCGCTAACACCAAAAGCGACGCAAAGAGCAGTCCGTTTTCACCCCGTTTTTTTGCTATCACCTGAAGAGGCACTAAATACAGCAGCGACAGAAAACCAATTTCATACATGATTACTGAAATGCCGGCAAAAAGTACTACATCCAGCCAAAAAGCTCCTCGTTCAGAAAGCCGCATACACCCTTATTGCTTTACGAAGGGCAGCAGTGCCAATGCACGGGCCCGTTTTATTACCGTCGCAAGATGGCGCTGGTGTTTCGCGCAGGTCCCGGTAATCCGCCGCGGGAGAATTTTCCCCCGGTCGGTTAGAAAACGCTGCAGTGTTTCCGGCTTCTTGTAATCCATTTGATAGTTCTGCGTACAGAAGCGGCACACCTTCTTCCTGAAATAGGAACGGGTTTTTGATCCCCGATAACCGTCTCTGTCGGAACTTCCACGGTCGGAGCCTCCCCGGTCGGAACTTCCCCTGTACGGTCCTCTGTTGTCGGAATACTGGTTATCATAATTCCTCGAGTCACTATTGCTGTTATTACTACTGTCATAATTCGACATATGTTCCTCCTTCTATCCCGTCGTTAGAACGGGATATCATCTTCAAAATTATCTTCCTGCGGGGCCGGCGCACTGCTGTAATTTTCTCCGCCGGAATCTTCCCGGGGCCTGCCGCCTCCGGAGGACCCTCCGCGGCCGCCGCCTAAGAGTTCAATATCGTTTACCGTAATCTCTACTTTGCTTCTCGCCTGTCCGTCCTGTTCCCAGCGGTTCTGCCGCAGTTCGCCCTGGATGGCGACCTGGGTCCCCTTTGTTAAATACTGGTTAAGCGCTTCCGCCCGTTTGCCAAGGAGGGAGAGGTCAAAAAAATGGGCTTCATCCACCCATTGTTCTCCCTGTTTCCGCCTCCGGTTGACGGCCAGGGAAAATTTCGATATTGCAAAACCCGTCTGTGTGTATTTTAACTCAGCGTCCCTCGTCAGTCTTCCAACTAACATAACGACATTAATATCAGCCATTTCAGAACCCTCCGGTGCTATTCGTCAAGGTTGATGAACAGATATTTCAGTATAGACGATTGTAGTTTAAAAGCCTTGTCCAGGTCCGCGATCTTTTCAGGGGCGGTTTCAATTTCGTAGCAGATATAATGCCCCCGCTCCTGCTTTTTAACAGGATACGCAAGGTCCCGCTCACCCATATCGATTTCATTCGTGATTGTTGAACCGGAATTCGTGAGTTCCTGTTTTACAAATTCCTTTCCTGATGCAAATTCCTCTTCCCGCGGGGGGAAGATCAACGTAACCTCATATTTTCTCATGTATCCTCCTTATGGACATTTGCCCGGCTCCATACCGGGAAAGAGGTTCATCACAGTAGCAAAAGGCCTCCGTTCTGTCAAGTAGGCATCTTTCAGTCCAGCAGTGCTTCATTCCGCGAGTACCGATTCCGCAATCCCCCGGAACTCCGCTTCGGATATAAGCGGAACAGCCGTCTGCCGCCGCCAGTCATCCCGGAGGTATCCCCATGACGCCAGCCGCGGTGTTATCCGGCGGTCTTTGTTGCGGATAACGTTGTCTATTTGGTCTTCGATAAAGCAGGCGCTTCCGCCGTTTTTCAGTTCGGCGCCGTCCAAAAAAGTGCCTAACAGGCTAAGTTTCTCCCGCCCTTTTGAGTAGTGGATCCGCTCTTCCGGCCAGGGCAGATTGTAGTACTTTAAAATAATTGAAATAAAACCCGGGGCCTTTGTAGACAGAATATGGACCCTATCGCACCGGGCGAAGCTTTCCAAAAAGGGCCGCATTACCGGGAACATGGGATGCAGAGAAAGCCAATATTCCCGGTGTTCTTCGTACAGTTTCGAACGGCCGATAAAAAACTGTTCATGGTAGCTGTTCAGCGTCTTTTCTCCGATTTTTCCCGCGAGAGTGTCGAAAGCCTGCTGGTCCTCCAAGGGAATTCCGTGTTCCACCGCGTAATGCAGCACAAGGTAATCCTCGGCATCCCGTATATAGGGGCGGATACGGTAAAAATGTTCTTTATCGGCAATTGAAACGGAGTCCGGGTACCTGCCCTTGCACCGATGGTAGCCGATCCAGGACGACGCGTAGCATTCCGCCGCTGAATCGCAGAGCACGCCGTCAAAATCCAGAAACAGGTAGGCTGTGTTTTTTTTATTCATTTTCGCTTTCCGGACCATCATGAAAAAACGCAGCCCCGCGCGAAACGGGACTGCGTCTGTTTTTATTCCTTCTCTTTTCCATCAACCGGAGGGTCTGCTATTCACCCTCTAAATTGTACAGATAGTCGAAGTAATCCATATCGGTGGTCAATACCTTTCTGAATTTCGGGAGCAGCCTGCGGTACGATTCGATGGACCTCCAGAACTTGAAGAATTCCGGGTCCTGCTCGTAAGCCCCCGCGTAAATGGCCGTAGCTTCAGCATCGGCCTTTCCTTTTATCGTTTCCGATTTTTCATACGCCGCGGAGAGGATCGTTTTCTGTTCGTTTTCGAGACGTCCCAGCCACTCGGCCTTTTTCCCTTCTCCGTAGGAGCGGTAGGCCTGGGCAATTTGGTTTCTGTCTTTAATCATCCGCTGATACACACTCTCGGTAAGGTCGTCGGAATACCGGATTTGTCTGATAATAATATCGACCAGCTCGATGCCGAACTGGGGAGCTACCTCGCTTGCCCGCTCGTACACCTCGTCCGAAAGCTCTCTCCGCCCTTTCGAAATCCTGTCATAAACTGTCACCGTGTCGGTAAGTTCCGAAAGCTCTTCGACGCCTTTTTCATCTTCTATTTCCGCCTGCTGGAGCATGGCTTTCCGTTCGATTTCATTAATAACGTTGGAGTTCCTTACCGCTTCCCGGAGAGGGTTCCTGGAAATAATCGTCCGGAGGGAACTGTCGATAATATCGTCCAAACGGGCGTATCCCTGTTCCATTGTCGTCGCGGATTCATAAAATTTTTGCGTGTCCACGATTTTCCACCGGGCCGTGGCATCCACCCAGATAAACTGGTTTTCCTCCGTCGGGATGCGCTGAGCGTCTCCGTCCCAGGCAAGGATCTTTTTCGAATAGCGCCTGACATTGTCCACTAAGGGCGCTTTTATCTTTAGTCCCGCTTCGGTCTGCGTACTGATAATCCGTCCAAACCGGAGGACCACTGCCTGCTGACCTTCTTCGATAATATAAAATGGTCCTAACAGGAGGAAAATGATAAAAAATATAACGACGACAACAAGTACTGTAATTAATTTTTTCATTCCGTACCTCCTTGGAACTGGTCCCGCAGCTGTTTTAGAGGAATGAAGTTTTCCAGGTTCCTGTCGATTAGGTCCGTTTCTTCGGCGGCTTCCCGAAACACATCTTCCATCATTTCGATATACAGCCTGTCCCGGGTCACGTCTTTGCTTTTCGCATATTCTTCATACACCGCCGCAAACCTCGAGACATCACCCCGGGCGTTGTTGACCCGCTCCGCGGCATAGCCTTCGGCGACCTGAATCATCTGGTCCGCCTGTCCCCTGGCCTTCGGTATTTCCTTGTTGTACGCTTCCTTCCCTTCGTTGATTAATCGGTTCATGTCCTGCACCGACTTGTTGACGTCTTCGAAGGCGTCCTGCACCTGTCCTTCCGGGGGAACGATATTCCGGAGCTTTACGGTGGTTACGTTGATGCCCAGCCCGTACTGGTCAAACAGGTCGTTCATCTGCTCCTGAGCACGCAGTTCGATGTTCGCCCGCTCCGAACCGATAACGTCCAGTATGGCCCGGTCGCCCACGAGCATATTGACAACCGATTGGGAAATGTCGCGAATCGTCTTCGTCCTGTCTTCCACATTGAACAGCCAGGCCCTCGGATCGACGATCCGGTATTGGACAATCCACTCCACATCGACGATGTTCAAGTCCCCGGTAAGCATAATGGATTCCTCCTGGTAATTGCCCGGGGCGTAAACGGTATTTACTCCCACCCGTTCGGTCCTGAAGCCGAAGGACATGTTCTGTATTACCTGTGTCGGCACATTGTAATTTTTCTCAATTCCGAAGGGGAGCTTAAAGTGGAGCCCCGGCGTGGTCGTCCGGTTTACCTTTCCAAGCAGCAGAATGACCGATTCTTCAGTTTGGTCGACGACATACAAACTGGACGCAATGAAAACGATAACAAGTATAATCGCGAGGATAATAATTATCAGCTTCGGTTTTACTTGAAACCGCTGATTCCTCGGTGTAACGTCTTGTTCTGACATAGTACCTCCTTTTTAAAAGTCTATATATGTAGGGTACTCAATTGCGGCAGGGCAGTCAAGGAGAATGGAAAAGCTCGCTTGACAATACTTCCGCCGGAACCTAAGATGACGGCAATGAAAAAACGACTGATAACCTCGGCCCTGCCCTACGTTAACAATATTCCCCACCTCGGCAACCTGATTCAGGTCCTCTCGGCGGATGTTTTCGCCCGGTTCTGCCGTCTCCGGGGCTATGAAACCCTCTATGTCTGCGGGACCGATGAATACGGAACGGCGACGGAAACAAAGGCCCTTGAAGAGGGCATTACGCCGAAGGAACTCTGCGACCGGTATTACGCGGTGCATAACGATATCTATTCGTGGTTTCACATCAGCTTCGACCGTTTCGGACGCACATCGACACAGGCCCAGACGGACGTAACGCAGGACATATTTTTAAAGCTCGATGCCGCCGGCTACATCAAAGAGAAAACAACCGAGCAGCTCTTCTGCGGGTCCTGCGGCCGTTTTTTAGCCGACCGGTATGTCCGGGGCACCTGCCCCCACTGCGGTTATGAAGATGCCAGAGGCGACCAGTGCGAAAGCTGCGGAAAACTCTTAGACCCTGTCGACTTAGTCAGTCCCGCCTGCGGGACCTGCGGCGCATTGCCTGAAATGCGGTCCACGAAACATCTTTACATCGACCTGCCGGCCATTCTTCCGAAACTCGAGGCATGGATGGAAAAGCGGTCGGTGGAAGGGTTCTGGGCGCATAACGCGGTGCAAATGACAAAGAGCTGGATTCGGGACGGCCTGCACGAACGCTGTATTACGCGGGACCTGTCATGGGGAATCCCCGTTCCCAAAGAGGGGTTCGAGAAGAAGGTGTTTTACGTTTGGTTTGACGCGCCTATCGGATATATCTCGATAACGGTAAATCATACCGCCGAGTGGGAAAAGTGGTGGAAAAACCCGGAGGAGGTCGAGCTGTTTCAGTTCATCGGGAAAGACAATATTCCGTTCCATACCGTTATTTTCCCCTCTTCCCTCTTAGGGAGCGGGGACAACTGGACCACCCTGTACCACATGTCTTCAACGGAATATCTCAACTACGAATCGGGAAAATTCTCAAAGAGCAAAGGCGTCGGCGTATTCGGCAGCGACGCGAAGGACACCGGAATATCCGCAGATGCGTGGCGTTTTTATATCTACTACAACCGGCCGGAAAAAGCGGAC
>CAZSGZ010000178.1:0-7567 GCA_964606455.1 uncultured Spirochaetales bacterium
ACCGCGTAATTAACCACAATATAAAGAATTAAATTGCCGGCGGTGCCTCGGCGCTCATTCCGTTTCGAGTCCCCCTCTCAACAAAAAAAGCAGGCAGCATCCCGTTGGGACACTTCCTGCTTTTTTGCCGGCGGTGGGACTCGGACCCACACGAGGTTGCCCTCACCAGATTTTGAGTCTGGCACGTCTACCAATTTCATCACGCCGGCGGGAACCCATACTGTACATGAATGCGGAGGAATAATCAAGATTTACCGTTTGCCTGCAGCCTGACGGGCTTCTTCCGTTTCCGGATACAATTTGGTTATTTCGCGGAAATAACCTGCCGCGTACTCCGGACGGTCTAACTTATTTTCGAGGATTTTTGCCCCCGCCAGGAGGGCCCTGGGAGCATAAGCGCTGCCGGGAAACAGTGCGGCACACTTGATATATTCGATAACCGCCGCCTCCCAGTCCTGCTTTTCCGCAAAATGACCGCCCCGCATCAACAGAATTTCCGCGGACCGTTTCGATTCGGGAAAGAGTGTCAAAAATCGCTTCGTTTCTCCCGGGAAAAGGCCGCGAAAGTCCCGGTGCTGTAATCCCTCAAGAGCTTTGATGAAACGGTAATAGTTTTCCTCATCCGATCCGCCGGCCTGAATTTCCGTAAGCTTCATCAGCACAGGTACATCATCCTTCCATTTCCACGTATTCGACTGAACCGTGTCGATACCAAGCCGTTTGACCGATGCTGTAAACCGATTGTCGGAATAGAGAAAAAGCGACCGCCCGGCGTGTAGAAGGGCGTCTGCCGGTTGGTTATCCCGCCGGTAGAACAGAGAGAGGTAAAACTCCGCCTCCGCCGCGTATTCCGAAAAGGGGTAGAGGGTAACAAAGTGCTGCAGGCTGTATTCCAGGTCCAGCGATGCCTGTTTGTCATCGGGCTGCAGCTGCAGCTTTCTAATGTAAGATATTAGATTGAGTTCTCCGCTGCCGCCGATTTCCTTTCGCAGACCGTATTTGTAAATAACGAAGTCTTTTTCCATCTTTGCGATGTGATAGGCGCCGATGACGTCGATGGCCCATCCGAGGCCGTTTACGAGTATGCCGCTGCCGAACAGTGCGGCGTTCGTAACCAGCCGATTAAAATCGTTCACCGACAATTCCGCGGTATTGCCGAGGTCCTGCAGGCTGTTCCACTGCCGGACCAGCCCCGTTGTCATTAGGGCGTATCCGGCGGTTCGGCCGGCAGCAACCGCCGCTCCGAGGCCCGGTTTTTCCACCTGAAAAAACCCGTATCCAGGAACGAACATGGACATAAACATGGTAAAAAAGTCGACGTTTCGGTTCAGCTGCCGGTATTCTTTGTAGGTCATTTCTTCGGGAATTCCCTCCTGCAGTTCAGGGGGAAGGTCGCGAAGCAGCTGGGGAAGCATGTCCATCTGGGCAGCGGCGGCGGCGGAAATAGATACTAACAGCAGCAAAAGGAGAATTTTTCTCAACATCTATATAAAAAATATGATATATTGACGGTATCGTCAATAACGAACATGCTGGAAGCACAGGGGGTATTGTATGAGTAAAAGTTATCTCGATTCGCTCGTCGGTGTATTCGGTCATCCCGTTGCGGAAAACCCCACGGTAGTGATGATCGAGGCGGGATTCCGAGCTGCCGGTTTGGATGCGTGGCGCTATTTGACCATCGATGTGCCTCCCCCCCGTCTCGGAGAAGCGATGGCGTCGCTAACGGCCCTGGGGTTCCGAGGCATCAACCTGACCATTCCCCACAAGTCGGCCGTTATGGAGTATCTGGATGAACTGTCGGAAGCAGCCGAAAAAATCGGTGCGGTAAATACCGTGGTTAACCGGGACGGCATGCTCTTCGGCGAGAATACCGACGGCAAGGGGTTTCTTACCGGGTTGAAGGAGGCCGCGGGCGTCGATCCCGCGGGAAAAACGGTTACCGTTATCGGTGCGGGAGGAGCGGCGAAAGCAATATGCGTCGAGCTGGGTCTTGCCGGAGCATCGAAAATTACGGTGGTAAACAGAACCGCGAAAAAGGCGGAAGCCCTGGCGCTTCGTATCGAAGAAGCGACGGTTGCAGAAGCTGATGCGGCCGAGCTTACGAAAGGCTTCCCGGTCCCCGACGGCACGGAAATCCTCGTGCAGGCGACCTCCGTCGGCCTGTATCCGGATGTCGATGCCCGGCTCGATATCGATTACGAAAGCGTCGGCCCGGGAATGACGGTGTGTGATGTCATCCCGAATCCGCCCGCAACACCCTTTTTAGCGGAAGCGGCGAAGAGGGGCGCGATTACCTTAGACGGCCTCGGCATGCTTGTGTATCAGGGTGTTATCGGCTTTACCCTCTGGACAGGAGTGGATGCACCGAAGGATGCCATGAAAGATGCACTGCGGCGGGAGTTCGGGGTGTAATAACCGGCAAATCCCCTTGCAGGGTAAAATAAATTCTTTTATGATACAAATTGCAAATCACAAAAACAGGAGAACAGTGTTTTGAAAAATACAAGTGAATTGAATGTATTAGGCGATTTCAGCATGCCTGAAGATACCATAGTAATCCATCCCAATGACGGTTTCGACCTGGATATGATGATGACAAGTTACCCTATTTATCTGTATCGGGGGGCCAGTTTCGAAGAGTTTACCCAGGGAAACGGGGACAAATTAAGCGGGAAAATTCTGTTAAAGAATGAATGCCGGATGAATACGGTGGAAATGAGCACAAAGTCCTGGGAGAAGATGGGCAAACCGAAAAAAGTACAGCTTTTTTACGAAGAGCCGAACCTTCTTCTCTTTATTCCGCCCCCGAAGGACGAGGACTGACCTGAAATCGTTATATACCGAATGCAGCCTGTGTCCGAGGAACTGCGGAGTCGACAGGACCGCGGGAGAACGGGGGTTTTGCGGTGAGACCGGGGAGATGCGCGCGGCGGCAGCCCTCCTCCATTTCGGGGAAGAGCCGCCGTTAAGCGGTACCGGCGGTTCGGGGACGGTCTTTTTTACCGGCTGTACGCTTAAGTGCTTTTTCTGCCAGAACCATCAACTCAGCAGGGGCGGCACCGGCCGCATCGTGAGCGCCGGCGAAATGGCGGACATCTTTCTGCGGCTGCAGGCGGCGGGCGCGGAAAACATCAACTTGGTAACGGGGACCCACTTTACCCCGGGCATTGCCGAAGCCGTCGGTATGGCACGGGGCAGGGGCATGGACCTGCCGGTGGTGTGGAACACATCGGGGTATGAAGCCGCGTCGACGCTGGATGTGCTCGACGGTTTCGTTTCAGTGTATCTGCCCGATATCAAAACGGTCTCGGAACGCGCCGGTGCCGTTATCTACGGAGCGCCCGGCTATGCCGAAGCCGCGTGCAGTGCCGTTACGACCATGGTGAGGAGAAGACCGCCTGAATGGGTCGGCCCGCTGCTGCGCCGGGGGGTCATCGTGCGCCACATGGTGCTGCCGGGAAATCTCGATATAACACGGGACGTACTGCGGTGGTATACCGATGAAATAAAAGACAATGCCCTTTTTTCGCTGATGTTTCAGTACACGCCGGCTGCCGGCGCGGGGGCCGGTAGTTTACCCCGGCGGCGCGTCGACAGGGAAGAATACGATACGGTGATGAATTGGCTCCACGAATTCGGCATCGAAGAGGGGTTCGTCCAGGACCTTGAAAATGACACGGACTGGTTTCCCGATTTTACCCGCCCCCGGCCGTTTCCCGCGGGGGATTCTCGGGTGGTATGGCACTGGAATTGATCTTTCCACAGGTATTGAGTACCTTAGAAACATCTAATGATGAAACTGGAAGTTATTCGTCCCGGACAAATTCCATATCAGGACGCTTTTGAGCTGCAGACGGAACTGCAGGCAAAACGGACGGCGGGAGCAATTCCCGATACTCTTATCCTTTTAGAGCATCCTCCCGTTATTACCATCGGGAAACGGGGAAACGAAGCCGACGTGCTGATATCGCCGGAGATGCTGTCCGCGGCCGGAGTGGAGCTGTACGAGACGAACCGCGGGGGGGAGGTTACCTACCACGGGCCGGGTCAGATCGTGGGTTACCTTATTTTTGACGTTACCGGCCACGGAAAGGACCTGCACCGGTTTGTTCACAGTCTCGAACAGGTGTTTATCGACCTTTTAGACGGGGAGTACGGTATTCAGGCCGGTCGGGACAAGGAGCATACCGGGGTATGGGTGGGAAACGAAAAAATTACCGCCATCGGTATCGCGGTGAGGAAATGGGTAACCATGCACGGCTTTGCTTTCAATGTGTCTACTAACTTGGACCATTTTTCACTGATAGTCCCCTGCGGAATACGGGACAAGGGGGTAACGGCCCTCAACAGGCTGATCGACGCGCCCGAGGAAATACCCCGGGTGCAGGAACGGATTATCGAATATTTTATAAAGGTGTACGGATTTACATCATGGGAAGAGAAACAGTAATGCCCTACGGCGTATCGGGAACCGAGCGAAAGCCTTCCTGGCTGACAATTAGAGTAAAAAACGGCAGCGCCCTTGCCGAGACGGAGAAGCTCCTGCGGGACCTTTCCCTGCACACCGTCTGCGAAGAGGCCACCTGTCCGAACCGGATGGAATGTTTCAGCAGCAAAACGGCGACCTTCATGATTTTAGGCGAGGTGTGTACCCGGAACTGTACGTTCTGCGATGTTGCTTCCGGGACGGTGTTCCCGCCGGACCCGGAGGAGCCGGAACACGTGGCCGAAGCGGTCCGGAAACTCGGGCTGAAACACGCGGTCATTACATCGGTTACCCGGGACGATCTTCCCGACGGCGGTGCTTCCTTTTTTGTCGATGTTATACAGGCAGTCCGGAGGCGGTCACCGGAGACGACAATCGAAGTGCTTATCCCCGACTTTTTAGGCAATGCCGACGCGCTGCGGCAGGTCATCGACGCCGGACCGGAAATAATCAATCACAACGTGGAAACCGTCCCCTCTCTGTATCCTGAAGTCCGGCCGCAGGCGGATTACCGCCGTTCCCTGCAGCTGCTGGAGCGGGTAAAGGAAGAGAAACCGTCAATGATTACGAAATCCGGCATTATGCTCGGCCTCGGAGAGAAAGAAGCGGAGGTCCTCGATGTAATGAAGGACCTGCGGGCCGCCGGCTGCGATTTTATTACCATCGGCCAGTATCTTGCCCCGTCGAGGGACCACCATCCTGTTGTGGAGTATGTCTATCCCGAAACCTTCCGGCGGCTGGAAGAAGCGGCATACCGGCTTGGTTTCGAGGCGGCAGCTTCGGCGCCCTTCGTACGGAGTTCCTACCATGCGGGGGAGATGTTGAAAGCACGTTGAATCTCAGTCCTCCAAGTGCTATACTTTCCGGTGAGGAAGGTCTATGGAAAAGAAAAAATTTCTTATTTCTATATTGTTCATCCTTTTTTCCGCTTTGATCTGTTTCGGCCAGAACAGTACTACTCAAGTAACGGGAACAATTGATTATCTCGAAGGCATTGTCGATGTACACCGGGACGGAGAAATTCTCGATTGGACAATGGTGGACATCGGTTTTGATCTGGAGCAGTTCGATCTCCTGGAAACCGGCAGCGGCGGGTACGCTGAAATTATCGTGGAAAGCCCGTCGAGCAGCGGAAATCTGGTCCGGGTACAAGAAAATACGGCGTTTTACCTCGATTTTGAGGAAAAAGGCGGTACAAAGGAAACCCGGTTGAAAATGCTAACCGGTTCGCTTGCCGTAAAAGTGCAGAAAGTGACCGGGGTCGGGGAAGTAACCGTTCAGACGGAAAGCGCCGTTATGGGAGTTCGGGGGACCGAATTTACCGTAACCGCCGCTCCCGAAGGGTCTATTCTCGTTACCTGCGAAACCGGCAGAGTGTCATGTTCCGATGATGCCGGGAGGGAATTTTTCGCGGTGCCGGGGAATGCCGTTGAAAAGGCCCGGGATTCGGTCATGCGGGACCTTTCCATCGATATCGGGGACATTGAAATGTTTCGGCAGCAGTGGTTCGATCAAAAAATTGATAATTTTATTCCCAATTCATCCCTGGTAATGAAGTCTTTTGTAGAGACCTTCGTCGACCGGTCGGACCGCTTTAACAGTGCGTACAACGAACTCATGAAGCACGGCCCGGTTTTCAAGCGTTGGGAACGGGACATCGATGCAGGCAGAAGCGTCAGCTCCGCGGTAACCGATAAAATCCAGGTCAGCCCCGCAATATTTAAAATGCGGAGCAATTTATTCATCTTCGAACATTCTTATTACCGGATTAAAGGTCTGTACCGGATATACAAAGATTACAACATACCAAACTTCCGCATCCATTCGGGATACAGTTTAGACGATTTTTTCCGGGATTTTGAAAAGAGCAGCAGAAACTTTGCATGGAAGCTGTCCCAGGTCCGCTATATTTTCAAGCTTTACGCAAAAATGGACTGGTCCATGTCCGGCGGCAGCGGCTTTCCCGGAGGAGATTCCATGATGGATGATATTTTCTCCGGCAGCGATCCCTTCGGGGGGGAGCGGCCCTTTTAGCCGGTTATCTCAACGGTTATCTGTATTCTCGTGAGACCCGTTTCGATATGGCGCAGGTAATTTCGTAGGGTATCGTGCCGCAGAGGCCGGCAATATCTTCGGCGGAGAGGGCCTTCGGGTCCGGTCCGAAGAGGACCGCGGGGTCGTAGAGCTCGACATCGCTGTCCGGTCCCAGGTCGACCATAATCTGGTCCATGGTGACCCTTCCCGCAACCGGATAGAGTTTTCCCCGGATACAGACTTTTCCCTTGTTGGAAAGCGCCCTGAAGTATCCGTCCCCGTATCCCGCGGCAACGGTCGCAATCCGGGTCCGTCCGGAAGTGCGGTAGGTGGAGCCGTAGGAAATGGGTGAATCCGCCGCCGTTTCCTTAATAAAGACTACATGCGAGGCAAACTCCATTACCGGCTTGAGAAGGACACTGCGCTCCTGTTCCTTCGACGGGTAGTATCCGTATGCCATAATTCCCGGGCGGACCATGTCCAAGTGGGAGGCGGGGAAGCCGATTATTGCGCCCGAATTCGCCGCGTGCAGAATTCCGGGATCGATGCCTGCCCCGCGGATTTCCTCTATACAGGAAAGGAAGATCTCCAGCTGCTGCTCCGCGAAGCTCCGGTCCCGCGCGTCCGCGCTCGCGAAATGAGTACATGTGCCTTCCAGTTTCAGTTTTACCGATGCCGCGGCTGCTTCCGTCAAGGCTGCCGATTCCGCGGGGCGGCAGCCGATCCTCCCCATGCCGGTATCGATAATGCAGTGGACCGGATAGGGGACCTTTTCCGGCGGAATGTGCCGCTCGAGCAGGGGGATAAAGCTTTTGTCCGCGAGTACCGGTGTTATGTCATGCCGGACAAAACGGGGAATATCGCCGGGATGGACTAAACCGAAGAGCATAATCCGGCTTGTAACTCCGGCTTTCCGCAATTCTATTCCTTCGTCGGTATTCGCAACGCCGAACCACCGTACTCCGTACTTTTCCGCTGATTTTACGATCTCGAGGGCACCGTGGCCGTAGGCGTTTGCCTTTACCGCCAGGCATATTTCGGTGG
>CAZSGZ010000179.1:0-7562 GCA_964606455.1 uncultured Spirochaetales bacterium
GATCGTTTCCCGCTATCCAGCGTATTGCTTCCTCTACGGTTCTTGACACAATATGTCTATACATCTATACTAAATTGAATGAACTCCTTCGATCTTGGTCTAACAACTCTTCCATATTACGAGCAAATCCGGCAGGAGGTCGAGCGGAGAATTAAACTCGGTAAGTATCCACCGAATTCGGCCCTGCCGACGGAAAAGGACCTTGCCGCCGAATTCGGGGTCAATCGATTGACTATCCGCCAGGCCCTGGAAAAGCTCAAACAATCCGGTATCATCGAAAGCAGAAAAGGCAGCGGGACGTATATAAATCCCTGGATGATTCAGCAAAATCTTGGCAAGTTTTACAGTTTTGGAAAGTGCTTTCGACAAGCAGGACTGTCGCTAACGACAAAACTTCTCACGCTTTCTACAATTTCCGGCTCTTCCGATGAAGCTCCTAAACACGATGAATTGTGGCAGTGGGAGGGGAAAATGCTTCTTCATATCGTGCGGCTCCGTTGTATACACCAAAAAACACCATTTTTATGGGAGTCGATATGGATACCGAAGAATGTTTTATCCGATGTGGACCCGGAATGCTTCGAAACATCTCTGATGTACGATTTACTGGATTCCAACCATCAATTTCAAATCGAAGGAGCTACGGAATTTATCGAACCATATATCGCCGATAAAAGCACTGCAGAAACATTAAAGGTCCGGGCAGGCGCGCCGCTGTTTATGACGGAAAGATTCACCAAAGACGTTCGAGGAAGCATTATTGAATATCGAAAAAGCCTGCTCCGTGCCGACCTGGTACGGTTTTCGACAAATCTTCGGTATTCCGACCTTGCCACCGCGGAAGAAGAACATGAAAGTTAAGCTGCGGAACCTTTTTTGGGGGTTCTGTAAAATTGGAGCCGTAACCATCGGAGGGGGTTACGCCATGATTCCGGTAATCGAACGCGAATTGGTAGAAAAACAAAAACTGATAACCCACGGCGAAATAGAACACCTGCTGACAGTCGCGCAGTCAGCCCCCGGACCTATCGCGGTAAACACCGCAATCATTACCGGGTACCATTTACGCGGGATCGGAGGGGCCGTTGTCAGTGCGTTCGGCGCCGTTCTCGCGCCTATCGGAATTATGCTGATTGTTGCCGCGTTCCTCGAAAAAGTCATTCATTATCCGCGGGTCTCATCGATGTTTGAAGCGGTGCGCGGTATCGTCGTCGCTCTGATAGCGTCGGTGAGCGTAAAAATGACAATGAGGACCGGTAAATGGTATGTTCTTTTAACAGCCTCGGCCCTTGCGGCCCTGCTAATCCTGACTGACTTCAACCCTTTTTACCTTGTACCTGCCGCGGCTTTAATCGGAGGGGTGTATGAAGGAATAAAAACAAAAAGAAAGGGACGTAAATGATACTCCTGAAACTCTTTTTTTCTTTCCTCGTTATCGGTTCCGTCAGTTTCGGGGGAGGTTATGCCATGATCCCCCTCCTTCAAAGGGAAATTGTAGAAACTCAACACTGGATTAGTTTGGAAGAATTTACAAACCTTATTTCCATTTCCCAAACGACCCCCGGACCTGTTGCCGTAAATAGCGCGACATATATCGGTTTCCGCATCGCGGGAATCCCGGGATCGATTACGGCTACGGCCGGTGTTATACTAGTCCCCGTATTGGTTGTGTTCATTCTATTTTGGCTTACCTCCCGGCATAAAGAAACGGCAGTAGTCCGGGGCGCTCTGAAGGCGATAAAACCGGTTCTCATTGCTCTTATTGTTTATTCGGCATATTCCATCGGCAAAATCGCTTTTACGTCATGGATCCCCGTTGTCCTCGCCGCCGCCGCGTTTTTGGTTCTCATTTTTACCAAGTTGCATCCGATTTATTGTATACTTACAGCAGCGCTTATCGGATTTTTCTTTCTATAAGTAAGCTGCTTTTTTCCGCTGAACTTGTCAAAAAATTAACAATTGGTCAAAACTTCCCCGACATCAGCGCGGTACTATTATTGCAAACACAATTAGGAGGACTTACATGAAACAAAGAAAACGTACTATTCTCATCGGATTCGCACTATGCGTATGCGTAAGTATCGGCGCAGTCGGCCAGGAACAGGGGTTCGGCGGTGATCTTCCCGAGGCGCCGGAAACAATTGAAGAAAAAGAACTTGATATTTTTTTTGACGCGCTGTCAAAAATTCTGGAATTGCAGCAGGATTTTCAAATCCGTTTAAACGATTATGTCGAAGATTCACCTCTTTCCGAAGAGCGATTCAATGAAATAAATCGCATCTTCACAATTCAAAGTGATGAGCGAGACACCGTTACCGAGGAGGAAACAAAACAGTATAACGAACTGGCGTCTACCATTGAAGGCCTCAACACCCAATACCAAGAGGAGACGGCGGAAATTATTCAAGACGAAGGGTTGAGTCTGGAACGGTTTCAAAGCATAGCGAATTACGTTAACCAAAATCCGGAAATTATGGAAGAGCGGATGAACTAGCCCTCAGCCGGCACATCAGCCGGCGGAAGACTGCAGATATGAACGCAATGCTTGCTTCGGATCGGCCTGTCCCTCTCCAAAGGAGATAACCATCCTCAAAAGATCGGGCAAATTATTATTGCAAAATTCGTATAACTGATAGTAGAGGGACAGGTCTTCCGTATACTGGAGATATACGTCGAGCAAAGCGTGGTCCCACTCTTTATCCGCAAAATACAAGTACATGTCGGTGAGAAACTTTGCATGATACGTCTCTATGAAATCATGCCTTGCCCTGGACAAGATTTCCTGCTTTACCTCTAGCCGCCTCTCTCTGTCAGGAGTAATGGTGTAAGATTTTTGCAATTCCGTATACACGGACAGAAGCTCCGAAAGGAACGTTTCTCTGTCCGCTCGGACGGCTAAAAGATAATTATAAACCGGAGAGTCAATTCCATACTTGCGGCGGATATACTCCGCCGCTCCTTCCCGGCCGATAAATGTTGCCAGTTCTTCGTTAAATTGGTTGTGCCCCGGTATCCACACCGTGGCGTGGACCTGTTCGTGGATAATCATTTCCGCCAGCCGGTACTCCGGGTAAGCGCGCATGTAGGTATACAGGGGATCGACCATGCGGCCGAGGGAGCTGTACGCACCTACCTGACGGACATAGACATCGTATCCCCGTTTTTTTAGGCGGCCTGCAAAACGATCGGCTCCGCGTTTATCGAAAAACCCTTTGTAAAAGACCTCCCCCACGATAGGATACCACCGCTGATACCGCTTAAAAGAATCGGCCCGTACCGCGGAAACCACATCGACCAGATAGGTGCGGTCTGTTTCCACATATTTCGTGTAATTCGCGGTGTCCTTAAGTCCCAGTTCGGTAATGGCAAACTCCCGTATTTCCCGGACAGACAACAAGAAGTCCCTCGACACCGGATCGAGGCCGGCATCGGTGAGCAGGGAGAAATTGATGTCCCGAATTGTCTTCCGAATCGAGAACAACCGGATTCCCTGCCCGATAATATAATGCATATCAAAAAGAAAAAAACAGAGAGTAAAGACAACTACAAGAGAAAGAACGATCAATAGTTTTTTCTTTTTACCGCGCATCCGCGTCCCCCCCGTTCCGGAAATAAGCAAAGTAAGAGGGAATATACTACACAGCCGTTTCCTTTTCAAGTAAACATTGAAAGTATTGCGAAAAAACCCTATTATGAAAAACACATGGCTCGAATCTACATAGTTGAAGACAACGAAAACATTCGGCAGGCGGTAAAAGAGTATTTCGAAGTAAACGAAGCGGAGGTGGTCGATTTCGGAGGCGTTACCGGTGTCTTAGACGCGATGGAACGCAAACCTCCCGATATCATCATCCTCGACATCATGCTACCGGACGGGAACGGATACGTACTTGCAAAGGAAATACGCACCCGTTCCCGGGTGCCGATCATTTTTCTAACGGCAAAAGAGGAAGAATCGGACCGTATTATGGGATTTGAAGTCGGCGGGGATGATTACGTTGTAAAACCCTTTTCAACGAAAGAATTGTACCTTCGGGTAGAAGCGGTTTTGAAACGCATCAAACAGCAGAACGGCAAAAGCCGCAAAACCGGCCGGTGGACATTAAAGGACAAAATCCTTGAATTAAACGAAAAGACCAGAAAAGTAAAAATTGACAACCAAGAATTTACCCTCACAACCACGGAATGGTCTATTATAGCTTTTCTCGCCTTCCGAAGCGGCCAGGCATTGTCCCGAAAGCAAATTTTAGGCGAATGCTTAGGGTATATTTACGAGGGGTCCGAACGTGCCGTCGACACACACATCGCGAATATTAGAAACCAACTTGGGGATAAAGAGTGGATTGAAACTATCTACGGTTACGGGTACCGCTTTCTAGGCCGGCCGGTATAACCATATCGACAATAGTTTTCTCCTTCCGCTGCGAAATTGTAACGCCCCCGCCATGAAGACTGCAAATTGCACGGGCTATGGTAAGGCCTAAACCGGACCCCGGAGAGGACCGTGAATTTTCTCCCCGGTACATCCGCTCAAAAAATTTCGGGACCTCCTCAGGATCGACAGATCCCGTGTTTCCAACTGAAAAAATGATGGTGCTCCCTTCCGTATACATAGAAAGCGTAACTTCTCCTCCATAGGTAACATGCTGAAACGCGTTTTGCACAATATTAGAAAGGGCCCGGGAAAGTAATTTTTCATCTCCAAAAAACGTTGTGACAGTATTTTCAATTGTGAAAGACACCTTTTTTACCTGTTTATAATGATTCACCAGCGGCTGCAGTCCGCTGAGAAACGGCCCCCCGGTTATTTCATCGATGCATAGTTTCATCTCGGGGGTTTCCATTTTGATAAGCTGAAAAAGGTCGTAAACGAGTTTTTCAATTTTAATGACTTCGGTAAAAAGTGAATTTATTTTTTCTTTCGTGATGTTCGAAACACCGTCGAGCATATTTTCAAATTGCGTCTTGAGTGCCGTTACCGGTGTCCTCAAGTCGTGGGCTATGTCCTCGGCCCACTTTTTCCTCAGCGTGCTTTCATGGTGCAGCTTGTCGGACAACATTTGTGCCGCTTCGGCTATATCAATAAGCTCTTTCGCTCCACGAGTCGGGAATTGAAAATTTCTTTTACCTGCTGCTAATTTTTTCAAACCCGCCGCTACAAGCATTGTGTTTTTTGAAAGGATCTTTGAAAAAAGGAAAGAAAACACGAAAGATATAACAACCGCTATTGCCATACCAATGATAACCGCAAGTAAAATTCCCCGTAAAAATTGCTTGTTCGCCAAATTATAGGTAAAACCGAAGGTCCCCACCGAGAGATGCCCGATAATGTTTCCTTCATTTACAATAGGAGTTGTTGATCTTCTTTTCCCCCCTATTTGATCGATCTCTCCCCTAATTCTTTGCTGGTCCGTCAGGCTGATTCGTTCTCCCCGTACAAATATAAAAACCGGTTTCCGTTCTTCGTTAAAAACGTACATATACATATTTGATGTAAGAAAAGGGGAAAGACCGCTGTACACTGAATGCTCCAGTAAATTACCTTCTTCCCTGTAAATCCGCGTTAAAGCGGGTAAAAATATGTTTTGCAGCCTCCGCCCTGAATGGAAATTATAATCTTCTAAGGAAAGACGAATGCCGAAATAAAAAACTATTGTCAGCATAACCACTAAAAGTAAAAATGAAAAAATAAGAGTTATAAATATCCGGGAAAAGAAGGTCCTATTTTTTTTCAGCAGTTTCATTGTACTCGATTTCCCGAAACACTTGTGACGTTGAAACAAGTTCTCTATCTCCCGCGGCATTGGAAATAAAATGGTTCGTAGTTCTTTCTATCCAATTAGAACGGGAATCGAATTGATAGGAAATAAGATATTCAGCGGCCCTGTCTTCAAAATAAAAATCCTTTTTCAATCTAATTAAATGACCATGTAATCCGTAATCCATTTTCCGAACCTCTTTCACTCTTCCAAACCCGTCATAAATCCGCAGTTCGTTTATTTGTTTTTCGTCGTTGTAAACAAAGTGAACGTCTTCGAAAATCGACCCTAGTTCATCGGAATGGATTTCCCGAATTTTGACTTGTTCCGTATTATAAATTTCCCTTACCTTTTTAATTCTCGTCCCGTCAGGATAAAAGGTGCTCCATTCAATAATTCCATCACCGTGATACACATATTTCTTGCTCCACTGCAAATTCCCGGCACTGTTGTATTCCGATTCTTCCAACAAACGGTTGTCCGCGTACTGATAAATCGTAGTGTTCTCAATTTTCTCCGCGCCGTTTAACTGGACTACTCGTTCCAGTTCTCCATCCTCGTTATATGAATATTTGTATCTCCAATTGAGCCGGCCTCTGTCGTTATAACTGCTCCATACCGTCAAATTTCCTCTTGCATCATATTCATACGTATTTTCCCATTGGAAATTTCCAGTTTCATCGTATAATTTTTTGTTTGTCTGTTGTCCCATTTTCCAGTCGAATGAGATTGTACCGCGTAAAATCTTTTCGTAGTAAAAATGTTCATCCTCCGCCCCTTTATTTTTTTCATACACGGTTACCGAGGAAGCCGGTGTATGAACGGCAAACCAATCGTCTGTAATATCAGGATAAGCGTATACTATTGTCCCAGATACTGTTAAAAAGGCAAAATGCATCAATAAAGTGAAAAAAAAGCCTGTTATTTTTTGCGGATAAATCATAGACCCTGCTGTTCATCTTAATGAACACGTGGGGAAAGATCAACAAGTGCCTTCCTTCTTAACAAAATCTTCATAATTATTCGAAATTTTCACGATATTCCTCCCGTATACTCTATGTAACAACAGCGAAGGAGGAAAACGCTATGTTAAAAAAATTATTATTGGGATTTCTTATCGTTGCAGGACTTACAATCGGACTTGCCGGATGCCTCGAGGAGGGAGAAGCACCGCCTCCGCAGTCACAGGATGAAATGATGTTAGATCAGCCCTCGGAAGGTTTCTAACACGTTTGTAACACCCATGCAAACCCCGCCGGTAAAGGCCAAAGCCTTTACCGGCGGCCGCTTTACGAAGCACTGCGCGGGGTGCTGCAGCACGGGGGTGATCCGAAAGACTACCTCCGTTCGCTTATTGATTTACTCCCGGTTCCGGAATATCATAAAAAACCTTACACCTTGACCCAGGTCGATCCTTTGTCGCAGGATTCCATCGTTTTATAGATAAACTCCATCCCTCGAAGCCCGTCGTACACCGTTGGAAAGCTGTACGCTTCCGTTTTTATCGGTTTTCCGTCAATGGAGGCGCGGATGGCCTCGGTTGCGCCGTTGTAAATGTTTGCAAAGGCTTCCAAGTACCCTTCGGGATGCCCGGCGGGGATGCGGGTTGCTGCCGAGGCTTCATCCGAAAGGTTTCCGCCCGCCCTCGTCAGCGTCTGGCGGGGCTCCCCGATTTTATAGAACTCCATGTAGTTCGGATTTTCCTGGGCCCATACCAAAGCCCCCTTCGAACCGTAAATCCGTATTTTAAAACCGTTTTCCTCCCCCGGCGCAACCTGGCTGATGGTGAATACTCCCTTTCCC
>CAZSGZ010000180.1:0-7560 GCA_964606455.1 uncultured Spirochaetales bacterium
GCGTCGGTAATAAGGGTGTCCCGTTTCAGGGTTTTTTCAAGCGGCAGCAGGTCCTCGATTGCATAAGGCATTGCGCAATAAATCATAGAATGGTCTTCCGGCCGCAGCACCGCCATCCTTGTCTGCTTTCCGAGATTCTTCGCAAGCGTGATCCCCGCGGGCCCGCCGCCGAGAACTAAAATGTCGTATGGTTCCATCAGTATCCTCCAAAAAAAATCTTTTTATATAAATATATACATATATAACATAATTATTATATTTAGGCAAGTGCTAATAAGAATCATTCTCAAAAATACTGCATTGACAATTTCCCCGTATCCGAATATTATCCCAAAAAAACACAGGAGATATTCATGTTCCAGATTCAAACTCTCAATAAAATTGCGCCTGAAGGGCTAGACCTGTTTCCCCGGGAAACCTATGAGGTGGCATCGGAATTTTCCGACCCCGATGCCATTATCCTGAGAAGTTATGATCTTCATTCACATACCTTTCAAAGCAAGCTGAAAGCCGTCGCCCGCGCGGGAGCCGGCGTAAACAATATTCCCATTCCCCTCTGCAGTGAAAAAGGGATAGTGGTATTCAACACTCCGGGGTCAAACGCAAACAGCGTAAAAGAGTTAGTGTTTGCCGGCATGTTTTTAGCCTCCCGGAACCTTTTTCCGGCAATTTCGTGGCTCCGGTCGTTAGACGGAAGCGATGATGTCCCGAAAATTGTAGAAAAAGAGAAATCGAATTTTACCGGTACCGAACTGAAAGGCAAAACGTTAGGGGTTATCGGCCTCGGGGCCATCGGCGCTCAGGTAGCCAACGATGCCGATGCCTTCGGAATGAATGTTATCGGCTGCGATCCCTATATTTCAGTAGATACCGCGTGGAATTTATCACGTACAATCGAGCGTGCTAAAAACGTCGATCACGTTTTGTCGGTTTCCGACTACATAACAATTCACGTTCCCTTAACGGACACCAATAAAGGACTGATTAACAGCGAAAATATACACGCAATCAAGAAAGGCGCCGTTCTCCTCAACTTTTCCCGTAACGGACTGGTAGAACCGGAAGGCCTAAAAAAGGCCCTTGAAAGCGGAACTATTTCCCGCTACGTAACGGACTTTCCCGACGGCGGCCTTATCGGCATGGAAAATGTCATCCCCCTCCCCCACATCGGGGCTTCGACGGCGGAAGCGGAGGAAAACTCCGCGTGCATGGCCGTACGGCAGCTGAAAGATTTTTTAGAAACCGGAAATATCACTAACTCGGTAAACTTCCCGGCCTGCAGTATGGAAATGACGGGAAATACGCGGCTCGTTATAACGAACAGGAACATCCCGAACATGGTCGGCCAGATTACTACGGTTTTAGCGGAGGAAAAGATCAATATATCCGACATGCTGAACAAACATAAAAATGATTACGCCTATACCCTGATCGATGTTGAGCCTGAAATTCCGGAAAGTACGGTGGAAAAAATACGGGCAATCGACGGAGTAATCAGCGTCCGGGTAATACAGTTACAGTAAGAAATACTATTCTACCGACAGCGGGCAGCTGTTGTCGATAAAAACCGGAATACCGAAAAGCGAATCTTTCTGAAGATAATCCCGCTCCGGATGCGGCAGGGCACCTAAGCGGCTTTTGTAATCCTGAAGCTTTTTATAGTTCGCGGAGGACAAAACAAGACGCTCCGGCTCCGCCCCGGCCTGCTGCATCTCGGTTTTCTTTTTCCAAACGGTAACAATAATTTCCGGCGCGTCCATCGTACTATCCAAAGGTATCATCCGCTCAGCTCGTTTACAAGAGCGTCGAAAATCGTCATCATGTCCGAGTTGGTCTTCCGCAGACGGGCGGCCAGGATTTTTGCCAATGCCCGTGTGATGGGCAGCCCGATTTTTGGCTGTTCATTTCCGAGTTTTAAAAAATCATTTTTCGAGATAACAAGGAACACGGAATCTTCGCTTGCCCTCACCGTGGCCGAGCGCTTGTCGTCATCGATTAGGGCCAATTCGCCGAAAAACACGTTGTATTCCGCTTTTAGTTTAACGACAGTATAATTGTCTCCCGCCCGGGTCTTTTTAAGGATTTCCACCCCGCCTGTGTAGACAACGAACATCTCCGTTCCCATGTCACCTTCTTTGATAATTACTTCCCCGGCTTTGTATTCCCGAATGTCGCAAATATCTACAAGGGACCGGACAAAAGCATCATTGTCCTTTATCTCTTCAAAGAGGGGTATCCGCTGCAGTTTTTCAATTATGTTTTCCTGATTAATCATCCTACCGCACCCGTTCCAATACAATGGCCTTTGAATGTTTCTGCAGCACGTAATCATCGGAAGGCACTAATACCGGTCGATTAGTTTCGAGCCCCTTTACCTTCTGCAGATTATTTACCAGCTGGGAAACATCGGAAGTTTTCTGCGCCTCCCGCAGGGCCTCTATCTTGACCCGATGAGGAGAACCGGTGTTTTCCAGTACCCCGATGAGGACCAAATTGCCCCGGAGGGAAAAAGATGTCTTGTACTCTCCGTAGGTTTTCCCCATATATTCATCGGGGATTCCAAAAGTATTCAATTTTGAATCGGTTTCACTGGAAAGCATGCTGTAGACGATGTGAGACATTCCGTTTATGGCCGTTGTGGTCGCTATCATTCTCCGGCTGAAATCCCTGCTGAACATAATCTCGTCGCACAGCGCCTGCTTTAGATAATTTTCATATTTCTTATCCAGCAGCTCCGCCGTTGTGTATACGTCTTTCGCCATCGCTTTAATCGTAAGCACCGTCATTACCGTTTTTGAATCAACTTCCGACGCGGCGGCGCTTTCGAACGTATCCGAAAGGATGAGGACTTTCTTCGCTTCTTTTACATTTGCACGCAGCAGGGAGGACTCGGAAAAATAATCACCCCGGACAAAATTGATTCCCTTCAGTTCTTTCACTTCTTTTAATTCTTCGATACGGTCCGAATCGACATTGGAAATGATGATGATCCGCTCCGACGTAATATCCTCGGAGACCGCGAGAATATCCAAGAGTATGTCCTTCATGTGGTCTTTCCATCCGCAGATAATAAAATGGTTATTCATTTTCGGGAAATCCATCAATCCCCTCCTTGCCCTTGTATTCTGGTCGACGAAAACGGACGCAAACGTACCGGACAAAAAGCTCATTCCGGCAATTCCAAAAAATATTGTCAGGACCGCGACAATTCGGCCGGCGGGTGTAAGAGGGACCTTGTCCCCGTAGCCGGTGGTACTGAAGGTGATAATGGCCCACCACCACCCGTCTGCAACGTTTTCAAACTGGTCATTCGGCCGGAGTTCGATAACGAACATCAGGACCCCTGCCAAAATAATAATGCCCAGCACAAAAATAATTGGCTTCGCATACGCCGAGTTTTTTAGAGTTGTAACGAAATTCGCAAAAAATCCCGGTTTTTTAATCCGTTTTTCTTTCTCGGCTCTCATCAATTCTCCAGTATCGTAATCTCGACACGCCGGTTTCTCCGTCTCCCCGCCTCGGTACTGTTATCCGCAACCGGCTGCCGGGCGCCCATACCGCGGATCATCATTTCCCGGTCTTCTTTTACACCCGTCGACAGAAGGAAATCCGCCACTGTCCTGGCCCGCTGCTCAGACAATATCTGCCGGCCGGCTTCCGTTCCGGCCATGGCCGCGTGTCCGGTAATCATCAGGTCCCGGCCTGGGTATTCCCTTAATATATCGGCAATTGCGTTTAATTTCTTTTTCTCCGAATCCAGCAAGACGGCGGAATCGGGCAAAAATTGTATGTTTTCAATGGAGATTGTAACGCCTTCCTCATCCTCCCGTACTTCCGTATCCCCATACCCCTGTTTGTCCAGCTGCTCTTTGATATTGTCCGCCGTTTTCCGCCGGTCCAGCTCCTCCGATTCAATTACTTCAGCTTCCGCCTCCCCGACATATTCAACGAACGCCCCCGTGGAAAGGGTAAAAATAAAATCAAACTCTTCGAAGTAGGAGAATGGTCTGCCCGCCGTATTGTCCCACAGCAGTTCCTGCCGGGAAAACCCGCTGATACGCACGGGATAGAGTCCGAGATCCGGATATTTCTGCCGGACCCGGTAAAAAACGGAGTAGTTAATTTCAATCCGGTCATATTCCCTCCCATCCTTTGTTGTTTTCCCCGCGTATGTGTAGTTCACTTGGATTGGAAATGAAAACGGGTCGGGAACGTTAAAATTCTTTCTAAAATCGTGCACTTCCCACCCTTCCGCCGACCAGGTTTCCCCGATTTTTATGTCCCTGTCGGGAAAGGAGGGAACATTCCGCACCACCGGCATATAATATTTTGCGGCAATATCGTATCGGCCGAAGGGGTCCCGCCAGAATTCGGAATAATACTCTTCTCCCCACTCGTACAGCGACCCGCCGCCGACGGATTTTTCGGAAGTTATAAAATCTGCTTCCAGCCGGCCGCTGTTTTCTTTCGTATCCGTTACATGGATGGCAATTTTGTTAAGAATCTCCGCGGTATGGGAATATGTGTCGTTAATATACACATCTTCCTTTACCCGGGACAGAATGCGGTATTTTTCCCCTTCCCTGTATTGAAACCGGAACTGTTCCGCCCCGCAAAACCCGCTTATAAAAAGCAATAAACCACATACAGCTGTTACTCTTCGCATATACATTTTACTCCATGCTCATTTCTTGACAAAGCCCCCCACTGTTTATATGCTGAAGGCAGCAACCGTAGGGGAAATAAAACATCAGGGTATTCCAGTGCTGAACAGATACAGCCGGACTGAAGCTGCAGATTTGGTGCAGAACATTGTTCGAAAGGCCGGTTATGAACATTGTACTCCTATCCAACAGAATATAGTACCCTTTATATTCCAGGGCCGTGATTTTTTCATCGAAACCCTCCAGGCAAAAGGAAAAACTTTTGCCGCTTTAGCCATTGCACTGCTCCGGGTAGAATATACAAAGACATCCACCCAGTGCCTCATTATTACAGCCGATCCGCGGGAAGTATCCAAACTGCAGTGTCAGTTCGAAAAAATCCCGCCGGAATTGAAGAAAAACCTGCGCACGGCACCGTTAGGGTACGAAAAAAACCCGAAACGGGAACTGAAATATTTTCAGTTCCCCCCAAATCTCATTATCGGTACAACCGAGAGGATCATTGACCATTTACGGCGGGATAATATCGATATTCAGACTGTTGAATTACTTCTTATTCTCGATAATACGGTTGAAGAACATGACGGTTTCCTGCAGGACATCCTGTTTATTACATCGAAAACGGTCAATTTACAGCAGCGGATCGTTTTTTCCTCCATCGCAAACCATGCAGCCCCCCTGCTCGAACACCTGCACCGGCCCCATATCATGAATTATTCCGACTGGAGTAATTCTACAATAAACCATATCTCATATCCGATACATGACGGGAAAGATAAAATTAATGCGGTAAAAACCCTCCTGCATCGGTATGAAGGAGAGAAAACCGTTCTTATCACGAAGAACCCTTCCATAGCCGGCTCGCTGGAAAAACGCCTTTCTGCCGAAGGATTCGGCCGGGATGATGTTACGGTAACAACGTATAAAAAAATTGACAGCTCCCGGAGTATCGATTTTTCGACGATTATTTTTTATCAGTTTCCGGCGGACTACCATCTCTATGCCCGAATATTGAAAAAAGTTGCCGCACCGGGGGAACATACAGCTTTTATCAGTCTTCTTCAGGAAAAAGAACGGAAATTTTTCGAAACATTTAAGGAGGAATACAAAGTGGATATCAAAGAAGATAATCTCCCTCAGGAAAAGGATGCCGTATTACGGGGATACATCGAAAACGCGGTACGAGCAATCAAAGAGGAAGAGACTCCGGAAGTTTTAGACGTATACAAGAAAATTGTAAAAAAACACGTACCGTTTTTTCTGCGCGGTTATTTTACCGCCTATCTTTTGAAACAGGTAAGCGGCGGCCAGGCGGAGGCGGGACCGGCGACAACACTTTTTGTCAGTGTGGGAAAAAACCGGAAAGTATTTCCGCGGGATTTGTCAAAATTATTTTCCAGCGCGGTAAAAATTGACCCGGCGACAATCGGGCAGATAAAGATCCTCGACAGCTACTCGTTTATTGACGTTCCCGCTCACCGGGCACAGGAAGCAATCGATGCTTTAAACGGACAGGAATACCGGGGCAGAAAACTGACGGTAAATTACGCCAGGAAAAAAGACTGATTACCGGATAATCGTATACAGAAGCCAAAAGATCATCAGCACATTTATTCCCAATCCGGCGATAAAAGCGGACACCGCAATATATTCAAATCTCCGGGCCGAGGCGCCGCACTTTTTCGATAATTCTTCGGGATTGCCCGGAACAAGGATATATTCCCCCATCGGGTCTGCCGGAGGAAGATACAACAGACGCTCCCCGGCGGGGACGGGTATTCCAAACAGGTAATACCGGTGCACTTCGCTTCTGCTCGGCCGGTTAATTAAACTCGGGACCCGGACTTTAATATCCCCGGTGCATTTTTTTAAAGCGGCTTCCATAGTTGTTTCGGCGGCGGTAAAATAATAGCTGTTTCCTTCCGGGAGAAGTTCCGGACCGTAAACGCCTCCGGCAGCATCCCGGTTCCTTGCAAACGGCCACACCGGCAGCAGCAGCAGGTCCCGTTCCGCCCGCAGGACCCGTGCCCGCCGCCAGAAGGAACGGTACAAAAACAGCCCGAACAAACCGGGGGGCAGAAAACCGGCCAGCGGCAGCAGTCCCGCCGCTAACGCGGTAACAAAGGGCTGTTTCATCATGATATCATTTCTATACAGCAGATAGGCATAGATAAGCAGTGAAAAAAACCCGACGATGATGGAGGGAAAGGTAAACTGGTTCAAGTATTCATTTTTCTGCCTTCCTCCCCAAATTGACCTGCGGAGCAGGGTCTCCTCCGAGCCGTCGAAGATCACCATCATGAGCGGATGTTCCCGGCATGCCTTGAATACCGTCCGGCCTCCTTCCCGAAAAAGAGCTCCGGTTATAAACACCATTGTCCCCTCGGGAAGGGTAAAAATACTCCGCCAGGAAATCCGCTGCGGGCTTTCCTCCGGCAGTGTTTCAATATTATTTTCGAACAGCCCTTCTTTTTCGACAATGTCCTGCGAAGGGAGAAGATACACTTGACACTTATCCATAAACGCACTGACCGTCAGGCGGTTATTCTTAATCCACACCGAATTTTCCTCCAGGGCCTCTAACGTACCGATAAATCGAAACGCCCCGATATACCCCTTCCGGGACCCGTGCACTTCCGAATAGGAAACAAAGGGCCTAAGCGTCGACTCGAGAATATTTTTTCTGAACTGACGCCACTGACCGCGCACGTAAAACGCACCGGCACCCGGAAGAACAAGGAAGAAAAAGAGAGAAAGGCAGGCAATATAAATATACGGTCTCAGCATATCCTCTTGTAGAAATACTATCTATTGCGTAGTATACAGTACCATGTTCATACCACTTGTAGTAGGGCCGATGTCCACAAACGCGTATATTTTTTCGGAAGACAATGTA
>CAZSGZ010000181.1:0-2913 GCA_964606455.1 uncultured Spirochaetales bacterium
GAAGGCCTTCGGGATCTTTTCCGTATCGAGTTTCTCCCGTATTGTCGACATAAGGGTTATCGCCAGTAAAAACCCGAGTCCCGCGGCAAAACCTGCAACGAAGCTCTCCAAGGCGGAATAATTGTTTCTAATAACGATAAGGGCAATCCCCAAAACGGCGCAGTTTGTGGTAATGAGCGGTAAATAAATGCCCAGGGCTTTGTACAACGGAGGTGAAATTTTCTGAATGACCATCTCTACCAGCTGTACCAGGGTCGCGATGACAAGAATAAAGGTAATTGTCTGCAGAAACGTAATGTTCAGCGGTATTAAAATAAAATTATAGATAATCCAGGTTACCAGGGAGGCAATTGACATAACAAACGTGACCGCGAACCCCATCCCCACGGCAGACTCCACGTTTTTCGAGACCCCGATAAACGGGCAGAGCCCGAGAAACTGCGTCAAGATAAAATTGTTTACAAAGACAAAGGTAATGATAATTCCAACGTATGTCATGCCGTCTTCTCCTTTTTCCTCCGCTGCAGCGTGTCGAACATGGACTTCAAATATCCCACGACGAGAAGCGCTCCCGCGGACAAACCGATTACCCTCGCCGGCGCGTCCACCAAACCGGGAATCTCAATTACACCGTCGAAGGTACCGAGGGCAAACAAAGTTATCGTCCCCGCGCCGAGTACTTCCCGGCAGAACGCTATCATCAGTAAACCAATGGTAAACCCGATTCCCATCCCCAAGGCGTCTAACACTGATTTCCCCAAGGTGTTCTTGCTGGCAAATGCTTCGGCTCTGCCGAGTATTACGCAGTTGACCACGATAAGCTGTACGAAAACTCCAAGGCTCTTTGAGAGTGACGGAACATAGGCTTCCATGGTCAAGTCGACTATCGTTACAAACGAAGCGATGATAACGATGTAGGCCGGGATACGGACTTTTTCAGGAATAAAATTCTTTAACAGACTTACGAAAATGTTTGATCCTAAGAGAACGAAAATAACCCCCGCCCCCATTCCCAGGGCATTCACCACCTGCGTGGACACGGCAAGTGCGGGGCACAGCCCGAGAAGAACAATAAAAATGGGGTTTTCTTTAAAAAGACCTTTCATGAAATCCTTCATTTTTCTTCTCCTAAGGATTTTACAAAATCGGAACCGTTCAAGAGGGCCTGTCCGATACCGACAAAGGTAATAGTCGCTCCGGTTATCGCGTCAGCTTCCTCCCGGGAAAGCTGATCTCTCAATACGGGTACCGGCTCATCCCCGCCGGTACCGATATATTTGTCCATGTAGCCTTCAGCTTCCGCTTTTTTTCCGAGTCCGGGAGTTTCCTGATTTTCCATCAGTACGACGGAAAAAATTTCTCCCCCCGGCCGGTAGCCGGCCAGGAGATGCATCTCTCCGCCGTAGCCGGTGCCGATCAGTTTTACGATGTACCCGCCGCCGTCATCCTCTATTTCATAATAATACTCGACTCCCGGATAGTCCCGAACCGCGGTCTGTTCTCCCGTCTCGCTGTTCCCGGCAACGGACTGGATTGCCCGCCGCAGAGCTTCCTTCTTGTTTTGAACTATTTTCGGTTCCGTTACCGCATTCACGAAACCGAGGACCACGGCAGCTATTACGCAGATAAGGGCCAGTTTACTTCCCACAAGCAGTGTCTTTTTCATGACGCCGCCTCCGTTTCTTTCGTTACACCGAAGCGTTTCGGCCCCGTCAGCCTGTTGATAAGGGGAACGAAAATATTCATCAGCAGGATGGCAAGGGAGACGCCTTCGGGAAAACTGCCGTAGAAGCGGATAAGGAAGGTAAAAACACCTATCCCGACACCGAAGATAATCATCCCCTTGCCTGTCAGCGGCGATGTAACCATATCGGTTGCCATATAGAACGCGCCTAACACCAGTCCGCCGGTAAAGAGATGAAACACCACGTCGCCGCTGAAAAAACCGCTGCCGAATCGCAGACCTCCGAAAATCCAGGTAAGGACTCCGAAGGAAAGAATATAGGAAACCGGTACGTGCCAGGTAATAATTTTCCGAGCAAACAGGTAGACCGTCCCGAGAAGTAAAAACAGCGCAGAAACTTCGCCGATACAGCCCGCGACATTGCCGGTAAATATATCGGCGTATCCGTTTTGAATGTTTGGAAAGAGATGCTCCCGCAGCCATCCGGTAACCCGTTCATCCATGAGGGTGTGAGGAAATCCGTTTTCAGCTAAAAATTCGACGGGTCCCCCCGCGCTCCCGGAATAACCGTACAGGCCGGCCTTAATAAACCCCAAGGGAGACGCGCCGGTTATTCCGTCTACACTGATTGTCCTCGGAAGTGTCCAGGCTGCCATCGGTCCCGTCCATGAGAAAAAAACGAAGGCCCGTCCCGCCAGCGCAGGGTTCATCCAGTTGCCTCCCAAACCTCCGAATGTCCATTTTACCACAACAATCGCGAAAAGAGACGCAATTATCGGTATAAAAAGCGGTACCGCCGGGGGCATGTTGTATCCGATTAAAAGGCCGGTCAACACCGCGCTTCCGTCGCCGACGGTGCAATTCCGCTTCAAAAGCCGGGCCATGATCAGCTCGCCCGCTGCCGCGGCGGCAACTGAAACGAGTACGACATAGAGTGCCTGAATACCGAAGACGTAAATTCCCCAAACACCCGCGGGCACCAGACATGCCGTAACCGACCACATAATATTCGCGGTGTTCGCGGGATGACTGATATGAGGCGATACCGTTACGAGGGTACCGTTCTTTTTCTCTGTTTCTGCCGCTTTCATTTCTTTGCCTTCTTCAGCATACCTTTTCCCCATTTCATTCCCTGCACCAAATGAATACGGGCCGGACAAACGAATGCGCAGCAACCGCACTCTTTACAGTCCATCAATCCTGTTTCGAGGGCATCGCCGTACTCGAGA
>CAZSGZ010000181.1:2923-3809 GCA_964606455.1 uncultured Spirochaetales bacterium
CCATCAGCCCCATTTCTTCCGCGGCGGCATATTCGCCGTGTTCGATATTTTTAAACAGTCTGGTTGGGTTCAGCCCCATGGGACATGCCTGAATACACCTGCCGCACTGTATGCAGGGAGTTTCTTTTGCTCTTCCGCACTCCTTTGCGGTAAGGGCGAGAATACCCGACGTCCCTTTCATGACCGGGGTGTCCATATCACAGAGGGCAAAACCCATCATCGGACCGCCCATGACAATTTTTTCCGGGGTCTTTTTCAGCCCGCCGCATTCCTCGAGAAGCGTAGCCACGGAAGTCCCGATACGCACTTTCAAATTGCCGGGCCTGCGGATTGCTCCGCCGCTTACCGTTACCACCCGCTCGATGAGGGGCTTGTTCCAGACAACGGCCTCGTATACCGCAAAAACGGTCCCCACATTGGATACGACGGCGCCGATATCCAGGGGAAGTCCGCCGGAGGGCACTTCACGGCCCAATACCGCCTTGAGAAGCTGCTTCTCGTCCCCCTGTGGATATTTCATCCTGCAGGGAACTACCTGAATGTCGAGACCGCTCTCCTCCGCGGCTTTTTCCATAATCTCAATGGCATCGGGTTTGTTCACCTCGATCCCGATCAACGTTGTTTTTACACCGAGGACCTTCTGAATGATTCTGATGCCCGTAAACAGTTCCGAAGTTTTCTCCATCATCAGCCTGTAATCCGCCGTTAAATATGGTTCACATTCAACGCCGTTTACGACGAAATACTCCGCCTTTTTCTGCCGGGGGACGGTATATTTTACATGGCTCGGGAATGTCGCCCCCCCCATACCGACAACTCCCTTATCCAATATTTTCTGAAGCAGTTCTTCTTTGCCCAAATTGTCCCATGTCTGCTTGGCATGCTG
>CAZSGZ010000181.1:3819-7498 GCA_964606455.1 uncultured Spirochaetales bacterium
TCCGATTAAACTCCCCCTGCAGCTCGATAACGACCGCCTGAGACGAAACTCCCGACGGCAGGAGGATTGTCTCGATCGACTTGACAATACCCGGTATAGGGGAGTGAATATTCGTAGAAATAAAACCGGTGCTTTTACCGATCAGCATTTCTTCCCGGACTTCTTCACCCGTCATGACAACGCATTCGCTGGGACTGCCGATGTGCTGGGAGAGAGGAATTTTCGAAACCGGAGGAATAACCGCGTTTACAATGGTTCCATCCTTGGAAAGATGCTTCATGTCATGGGGATGGATCCCGCCTTTTGGAAAAGTTTTTACATTTTTCATGCCGCTTGACGCTGTCTCCTTAATTCCACAGCTTTATTACCATACAACGTAATAGGTGTCAAATAGGTGAAAGAAAACAACCCGGTCACCTGCAGTACAAACCAGGCAATATAGTATACAATAATTTCCGTTCCCGTGAAAGCCACCTGTTTGGTTTTTTCATACCGCACCAGCGCCGGGCCCTGCTGACGAAGAAGCAGATCGATAATTCCCGTCCCCGTTCCGCCGCTGATTTCCCGTTTATACCACTCCTCCGTAATTCGAAGCACTGTTTTCTCTTCTTGCACAACTCCGCCGCCGCCTCCCTCCTCAGCCGGCGAAAAGGTGGAAATGTAATACGATGTCCCCGGCTTTGGAATTTCATAGGGAACGTTGTACAGCCATCCATGCTGATAGAGGCGGTGTTTAATGTAGTCCCCTATTCCCGGCAGGTACCCGTCTCCGGCTGAAGCTCCCGAATCGAGCATACTCAGGAGGGTGTAATTCGCCGGTCCGGGGCGTACTTCCACCGGCCGGGGTATTTCCGTGTCCAGCTCCGACGAGAAGCGGGATACAAACAGGGGAATTATCATGACAAGCCCCGTCATGACCATCACCGGCAGCATCCGAAGCAAGCGCGGCTTCATTTTTCTGCCCTTTGCCAAAGGAATATGAAAAAAAAGCGTATGGGCCTGCCCGGCGTGCTTGACCGCGGCCAGACCGACAAGAAATATTTCGACGGCAAGGGCTGAACACACACCGCAGGCGATACTGAGCACCCCGGGGGCCGCGGCGGGAGTTACACGGAGAATAACTATGCCGAAAAGGAGACCGACAATCCATAAAATACCGGTGAGATAGACCAGGGGTTTCGCGGTCATACATTTTCCCCGATTCAGGTATTCCCGGACGACCGTCGGCAGATATGTTCCCGTAAGGACCGCGGCATAAAAAACGGCGGAGGCAATCATTACGGTCTGTATCGGACCGAAAAATACCAGCGGCAGCCACGGCAGGCCGAAAAGGGGTACTGCTATCCCGCGGCGCCGGGGTAAAAAAAATGCCGCGGCCATCAGCAGGAAGAAAAAACCGGTCAGTGCCAGCCGGACCGTCCAGTTCGTACCGATGAAAACCCAGCCGTCAGGCGCGTCTTTGAGAAACCGCCGAAGTTGAAACAGTACCTTCACCGGGTTTTCGTCGCTTTGGCAGTAGATTATTGTAAAATCTCCGTCCCGGGAAACAAAATACCCACCGGCCCGCCGCATATACGGGTCTATTCTGGAGTCGATAGAACTGAAGCGGTCTTCCACTTCGGACAGCGGCAGCTCCTCGGGACCGCTGAAATTAAAATACCGGACGCTGCTGTTTTCATGGGAAACGACCGGAAATGCCGAGGCGATTATGTTCCCTATTTCGGTACCCGCTTCCCCCGCGGGCAGTAAAACAGGATAGTATCCATCCCAAACGCGCCGAGGCTGAAAATCCATACTGCCCCGGAGAATGCCGTATCCGGCCCCGGCATAGAGCAGAAAAGAGAATAAAATGAGAAGCATCCCGATACGCTCAGTTTTCCTTTTGTCCATTGTAGCGGGTTTTATTCTCCGGTTTGGGTAATCGATTGTCAAGCGTCCGGTTTTAAGAAATAATGGGGTATGAAACGCACCGCCGGGGCCGATGATGCCGGCCGGAGGTTCGACCGGGTATGCAGAAAACTGCTCCCGGATACGGGTCTCGGGGCAATATACTCGGCCATTCGAAAAGGCCGAATTACCGTAAACGGCAAAAAGAAACCTCCCTCATACACGCTTCGGGAAGGGGACGTCATTGCCTTTCCTCCGGATCTCACTCCCCGCGGCGGGGCTGCGGGTGAGGGAGAGCTTCCGGAACACGGCTTGGTACAAGAAATAATTTTCGAGAACAGCCATTTTGTCGTTTTCAATAAGCCTTCCGGCATCCTTACCCACGGGAACGGGTCCCTCCAGACCTTCCTGCTGCACTATCTGCAGGAGGTTATGGAACAGTCACTGGCCTTTACCCCCGCCCCGCTGCACCGTCTGGACAGGAATACCTCGGGTATTGTTGTCTGCGGAAAATCTATCCGGGGGGCGGTATGGTTTTCGGACCTCCTGTCCCGAAAACAGGCGGTAAAGGCATATATCGGTATTCACGACGGTATTCTTCGGTCCCCGGAACACTGGGAAGACCGGCTGAAGCGGGACAAAGATGTAAAAATAACCATATCGGACCCCGCCGGGAGCAGAAGCGTTCTGCATATTTTTCCCCTCCTCCGTTCCGCTTCAAAGACCCTCTGTTTGACCGTCCCGGTAACCGGAAGGACCCATCAGATCCGGGCCCAGGCGGCACTGCACGGACTGCCCCTGACGGGGGACGTCAAATACAATAATAGGCCTTCCCGAAAGGGGGGATACCTTCTCCATGCCTTTCATCTGTACTTTCGGGAAACCGCGGACACCCCGGGGCTTCCACCGCTGTACGCACCGCTGCCCATAAATTTTCGGGAAACATGTACATCACTGTTCCCCGGCGGGGAAACAAAAAAGCTCCTGAACCGTCTGAAACATGAAATTACCGGGAAAATCGCTTCCATATCTCCCGGTAAATGAGTATTCTTACGGAATGAGATCCTTTTTACATCACCTTGTCTGGCTTTTGAAAGGTGTACAAGTGTACGCCCTTGTGGGGGAAAGCGGTACGGGAAAAAGTTTCCGGGCCCGGCTTATCGCCGCGAAATACGGGGTCAATTTTATCATTGACGACGGACTTCTTATCAAAGATGAGCAGATTATCGCCGGTAAATCCGCGAAAAAGGAAAAAATTTATTTAACTGCCATTAAAACCGCGCTTTTTGACCAGGAAGCACACAGGCAGGAGGTTGTGAGGGCCTTAGAGAGGGAAAATTTTAAACGCATCCTGATAATCGGCACTTCCGAAGGGATGGTCACGAAAATCTCGAAACGCCTCGGCCTCCCCCATCCTTCAAAAATGATCAAAATAGAAGACATTGCGACACAGAAAGACATTGAAATCGCGCGCAAATCCCGAAACACCGAAGGCAAACACGTTATTCCCGTCCCGGCCCTGGAAATTAAACGCAACTACCCCCATATTTTTTACGACTCGGTGCGTGTCTTTCTGAAAACCCGCCGCATGCTCCGGAACCGGAACAAATGTAAGAGATTTGGAAACCATGATTTTATAAGTACAATTGTATTTAAAAATCAAATAGTTTATACTTATCAAAAAACAGTTTTTATTGATGTCTATGATCTAATATGGTGGAATGAAAACTATCATTATAGACAGATAGTTGTGACAAAAGGATCAGGGAATGTATCCTATCAAGTAAACTTT
>CAZSGZ010000182.1:0-6453 GCA_964606455.1 uncultured Spirochaetales bacterium
TTGTGGGAAGATCAATTTTTCCATTCCAATTTTTCTGGGCTGCTTTTCCTAATTCTACTCCGGCTATATAGCCAGCGGTATAGTTATCACCACCGAAAAATTTCGCATCTCCTGCAGGAATATCTACAGCTAAAAGCGGGATGCCAGCTTCATCACACATCTCCTTAATTTGTTCATTAACCTTCGTGTCGTTCATATACAGAATTATCCCGTCTACACCAGCATTAATAAGGTAGTCAGCATTTTGCACAGCGACAGTTCCGTCAGCTTTATTATCTACTCTAATTAACTCAACACCCTTCTCTTTTGCTACTTCTTCCATCCCATCTCCAACCCAAACCCAAAAATCGACAGTTTCTCCTATGTTCTGAAAACCGATTTTGATTTTTTCATCTCCAGAAGCAGACGTTTCTTCTTTTTGCCCTCCGGCAAAGACAAGCCCTGCGCCGACCACTAACATGAGTGTAATCATTAATACACTCAATAACCTTTTTCCTTTCATACAAACCTCCAAATATTATAATTATTATTAGGAAATATTTTACCACACATTTTGGTTTTGTCAACAGATTTTTATACTATTATGTTAACTATTTGCAATACATTATATTTTTCGAGCTGCATTCTAACAACACTACCAGCCAAAGCCCGCTAAAAAGAATGCTTGTTAAAAAAATGCCACAGCGTATGCGCTGCCGCGCCGAGTACACCCCGTTCCTTTCCAAAGTCGGAAAAGACTATTTCCACCTTCCGGTTCAGGTAGGGAAGAGACATTTGATCGATTTTTTCTTTCAGCATTTCCAGAAAAGAGGGGCCGGCAGCACTGTAAATGCCCTGAAGGATGATCATCTCCGGATCATACACCATGATCACATTGTTAATACCTATGGCAAACCACTTTACGATATCCGTGATAATTTCAACCGCCAAATCGTCATTTTGCCGAAATGCTTCGAATAATCTTTCAATATTGATTTCATCAGCTGAGGCGTTCTGAAAAATGAGGGAATTCTTATTTTTTTGGTAATACTCTTTCAATTTTTTATTCAGTCTATTGATCGAGACCAAAGCTTCGAAGCAGCCAGTCCCTCCGCAAATGCAGGGTGGACCGTTTTCCGGCATCAGAACCATATGCCCGATTTCTCCGGAAAGATATTCAGCACCCTCCCAAAGCTCACCGTTGAATACGATTCCGGCCCCCAACCCTTCGTAAATTGCATCGATTATAACGAAATTTTTCTTCCCCCGGGCCTTCCCTTTAATTCCCTCCGCAAATGCCTGGAGACGGTTTACATTTTCAATTTCTATATGGATCGAATCAGGAAGACGTTTTCGAAGCATTTCAACGAGGGGAATATTGGTACCCCAATCCACATAATGGGGAGAAAAAATCGCGACCCCCGTATCCACATTGACAATCCCCGGAAACGCCAGAGAAACACCTAGTATTTTTGTCACATCAGTATTTACCAGGGCGATTAAATTGTTAATTGTTTGAGTTAGACACTCGAGGACAAAATCAAATTGCTTGCTCTCAATGGTGTTAAAGAAGGAATTTACGATATCACCGTGCAGGTCCGTAACAGCACCGAAACAGAAATCCGGGCCTAAGTGGACGGCTATAACGCATCCGTAATTTTTATTTATCTGAAATAATGAAGGTTTCTTCCCCCCCTCTTCCGTTGATTCTCCCTTCCCGACATCATTTACGATTCCAACTTCCTGGTAATAATCAACAATCTTTTTAATAGTTGTTTTACTGATATTGACGCTTCGCGCGATATCCGCAATTGAAAGAATTTCACCCTTACGAAAAAAACCGAGTACTTTTTTTTGATTATTGACCTTTACGGATGTTTTTTTCATTTTAGCAATTTTCCTTCAAATGCAAGCATATAAAGATTCTACCCTAAATTCCCCTATTGTCAACTAGATAAAAAAGAAGTTTTGCAAACTAAATAGTTTTTTGTTATTTTCACCCCTTTTCCCCGACCTATTTCTGTCGTATACTACCTGCTTATGGAAAAGAAGAGACAAATCGCCGAGGAGTTGTTTAACCAAACAGTTGCAGTGGCAATTGCGTTACATCTGGAGCTGTCCGCTCAGGATCCGCTTGTCGACACAATTACCGGAATTTTCCGGTACTGTATAAGCGGAAGCGGGGAGCAGGGCGCGCCCGAAAAGGCCGACGGGATGCTTTATCAGGCGGCGGAACGGGCAAAGGAAATATTCTGCTCCTTTTACTCGGCCGGTGAAAACCGGGAAAAGGCGGAGGAGGCACTCTCGGTCCTGACAGGCCCCGGCACATCGGCCGAAAAAAAGGCGGAAACAATTTTTCGAATTTGGGCGCCGGAAACCGGAATGAAGGATGATGAAATTCTGAAGAGGTGGAAGCTGACGGATGTTCGGCCGAACCCGGAACCGATACGGCCGACGGAAGTCGTTTTGCAGCTGAATGCCCTGTACACCCTGCCGGAAGGTCCCGCCGCGGCGGGCGGGTACGCGGAGCAGGCGAAGGCAGTTCTACGGAATCCGGGGCGGAAAATCGCCGACTACGATCATCCCGTCCATCTTTTTGAACAGGACGACCGCCACGAACTTATCAATTGCCTCCGGGAACTGGATACAGACCTTGCCTTTGAAAAAGAGCAGGGTGTACTTCCTCCGGAATATACAATACCGGTTTTACTTTCGGTTTCGGTTACCCATGAAAACCTGGACGGCATTGCGGGGTCATGGATTATCCGGCGGCTGCGCACCCTCGGGTTACAGCACATGCGGGTCTTCGTTCTCACCGAACAAGCCCTCGGGACAATACAAAAGGAGCTGTTCAACCGCGAGATCGGCGTGTATTCGGTCTTCGGAAAATACGGCGTGCATTTTAACGCCTTGAAATACACACAGCTGCTCTTAGAAAAAGCATACGGTATTCGGGGAGGCTTTAAGCTCGATACCGACGAGGGAATCCGGTCCCGGGACCTCCACGCCGTTACCGGAAAGACGTGGATACAGACCCTCTGTCATGAATACTGGGACGGGACGGCTGCCGACTGGCGGGGCAGAAAAGTCGGTCTTGCCTTTAACTTAGGCGAATACATCAACGAAGCCGATATCGGCCGTTTAGGGTACCGGGAAGCGATGCGGGAGCCCGACGTCAAGCTGCCTGAACGCACGCCCGGCGGGGACCTGTTTTTCAACAAAGGGACCGCCCACGCGCGGGCAACGGCATTGTACAACAGGTTTCACCGTTTAACCGATTTCATTTCCCACACCGTTGTAAAAGGCGGGGGTTACGGAATATCCAACAGGGGCCTGAGGAGCGCTGTCCCGTTCACCTTTTCCCTTGTCGGGCGGGCGGAGGACCAGCAGTTTTATTTTTCCGGCCTTGCCGGGGGCATTCGGGGGATTTTCCATCCCGATTTACGGATTGCCCATTACAAAGGAGCTGTTGCTTCGTCGGAAAAAAAGACGGCCGTTACCCGCTTTCTCGGCGATATGTACCGGCTTATCATTTTCCGGTATTTAGCGGAATATTTCTGCATTAAGGAGGACATCGACCCCATGCCCGGTGTTTTCGCGGGCCCCCTCGCCCGGGCGCAGGCTTTTTTTCATACGCTCTATAAAGCCCTCCTGCTTGTAAACGACGGGGATGCCGGCGGCGCGGAAATTCTGCTCGGCAGCGGGTGGCGGGAGCTTAAGGACCTGATGGCCGCCCTCGACTCCGGAGAGATAGGAGAGCGGGTTGAACAGGAACGGGAGGAGTGGAAAGAGTTTATCCGTGCCGCCGATTCGGCAGAGCCTGAAAAAACAAGGTCGGTCCTTGAACAATTTATCGTCTAGGGACCGGGTTTCCCGCGGGCACTTAACTTTGCAAATATATCTTTCAGGCCCGAATACGAATCAAGGTACAAACCGAACATCTCATCGTACACATCTTTCCGTTCCGGGGCCGGTACATACTCCCTTTCGATGTGTACGGAATTGTCCGCGGCCTCGGCAAGGGTTGCGTAATTCCCCAGGCCGTAGGAGGCAATTGCCATGTCCCCCGCCAGCTCCGAATATTTCAACACCGGTACGAGAATTCTTTTCCCCGTTATGTCCGCTTTTATCTGGTTCCAGCAGCCGCTCTTCGCCTGGCTGCCGGTTACACGCAGCTCGTCCACGGACAGCCCCATCTCTTCCATTACCGAAATAATGTGCCGAATAGCGTAGCCTACCGCCTCTACCGCGGCACGGACCATGGCCTTTCCGTCATGCCTGAGGGAAAGGCCGATAAAAGCACCCCTGGCGGCGGGGTCCCAAATCGGCGCCCGCTCCCCCGCCAGATAGGGAAGAAACAGCAGCCGGTCCGCCCCGGGAGGAACATCCTGTATCGAAGCAAACAATTCCTCATAGGAAGCGTCCTCCTTTCCGGTAACGTTTTTTACCCATTCCAGGGCCTTCCCGGAAGTTGAAATGATGCCGGAAATATTGAACAGACCTTCGATGATATGGGAAACACAGATAAGCCGGCTGTCCGTAACCAGCTTTTCAGTACATAAATTAATACCCTCGGATGTTCCGGCCCGGTCGCATGCCCGCCCCGGCGCAACGGTACCGGTCCCTAACAGAGAGACGATAAAGTCGGGCCCGCCGGCAAAAACCGGTACTCCTTTGGGAAAACCGAACCGCATTTCCGCGGTCCCGCAGGTATTTCCCAAAAAATCGCCGGGACGGACAAAGTCGGGAAACTTGTTCCAATCCATCCCCAGTTTTCCAACCAGCTCCTCCGTCCAGATATAGGGTTTGTACTCGGGAACGGGAAGGACCGTCTTCGCTTCCCCGGTAAGCAGATAATTGATGTATTCGGGACATGAGAAAAAATATTTTGACGCCGCGTAAATTTCCGGCTTGTGTTGAAAGATCCAGTAGGCCTTCGGCAGATAAAACATCGGATCGACGGGAAAGCCGGTAAGCGCTGAAATTTCTTTTGCTTCCGCGGCGGCTCGTCTATCCATCCATGAAATAGCCATATCCGCGGGCATGCCGTCGGCACCCACGGGGACCAGGGTAGGCCCGTTGCCGCTGATAACAACCGCACTGATCTTTTTCCGCCGGGACACCTCGAGCATACCGACCGCGTCCCGCACCGCGGAAATCCAGCTTTCAGCGTCGGTTTCGTGGTATACCGGATCTCGATGCGGAACAAGCACCACCGGCCGCTCCACCTTCCCCGCCAGCTCACCCTCTTCGGTAAACAGGGCGGTTTTTACTACGGTTGTTCCCAAGTCTGCAACGAAAATCATTGTCGTATCCTTATTGATTCCTCTGCTTGTAGTATTTCCAGATGGAGTATCCGATCATCGCCAGTAAGGTAATAATGTAGGGGAATGCCAGTATAAAATCCGCGGGGATATTGATCAGCCCCTGGGCGAAATTGGAAAAACTTTCGGCAAAACCAAACACAAATGACGCGACAAGAATGCCGAAGGGTGTTTTATTCCCCAGATAAATAGCAACCAGCGCAATCCAGCCCCGTCCCGAGGTTATTTCAGGTATAAAAGCACCCATGTTCAATGTCAGCATTGCTCCGGCAAGTCCGCAGGTGAAACCGGAAATACAAATTCCGTAGAGCTGATACCGCTCCGGTTTCAGGCCGAGGGAAGAAATCGTATCCGGGCTGTGTCCCGTTCCCCGAAGGCGGAGGCCGAAGGGGGTTTTGTAAATAACCACCGCGGTAACCGCGACGGCAATCCAGCTTACATACACAAATATGTTGTGCCCGAAAAATACATCTCCCAATACCGGGACCCGCTCCAGGGAAGGCACCGACAGTACGGGCAGAGAAGGAAGGTTTTCAAACCGTACAACCCCTTTGTTGCCGAAAATACGGAAAGCAAGGACAACCGTAAAGCCCGAAGCAAACAGGTTTGTCGCGAGACCGGTAATGAATATGTTCGCCTTCAGCTTCAAGCTGACCGCGCCCAAAACGTAGGCCGTCAGTACCGAAGCCCCGATACCTAATAAAACCCCTAAGAGCAGGCTCCCCGTAGCGGCGGTAAACAGAACACTGAAAAAAGCGCCGATCAGCATCAGCCCCTCTAAGGCAATATTCAGCACCCCGGCGATTTCGGTAAAAAGGCCGCCAATCGCCGCGAGGAGAAAGGGTGTCATAATCCCCACGGTGTTGTGGAGGAGGGGAATGCTGAATCCGCCGCCGTTCATGCAATTTTCCTTTTTCGAAACCGAAAAAGCGAATAGAGGGCCTGCGCGGTAACCAGGTAAAAAATAACCGACTGAACAACCGCGGCAATTTCAAATGTAACATCCGAATGCAGCATCGCCGCCTGTGCTCCCGCTTCCAGGTACGCAAAAAAGAGTGCCGCGGGGATTACCGCGAGAGGATTGTTTTTCGCTATAAGCGCAACGGCAATCCCGTTCCATCCCATGCCGAAGGTGACCCCCTTCAGACAT
>CAZSGZ010000182.1:6463-7486 GCA_964606455.1 uncultured Spirochaetales bacterium
GTACCGTACATGGAAAAGCTTCCGGCCATGCCGTGGAAACCGCCGCTCATTACCATGGGCAGAAGGAGGTACTTCCCGACGTGAATACCCCCGTACCGGGCAAAATTTCTGTTCAGGCCGCACATCCGCAGTTCGTAGCCCCAGTGTGTCCGGTACAGAAAAAAATAGGTAAGCACGGCAAATACCGCGGCAATACCAATGCTGATATCAAGTTTCGAGGGGGGGAATATTTTCAGCAGTTTATACTGCTCCGGTATCATTCCGGTTGTAAGAAGATTACTCCCCGGATCTTTTAAGGGTCCGGTAATAAAAAAATTGACAATCAGCACAACGGCGCTGGAGATAAGAAAGGAGGAAATTAATTCATCCGTTCCAAACCGCATTCTGAATAATCCGGAAAGCCCCGCGAGAAAAGCACCGGCGGCAACGGCAACGGCAATGCCCGCGGCCGCACCGAGAAAACCGGGGGCCTTCGGCAGCCATAACGCCACCACCGTCGCGGCAAGCGCTCCCGAATAGACCTGGCCCTCTCCGCCTAAATTAAAAACGGAAGCTTTAAACGCAATCGATATCCCGAGTCCCGTCAGTATGAGGGGAATAGCGCGGTTCAGCATATTGCCGAAATAATACTGCTTCGTGAACGGCCCGATAAAAAAGTAATAAATTGTCTGTCCCGGGTTTTTACTTAAAATAAAAATGAGAACAATAACAAACACCAGGGCAATAAGAAGTGTTAGAATAAGCCCGGCGGCGCTGCTGAAAACTTCATCTAGTTTTCTCTTAGTCATTGCCGGCAGGTACCTCTGTTTTCTCCGCTTCCGCGAAATCATCCCGGAGCCCCAGCATATATTCACCAATCAGCTCTTTATCCAGATCATCGTTATTTGGAAGTTTCGCTACAATCCGACCGCGGTGCATAATAACGACAGTGTCCGCCAAACCGATAATTTCATCAAGGTCCGAAGTTATCAGCAGTATTCCCGCGCCTGCTTTTTTCATTTCGAGAATTTTTTCATATACAAA
>CAZSGZ010000183.1:0-7464 GCA_964606455.1 uncultured Spirochaetales bacterium
CGCGATGTACCGAAGGGAAAAGTTATTTACGATTTTGAGATAGTTGACATGTACCGTGCAAAAGATGTTCTCGGGGATGTCGCTTGCATCGCCGGAAATGTGCCGAACGCAATGCTTGCTTTTGGTACCGCGGAAGAAGTTAATGATTATTGTAAAAAACTCATCCAGGGGGTCGGCCGGGATGGCGGTTTTATACTCGATGCAGGTGCACTAATTGATAACGCAAAGACGGAGAATTTACGGGCAATGTTTGAATCGGTAGAAAAATATAGTTAACCGTCACCAGATTCTGGGCTGTCATGGACTGATAGTTGTTACATAGGAGGAAATAAAAACATGAAAAAAGTAAACGGATTGACAAAAGAAGAGGCGATGGAAGCCGCCTTTCAGGCGGGCTTTGAAGGAGAACGGGAACGGATGTGCTGCTCGCAGGAATGCTTCCACGGGATAACTAAAGCTCTTGGGATAAAAAACACGCTTATTTTCCGCTGCCTGTCCGCATTCGAAGGCGGTACAGCAATTACAACCGAAGGCACCTGCGGTGCAGTTGCCGGCGCCATGGCCGCGTTCAGTTACTTTTTCGGTAGGACCTACACCCAGTGGGAAGAGAAAAAGATGGTCTGCGATTCGTCGTTTATGGGACAGGAGCTGATTCAGCGTTTCAAAGAGAAACACGGTACGATTATCTGCGGCGATATCCTGGAAAAGAAAATGGGTCGGCGTTTCGATTTTAGCAAGGATGAGGAGCTGCAGTGTTACGAGGAGATGGGAGGACACGCTCGTGTGTGCCCGACAATTGTCGGCCTTACCGCAGCCTGGGCGGTTGATATTTTGTGGGAAAAAATTCCGCAGGATGCTGATATATCTGGAATTCCTTCGCTAAAGGACCAGTAAAGAAAAGGCAGAATACTATGAACGGATACGAACGCATACATGCCGCGCTGAAAGGCGAACCTTCCGATGGAATACCAATAACACTGCACAATTTTTTAATGGCCGCGGAGGAAGCCGGGTACTCCCAGGGTGAGTACCGGGAGGACCCGGACAAAATTGCCGATACATTTATCCGGGCCGTGGAAAAATACCGTTACGACGGTATTTTAGTCGATATGGATACGGTTACCCTCGCCGGATCGGTGGGAGTGCCGGTTGATTTTCCCGAAAAGGAATGCGCCCGTTCCCACGATTGGAACCTGGACAGCCTCGAGGATGTACGGAAACTGCACGGGCCGGATGTCCTGCGGTACAAATACATCAATATTTGGCTCGAAGCCGTGCGGAAACTGGCGGACCATTTTCAGGGGGAAATTTCCGTCCGCGGTAACTGCGATCAGGCGCCTTTCTCCCTAGCTTCGATGATGCGGGGAGCGCAGAACTGGATGATGGACATGCTCGACGAGGAGAAGCAGCATTACGTTACCGAACTGTTGGATTACTGCTTCGAGGCGTCGAAACAGTTCCTTACGGCCATGTCGGAAACCGGCGCGGACATCCTGTCGAACGGGGACAGCGTTGCCGGGCCCGCGATGATTTCGCCGGATATGTATAAGCGCTACGGCTTTCCGTATGAAAAAAAAATTATCGAAGTTGTTCATGATTTAGGATTTCCCTATATCTTGCATATCTGCGGAAATACAGGAGCTATTCTGAAATATTTTCCCGAAACGGGCACCGACGCGATGGAACTTGATTACCTGACGGATATCGGCGAAGTGTACGATACGCTCAACGATTCGGTAACGCTGTTCGGCAATATCGATCCGTCCGGCGTTCTGACCTACGGAACACCCGAAGATGTACGGAAGGCGGTCTTGGACCTTCTCGATAAATACGGCGGCTGCAGCAGGTTCGTGCTGAATTCCGGCTGCGCGATACCGGCAACCGCGCCGTCTGCAAATATTACGGCAATGATACAAACCGCGCGGGAATACAAATAGCAAGCACAACATAAAAAAGGAGAGGACTATGAAAGTAGGAATAGACAGCTATTGCTTCCATCGTTTGTTCGGAGAAGTATATGAGGGGCAGCAGGAGCCGCAAAAAAAGTTCGGCTATGAAGATTTTCTGCGCTATGCCGCGAAACTTAAAGTTGACGGTGTTTCCATGGAAACCTGTTTTTTTGAAAGCACCGAGGAAACGTATCTGCGGGGCCTGAAGGCGATTATTGACGAAGCGGGATTCGAGACGGTAGTCGCATGGGGGCACCCCGACGGGCTGGAAGGCGGTAAAAACCCGGAGCAGCTGGAAGACCTGAAGAAATATTTTCAGGCTTGCGAAATCCTTGGTGCGAACGTGATGCGCGTTGTCGGTTCCAGTTTGTCTTTTCGGAATGAACCCCACGGTCCGCAAATAAAGGCCCTTGCCGACCTCTTCCGGGAACCGGCAAAGATGGCCGAAGACAGGGGAATAAAGCTGGCCATGGAAAATCATTTCGATTTTGAAATGGACGAGATCGGGGAAATTGTGGAAGCAGTCGGCTCGGATGCTTTCGGCATAACTTTTGATACGGGGAACGCCCTCAGGATCGGCGATAATCCGAAGGATTTCGCGGAAAAACTCGGGAAGTACATTTTCGCGACCCATACGAAAGATGTTATGCCGATATACGGGGGTAATCCGAAGGATTGGTATTTCTTTGCCTGTGTTCCCGTGGGGAAGGGCTGCATCAATATGCCCGAGGTGGTTACAGCCTTGGAGAAACAGAATTATAACGGTTTATTCGCGATTGAAATTGATTATCCCCATCCGGATTTTACCGACGAATACGCGGCGGTAAAAGACAGTGTAAAATACCTGAAGAAATTACCATAGGGGGTAGGCGTGATGTCTGGTTTTCAAAAAATTGATTATTCCAAAAGGAAAGGCCCGTGTGTCGGCATTGGCGTTATCGGATACGGATTTATGGGCAGTGTCCATTCTAACGCATACGTGAAAATTCCGTATTCATTTGCAAACCCCGCGGCACGGCCGGTTTTGCGTGCCATGGCGGGACGGAATGAAAAGGCGGTCCACGATGCGGCTTCCCGTTTCGGATATGAAGGGTATTACACCGACTGGAATGAGCTTGTTTCCGACGAACAGGTCGACATTGTAGACAACTGTACCCCCGACAACCTGCATGCGGGGCCGTGTATAGCCGCCGCGGAAGCGCGGAAGCATGTTATCTGTGAAAAACCATTGGCCATGACCGTTGAAGATGCAAAGGCAATGCGGGACGCGGCGGAAAAAGCAGGGGTACGGCACATGCTGTGTCATAATTATCGATTTCTGCCTGCCGTACGGTTCGCCTACGACCTTATTCAGGAAGGGGCCATGGGAACCATATACCAGTTCCGGGCACGGTACCTGCAGGAAGTGGGGCATGATCCCGGTGCGGCCGTTGAAAACGTCTGGTATGCCGCCGGTACGAAATCGGGCGTGCTTTTTGGAATCGGCTGCCATATTATCGATATGGCCAGGTTCCTCATGGGCGACATCATTTCCGTTCAGGGGCTTGAGAAAACATACAACACAAAACGGAAATATGAGGACGGCACCGAAGAAACCGTAACCGCCGATGAAGCGAATTTTGCAGTCGTTGAGTTTGCAAACGGCGCCGCGGGGACCTTGGAATCCGCCGGAATTAGTACCGGAAGAAAAAATCAGCATACCTGGGAAATTAACGGTTCGAAGGGCAGCATAGCCTTCGATCTGGAGGACCCGAACCATCTCCATGTCTGCCTGGACAATGCTCCCCCGAGGCTTCAAGGGTTTACCGAGATATCGGTAACCGGCGGTTCCTACCGGAACAGCGTCCTGTATCTGCCTCCCGGCCATAATGCCGGCTGGGAATACGGGCATGTACATGCGCTCAACCATTTTATCGACTGTGTCGTAAACAAAAAAAGTGTGTCCCCCCTCGGGGCAACGTTTGAAGACGGATACAGGACCCAGGTTGTGATGGACGCAGTCGGGAAATCGGGCAGAGAGGGAAGAAAAATAGAGCTGTTCTACGAATAAAACCCGGAATAAATTTGCTAAAATCCGATTCCCGGGGTATCCTTACTAGTGGGAAAGGATATTATTATGAAAATACTAACATTGAAAGAACGCCCCTTTTCCCTTACGAATTCCGGGGAATTGGAACTTTTCTTTTTAGGTGTGGGCAGCGCGTTTACCAAACGCAATTTTCAGACAAACCTGTTACTTGTCAAGGGTAATGATCACCTCTTGATCGACTGCGGAACAAAATGTCCTCAGGCGTTTTTCGAACTCGGTATGCCGGTTACTGACATCAGAAATCTTCTCATAACCCACAGCCATGCCGACCATATCGGCGGTTTGGAGGAAGTTATTCTCCTCGGCCGGTATGTAACGAAACGTAAACCGACGGTCGTTATTAACGAAACGTATCAGCATATTTTGTGGGACATGTCGCTTAGGGGCGGCGCGGCATACAACGAGGAGGACGCGGGCGACATCCTCGGGTTTCACGACTTTTTCGACGTCATCCATCCCCTCTGGCTTCCGAATTACCCCCGGGAAACATTTTACACCGATATCAATTCGATAAATATAAAAATGATGCGGACAAAACACATCCCCGACTCCTCCTGGGACTGGCAGAGCTCCTTCTGGAGCTGCGGTATTATCATTGACGACCGGATTATGTTTACAAGCGATACCCGCTACGATCCGAAACTGGTGCTTTCCTTCGACGAAATGTTCGATTTAGAGGCGATATTTCACGACTGCCAGTTTTTTACCGGCGGAGTGCACGCCTCCCTAGAGGAGCTGAAGCAGCTTCCGCCGGAAGTCAAGAAAAAGATGTACCTGACGCACTACGGCGACAACTGGGAAGATTTTACCGGGAAGATAGAGGAATACGGCTTTGCCGGCCTTGCCCGGCAGCATGTGCATTATCTGTTCGGGTAACGCCACTGGATTCTTTTTATAAAAAGATGTATATTATAGACCTGCTTGAACGAACACCATGTACGAGTAAGCAAATCTATCTAATAACTAGGCTTATACACAGCTAGGGAGTATCATTTAACGTGACATTTAATCAATTTTCTCTTGATCCCGAAATATCGAAGGGGATCGAAACAGCGGGGTTTACAACACCTACGCCAATTCAGGAAAAGGCAATCCCCGCGGTCCTTCAGGGCCGGGACATTTTAGGGCTTGCCCAAACAGGCACCGGAAAAACGGCGGCCTTTATTTTACCAATTTTACAGAACCTTATGAAAAATCGACGGAAAGGGGTCCGTGCCCTTATCCTCGCTCCGACAAGGGAGCTTGCCGAACAAATATTTCAAGACAGTGTCGATTTAGGGAAACATACCGGAATCCGGAGTGTTTCCATGTACGGAGGTGTCGGAAAAAAACCGCAGCTCGATGCGTTGAGGCGGGGCGCGGAAATTGTCGTAGCCTGTCCCGGCAGACTTTTAGACCACCTCGGGGAGAGAAGTATCGACCTTTCGCGTCTTGAAATACTCGTTCTCGATGAGGCGGACCGGATGTGCGATATGGGGTTTCTGCCTGATATCAAGCGGATATTGAATTATCTGCCCCGGGAGCGGCAGACACTGTTTTTCTCGGCCACCATGCCGGACGAAATAAGAAATTTGGCAAAATCAATTTTAAAAAATCCGGAAACAATACAAATCGGGACCGGTGCGCCGGCGGTTACGGTTTCCCACGCGTTGTTCCCTGTCCCCGGCGAACTGAAAAAATCACTTCTGTTCGCGTTATTGGAACAAACCGCTACGGGCAGAGTTTTAATTTTTACCAGAACGAAGCATAAAGCGAAAAATCTCGCTAAAATTCTTGTAAAGAAGAAGTACCGTGTTTCCGCGCTGCAGGGAGATATGTCCCAAAACCGGAGGCAGGATTCGATTCAAGGTTTCCGCAGCGGTAAATACGATGTTTTAGTAGCGACGGATATCGCGGCACGGGGCATCGATGTTTCGGAAATAACACACGTTATAAATTTCGACATGCCTGATACCGTGGATGCATATACCCATAGGATAGGGCGGACCGGAAGGGCGCTGAAAAACGGAGACGCCTACACCTTAGCGGTGCAGGAAGACGCGGAGATGCTTCGGAATATTGAAAAGGTCCTGAAAGAATCTATCGAGAGGAGACGTCTCGATGGTTTTGACTACGGAAGCTTTGCTCCGGAGAAACAATTTCTTCGAAAAGGGCCGAATAGTTACGGGGAACATATTCACCGCCGCAAAAAGGCCGGCTGAATTTACGTAATTTTTACACAACCGTGCCGAACATCTGTTGACCGATAAAAACCGAAACGGTACCATCTCTTCAGAACATGAAAAGAACTATTCTTGTTTCGGCCTGCATCCTGTTACTGCTCGTTCCGATATGTATATCCGGAGAGGACTTCGGCACTTGGCTTGCCGGTATGAAGGAAGTCCATCCGGCATACAAACGGGCGCTATTGGACAGGGAGACGGCGGAACTTACGAAAAAACGGGACCTTATCGAGGCGGGGACCGAAGGGCAGCGGCTGAACGCTGAAATAGCCTATATCAATACGCTCATCTCCATCCGAGTAGAACTGCAGTCTTTTTACCGCGACACGGCTGATGCGGCATTTACCGTGGCCATCGAAGATATCGACTACGAAATTGCGGGGATACGGGAAAAAATAGCCGGGGACGATTTTGAGCGCGCCCTTTTACAGTACGAGGAAGGGCTGGCTTCCGAAGAAGAGGTCGAGGAGAAACGGATCGTCCTTGTGGAGGCGGAGCGGGCTCTGCTCGAAGCAGGCGAAGCCCGAAAGGATGCGAACACCTATTTTACCTATAGTACGGGCCGGGAATGGACACCGGCGTTAACAGGGCTGTTTTCCCTCTTTGTATGGCTGCCCGAAAAAGAAGCGTGGATGGAAGCCGATTATGCTCTCGCGAAGGCCCGCTTGCAGACGCGGCTTACGGAATACCGTCTCGATAGTCTGGCGGCAAACGCGCCCGCCGGGGAGAAGCGGCTAACCGAGATCGGCGCGGAGCAGGCAAGGCTGGCGGAAGAGGCCGCGCTGTTCGATTCGGAACGCAGGTACGCGAAAACGGTCCTCAATCTCCGCTCCCGGAGGCAGGAAGCGGAGCTGCTGTCTCGGAAGCAGGAACTGGAGGAGGAGCTGGCGAAAGCCGCCTTTCGGCGTTTTGAAGAGGGAGCCGCTTCCGAGCAGGAATACGATTTGCGGCGGATAAGCGCTCTGCAGGCCGAACGAAACAGGCTCGAGGCTGTGCTGGATTTTGTCTTCCAGATTTTTGAGGCGGTTTTGTCATCGGGCTCCTTGCCGGAGGAGGTCCTGCGGTGAAACGAATCGGCATTGCGCTCCTGGTTTTCTGCTGCCTTCCTTTTGCCGTTTCCGCGGACCTGTCTGAATTGTATCGGCAGCGACTTGAAGGCAGTCTCGAATACCGGAGGGCGGTGCTTCTCCTCGAACAGGAGGAG
>CAZSGZ010000184.1:0-7437 GCA_964606455.1 uncultured Spirochaetales bacterium
GCAGGGGTAGCGTCGGGCTTCCATCCCCTCGGAGCGCCGCCATGCCCCTGGCCCGCCAGTCCCCCTCCCGCTACCAGCTCATGGAGACGCGCCTGCAGGAGCGCCTGGCGGACGGCAAGACCCGCTGCAACCTGTGCCTGTGGCGCTGCGGCCTGAAGCACGGCCAGCGCGGCTTCTGCCAGGCCCACGTCAACCGCAACGGCACGCTCTACAACCTCTCCTACGGCATCATCTCCTCCATGGCGGTGACGCCGGTGGAGGAGAAGCCGGTGAAGGGGGTCCGGAAACTGATTGCCGAACGGATGCGCGGTGCGCTGCAGTCGACGGCACAGCTGACGATGAGCGGTTCCGCCGACGCGCGGACAATCCTTGCCTACCGGAAAAAACTGAAAGCCATGCCGGAGGAATCGGGACTTACGGGAATTACGCTAAACGACTTCATTCTGTTTGCCGTTTCCCGCAACCTGCGTGCGTTCAACGAACTGAACGCCCATTTCTTAGGGGACACGGTGAAACAGTTTGCGCATGTGCATTTGGGATTCGCGGTGGACACCCCGCGGGGACTGATGGTCCCGGTCATTAGAAACGCCCACGCCTTAACGCTGCGGCAAATATCGGCGGAGGCAAAACGGCTGGCATCGGGCTGTCTCGAAGGGGGCATCAATCCGGACGAGCTTTCCGGCGGCACCTTCACCGTTACGAATTTAGGCGCTTTCGGCATCGAGAGCTTTACACCCATTGCAAACGCCCCTGAAGTCGGCATTCTCGGGGTCAACGCGATACAGCCGAAGCCGGTTGCCGGTGAAAACGGGGAAACCGTGTTTGTCCCCCATATCGGGTTCAGCCTGACGATAGACCATCAGCTGGTTGACGGTGCATTAGGGGCCAAGTTCCTCCGCGGCGTGGCTGAAAAGATAGAAAACTTCGATATTACCTTGGCAGGCTAGGGGGCCGGACAGATGGGAGTTACAAAAACCTATGACCTTATTGTAATCGGGGGCGGCCCCGGCGGGTATATCGCCGCTGAACGGGCCGGTGCCCGGGGTCTTTCGACCCTGCTTATCGAAAAACGGGAACTCGGCGGAGTATGTCTAAACGAAGGCTGCGTGCCTACAAAGACACTTCTGAATTCGGCAAAACACTATCTGCACGGGCTCGAGTCGGAACAGTACGGTGTTACTTTTGAAAATCCCCGCTTCGATCTGCCTACGGCGATGAAATGGAAGAACAGGGTGGTTCAGACCCTGGTAAAGGGTGTTGCCTATCAGATGAAGCGGCACCACGTAGAAGTGCTTAAAGAAACAGCCCGGATGGTAGCGCCGAAACAGGTCGAAGCAGGCGGGACCGTTTATGAAGGAAAGAACATCATTATTGCAACGGGCTCATCCTCGGCGGTGCCTCCCGTTCCCGGAGCGGATGGAAAAACAGTGTGCACCTCCCGGGAAATATTGGAGATCGATACAATGCCGAAGAGTTTGGCCGTTATCGGCGGCGGAGTCATCGGGACCGAATTCGCGTGCTTTTTCAGCAGCTTCGGGATCGAGGTCCATGTTATCGAAATGATGGATGAGGTCCTTCCCTTTATGGACGCCGAGCTGGCGGGGATGCTTAGGAAAGAAATGAAAGACAGGGTGCGGTTTCACCTCGGCTGCCGGGTGGAGAACATCGACGGCAGGACCGTCACCTTCACATCAAAAGCGGGAACGGAACAGCTCGAGGCGGACACGATTCTGATGGCCGTCGGACGCAGGCCGAATACGGAAAACATGGGGTTCGAAGGAATCGGACTCGATTTTTCGAAGCAGGGAATAACCGTCAACGAGCAGATGCGGACAAACCTTCCGGGGGTGTATGCCGTCGGCGATGTTACAGGAAAATCTCTCCTCGCCCACAGCGCCTACCGGATGGGCGAGGTCGCGGTAAACACCATTGCAGGTGTTCGGGACAGAATGCGTTACCATGCCGTCCCATGGGTCGTTTATTCCATCCCCGAAGGCGCCGGTGTGGGGTACACGGAAGCCCTGGCGAAGGCGGAAGGGAGAAAGGTCAAAACCGCTTCCCTGCAGATGCGGGCGAACGGCCGGTTTTTAGCGGAAAACGCCGGAAAAAACGGGATCTGTAAAGTTCTCGTGGACGCGGAAAATGAAACGCTGTTAGGTGTACACATGCTTGGCGGTGCAAGTTCGGAAATTATTTACGGGGCCGCCGGGATGATCGAAGCGGAGCTCCGTGTAAAGGATATACGGGAAATTATTTTCCCCCATCCTACAGTTTCGGAGATTATCAAAGATACTCTCTGGGAACTGTAGGCATATACAATAAATAGTACAAGAAGAAAGGAGTAAAACAGATGCCTAAATCAATAGTAGTTGATCCGAAAGAAGTCCGGAAGTCGGGCAAATTGACAATAAAAGATATCCCGCTCAATCAGTACAAGCCGGATATTGAAGGTGAAATAAAACGGTTCGGGAAAGAGGGGCTGAAGAAAATGTACTGGTTTATGGTCCTCATCCGGGAGTTCGAGACCATGCTCGATTCCATCAAGAAACAGGGGAATTATCAGGGTATCGAATACAACCACCGTGGACCGGCCCATCTGTCCATCGGCCAGGAATCGGCCTCCGTCGGCCAGTGTTTTGTTCTGGATACCGACGATTTTATTTTCGGTTCCCACCGGAGCCACGGTGAAATTCTTGCCAAATGTTTTTCCGCCGTGGACAAGCTGGATGACAAAAAGCTGCAGGAGATTATGAACAGCTATTTGGACGGCGACACGCTGAAGGCCGTTGAGAAGGGTTTTCAAGGTGATGTGAAGGAGCTTGCCGAAAATTACGTGCTCTACGGTACGCTGGCCGAGATTTTTGCCCGGAAGGCGGGCTTCAACCGGGGACTAGGCGGATCGATGCACGCGTTCTTTGTCCCCTTCGGCTCCATGCCGAACAACGCCATTGTCGGCGGTTCCGGAGACATCAGCGTGGGGTCGGCCCTGTACAAGCGGATAAACAGAAAGCCGGGAATCGTTATCGGCAACATCGGAGACGCCTCCATGGGCTGCGGGCCTGTTTGGGAAGGAATGATGGTTGCCGCCATGGACCAGTACAACACCCTGTGGGACAAGGAGATCGGCGGGGCCCCTCCGATTATGATTAATTTTTTCAATAATTTTTACGGAATGGGCGGTCAGACCTCCGGCGAAACAATGGGCTACGGCGTGCTCGCCCGGATCGGCGCGGGAGTAAATCCCGATAACATGCATGCCGAGCGGGTGGACGGATACAATCCGCTGGCCGTTGCCGAAGCGGTTGCCAGGAAAAAAGATATTCTCCTGAAAGGAAAGGGGCCGGTCCTCTTGGATACCATTACCTACCGGCTTTCCGGACATTCACCCTCCGACGCTTCTTCATACAGGACAAAGGAGGAAGTGGCGCTTTGGGAGGAATCCGACTGTATTATCGGTTACGGGGACTATCTTGTAAAACATAAGATTATCGGCAAGGACGACATCGCGGAAATGAAGGAAAAGGCCGTCGAAAAAATCAGCGGCACCATGAAACGCGCCATCGATCCCGAAATTTCCCCCCGCTTAGGCGGACAGTTTATCGAAGACGTGATGTTTTCCAACGAGAAGATCGATGCTTTCGACGACAGGGAGCCGGAGGTGCTTATGCCGAAAGAGGAAAACCCCCGGGTCAAGTCCCTTGCAAACAGAAAGCGCTATGCCTTCGATGAAAACGGAAAGGAGTATCCCGCGGCAAAGACCTTTGCCTACCGGGACGCTCTGTTCGAGGCAATGCTGCATCGTTTTTACGAGGACCCCACCATGGTTGCCTACGGAGAGGAAAACCGGGACTGGGGCGGGGCCTTTGCCGTTTACCGCGGCCTTACCGAGGCGCTGCCGTACCACCGGCTCTTTAATTCGCCGATTTCCGAAGGTGCGATTGTCGGGTCCGGGGTAGGGTACGCCCTTTCCGGAGGCCGGGCGGTGGTGGAACTGATGTACTGCGATTTTATGGGCAGGGCGGGAGACGAAATCTTCAATCAGATGTCCAAATGGCAGAGCATGAGTGCCGGTGTTATCAAGATGCCCTTAGTCCTTCGGGTAAGTGTAGGGGCGAAATACGGCGCTCAGCACTCTCAGGACTGGGCGGCCATCGTAGCCCATATTCCGGGACTGAAGGCGATGTTCCCGGCGACCCCGTACGACGCGAAGGGAATGCTCAATTTGGCGCTCCGCGGAAGCGACCCGGTGGTGTTCTTCGAAAGTCAGAACCTGTACGGTATCGGAGAACATTTTGTCGAATCCGGTGTCCCCGAGGAATACTATGAAGTTCCCGAAGGAGAACCGGCGGTGCGGCGTCAGGGGAGCGATCTTACCATCGCGACCTTGGGTGCTACCCTGTACACCGCGTTAGAAGCGGCGGGCGACCTTGAAAACAAATACGGCGTTTCCACGGAAGTTATCGATTTACGTTTTATCAATCCCTTGAACTTGGAAACCATTGTCGATTCCGTGCGAAAAACGGGAAAACTGTTGCTTGCTTCGGACGCCTGCGAACGGGGTTCATTCCTGCACACTGTTTCGGCTAACATCGCGCAGCTCGCCTTCGATTATCTCGACGGGCCGCCGGCGGTGGTGGGGTCGAGAAACTGGATTACCCCTGCCGCGGAAATGGAGGAACTGTTCTTCCCGCAGAAGGAGTGGATTGTCGATACGGTGCATGAACGGATCCTGCCTCTTCCCGGCCATGAGGTTACAACCGTTCAGACAGCCGGTGAAATCGCGAGGAGATACCGTCGGGGAGTGTAATGTGGACAATACAATTTTCAATCGGCTGAATGGAGAAAACAAGGAGGAACGGCTTGCCGCGATGCGGGAAGCCGCTTCCGCCGCCGACGCGGGCGAACTGCGGGCGGAGCCGACGGAGGAGGTGAACAATCATGTGCACACTACCTATTCCTTCAGTCCTTATTTTCCCGCTATGGCTGCATACAAAGCCTGGGAAGCGGGCCTCAAGGCAGTGGGTATTATGGACCATGACAGTATTTCCGGCGCCGGGGAGATGCTGCAGGCCTGTAAGCTTATCGGTATCGCCTCCACCGCGGGGTTCGAGCTTAGGACGAACTTTACCGGAACAAAAATAGAAGGCCGGCGGATTAATAGTCCCGATTCTCTGAATATCGGGTATGTGGTTATCCACGGTATTCCGAAGGGGCGGTTCGCGGAAGTCCGGACGTTCCTTCGGCCCCTGCAGGAGGAACGGAACCTCCGAAACGCCGCCATGGTGGACAAGTTAAACGATATTATCACCCCGGCGGGGCTTAAGCCGGTAGATTTTCGTGAAGATGTGTACCCCCTCTCGCAGGCGGCCGACGGCGGGACCATTACGGAGCGGCATATTCTGTATGCCTTTGCCGAAAACTGTATCGCGGAAGCGGGGCGTGGAAACGGCCTTGTATCCTTTCTGCGGGAAAAATTCCAATGTACCGTGGAGGGCCGCCTGGAAGAATACTTGTCCGATACCAACAACCCCCATTATCTGTACGACCTCATCGGCCTTTTTAAAACATCTTTTCTTCCCCGCATCTTTATTCAGCCGAACGTACGGGAATGTATTTCCGTACAACAGGTCGTGGATTTCGGGAATTCCATCGATGCAATCCCGGCTTACGCTTATTTAGGGGATGTAACCGACAGTCCCACGGGAGACAAGAAGGCCCAGAAGTTCGAGGACGACTATTTAGTTGACGTTCTCGATACCGTCAAGGAACTGGGATTCAAGGCGGTAACATACATGCCCCCGAGGAATACCAGGCGGCAGCTTGCACGAATTCAAAAGATGTGCGGGGAATACGGGCTGATGGAGATAAGCGGCGTGGACATTAACAGCTCCCGGCAGACTTTCAACTGTCCTATTATTTTAGAGCCGGAATTTCGCCATCTTGCCGATGCCACCTGGGCGCTTATCGCCCATGAAAAGTGCGCCGAAGCGGACCCGAGCTTGGGACTTTTCCACCCCGGCGGCCCCTATGCGGCGCTGCCGCTTCCCGAACGGATAGCAAAATACAACGAAATCGGCAGAAAAATCGATCAGCACGAACCGGAAAAAGCGGCGGAGCTTATTACGTAAAACGAGGAGTTGAACTATGACGGCACTTGGCATATTCGCCCCCTTTATTAGGGGATGTACCTATGACGGAGAGAAAGGGAGCTTTGTTGTTCCCGTCCCCGCGGACACCGATATCGAGGCCCTGCGAAGAAAGCCGCGGACGGTCAGCACCGGAGGCGGGACCGGCAGAGAAGAGATGGAAGCGGGGATTGTGTCGGTCCTTCGGGAATACCGGGAAAAAAGCGGTGATGTGCCGGAGGTGCTCATACTCGACGGTCTCGGCGCTTTTGGTCTCGGCGAAAGCTATGAAGCCGCGCAAAACGCCGCCGCCGGGGTGCTGGCGGGTGCAGCTGAAGGGGAGGAGAGTATCCGTAAGCATGACGCATACGACCGGAACAGGGTGGTGAAAAATAAAATCGCCCTCGTTACAGGAGGCGCCCAGGGCTTCGGGGAAGGACTTGTGCGGGAACTTGCTGCGTCGGGGGCCGTGGTATGTATCGCGGACCTCAATATCGAGGGAGCGGAGAAACTCGCGGCTGAGCTGAATGCGGCCCACGGACGAAAGGCGGCGCTGCCGCTTAAGGTGAATGTTTCCGATGAAGAATCTGTCCGGGAAATGTTCGAAGCCGCGGCCGGGGAAACCGGCGGCATCGATTTGTGTATCAGCAATGCCGGGGTGCTGAAAGCCGGAAGCGTGAAGGAAATGGCCCTGAAGGATTTTCGTTTTGTTACCGACGTCAATTATACCGGTTATTTCCTCTGTACAAAATACGCGTCACGGGTTATGGCGGACCAGGCCAGGGGTGCCCGGGAGAGCGGACTTGGGAACTACTACACCGATATTATTCAGATCAATTCAAAGAGCGGCCTGGAAGGGTCCAACAAGAACGGCGCCTACGCCGGCGGGAAATTCGGCGGCATCGGGCTTACCCAGAGTTTCGCGAAGGAACTTATTACCGATAACATTAAAGTAAACTCGATTTGCCCGGGAAATTTTTTCGACGGCCCCCTCTGGGCCGACCCGGACCGGGGTCTGTTTGTCCAGTATCTCCGGGCGGGGAAAGTGCCCGGTGCGGAAACCATTGCCGATGTAAAACGGTTTTACGAAGCAAAAGTCCCCATGGACCGGGGCTGCACTGTTCAGGATGTTGTAAAAGCGGTATATTACATTGTCGAGCAAAAATACGAAACAGGGCAGGCGGTCCCCGTTACGGGCGGACAGGTAATGCTTAAGTAAACTCCTGTTTCGCTGGGTAAACATGGGCGGAACATCTTTTCAGGACAATATCCTCTACAAACACCTCTTTCTCCATGCAAACGATGCAATTGT
>CAZSGZ010000185.1:0-7416 GCA_964606455.1 uncultured Spirochaetales bacterium
GCACAAGGCATCCCGGTTTACGCCTGGAAAGGTGAAACCCTGGAAGAGTACTGGGATTGTACCTATGAAGCCCTGAGTTTTCCCGGGGACAAGGGCCCGAATTTAGTGGTCGATGACGGAGGAGATGCCACGCTTTTAATCCATAAGGGTTATGAGCTGGAAAAGGGAGACTCCTGGGCGGATGAACCGACGAAAATACGGGAAGAACAGGTCATTAAGGCTCTATTGAAGAAGATTCTCGCGGAAAATCCGGACCATTGGCAGAAGGTTGCCGCTGAGTGGAAAGGTGTATCGGAAGAGACAACCACCGGTGTTCACCGGCTGTATCAGCGGAAGCGGAACGGAACGCTGCTGGTTCCGGCCATTAACGTAAATGACAGTGTAACGAAGAGTAAGTTCGACAATCTGTACGGATGCCGGGAGTCGCTGGTTGACGGTATCAAACGCGCGACGGATGTAATGCTGGCGGGCAAAGTGGCCGTTGTCTGCGGATTCGGCGATGTAGGAAAAGGATCGGCCCAGAGTTTGGTCGGGTTCGGTGCCCGGGTAAAGGTGACTGAAGTCGACCCGATTTGCGCGCTCCAGGCCGCGATGGCGGGATATGAAGTCGTTACCCTTGAAGAAACCCTTGGTGAAGGTGATATTTATGTCACGACCACCGGAAACAGGGATGTAATAACTGCAGAGCATATGTCTAAAATGAAAGATCAGGCAATCGTCTGCAACATCGGTCATTTTGATAATGAAATACAGGTCGACGCCCTCAATAACTTTCCCGGCGTGAAGAAGAAAAACATAAAGCCCCAAGTCGATCAGTACGAATTCCCCGGCGGCAACTCGATCTTTCTCCTCGCGGAGGGACGGCTTGTCAATCTCGGCTGTGCGACAGGTCATCCAAGCTTTGTTATGTCTAATTCATTTTCTAACCAGACCTTAGCTCAACTTGATTTGTGGGAAAAACGGGACAATTACGAAATCGACGTGTACAGACTGTCGAAAAAGCTCGACGAAGAAGTTGCACGGTTGCATTTAGAGAAAATAGGGGTTACATTAACGAAATTAACACAGGAACAGGCAGATTATATTGGAGTACCGGTAGGCGGTCCCTTTAAACCGGAACATTACAGGTACTAAAAAAATAGACAAGGAGAACAGTGTGGCAAACAACAAATATTTGTTTACATCCGAGTCGGTAAGTGAAGGGCATCCTGATAAATTATGCGATCAGGTATCCGACGCGGTATTAGATGCGTGTCTTCAGGATGATCCGGAATCGAGGGTCGCGTGTGAAACATTTACAACAACCGGAATGATATTGATCGGCGGAGAAATTACAACAAACACGTATGTTGATTTTCAGGAAATAGCACGGGGGGTCGCGAAGAAAATCGGTTACGACCACCCGGAATTCGGTTTGGATTTTGAATCGATGGCGGTTATCAGTACCGTCCATTCACAGAGCCCCGATATTTCTCAGGGCGTATCGGGAACGGGACTCTATGAGGGCGAGCAGGGAGCGGGAGACCAGGGCATGATGTTCGGTTTTGCCTGCAAAGAGACACCCCAATTGATGCCTGCTCCGATTTTTTACGCCCATAAGCTGCTCGAACATGCCGCGGACCTTCGGAAATCCGGGGGACTGACCTTCCTGCGGCCCGATTCGAAAAGTCAGGTAACCATCGAGTATGAAGGACACACACCGAAAAAGATTACGACGGTAGTTGTCAGTCATCAGCATGATGAAGATGTGGGTTACGAGGAACTGAAAGAAAAAATTATTAAAAAAATTGTCAATCCCATCCTCGAACCTACGGGGTTACTGGATGAAAGTACACGGTATTTTATCAATCCCACCGGCCGCTTTGTTATCGGCGGTCCCCACGGGGACGCCGGACTGACCGGCAGAAAAATTATTGTCGATACCTACGGCGGAATGGGACGTCACGGCGGCGGAGCTTTTTCCGGAAAAGATCCGAGTAAAGTAGACCGATCCGCCGCGTATATGGCCCGTTATGTAGCGAAAAACATCGTTGCCGCTGATCTTGCCGAACGGTGTGAGGTTGAACTTGCCTATGCTATTGGAGTACCCTTTCCTATTTCAATTATGGTCGATACCTTCGGTACGGGCACCGTTCCCGAGGAAAAAATTGAGAAGGCGGTTGGTGAAGTTTTCGATCTTACCCCAGCCGGAATTATCAAAACTCTGGACCTGAAAAAACCGATTTATCAGAAAACCGCAACGTACGGACATTTCGGCAGACCGGATTTTACCTGGGAACAGACCGACAAAGTGGAAGAATTGAAAAAGAAGATATAGATAAAAAAAGATATAGAAAAAAGGGCCGTTCGGGGATTTCTCCTAAACGGCCCTTTTTTTGTTCCTGACTAGGTTTTAATCCGTCAGCTGTTTAAATATGATAGAACCGTTATGACCTCCGAAGCCAAGTGAGTTGGAAAGAGCGGCGCGGATTGTTCCGTGTACGCCTTTGCGGGGAACGTAATCGAGATCACATCCGTTTTCCAGGTCGGGATTGTCCAGATTTGCCGTTGGAGGAAAAAACTGGTCCTGAATTGCCTTTATACAGGCAATTGCCTCAACACCCCCTGCCCCTCCGATTAAATGCGAAGTCATACTTTTTGTCGAAGATACTTTCAGCTTGTAAGCGTGGTCGCCGAATGCTTTTTTTATTGCTTTTGTTTCGATAGGATCATTCATTGGTGTCGATGTTCCGTGCGCGTTGATATAGTCGATATCTTCCGGCTGCATACCGGCATCGGCTAAGGCCATTTTCATTGCCGCCGCGGCTCCCCTTCCCTCCGGATGGGGGGCCGTCATATGGTTGGCGTCGCATGTCATGCCGGCACCGCAGTATTCCGCGTATATTGTCGCGCCCCGTCTCTTTGCGTGTTCGTATTCTTCCAAAATGATAAGACCGGCCCCTTCTCCGAGAACGAAACCGTCCCGGTCTCTATCGAAGGGTCTGCTGGCGATTTCGGGGGTATCGTTGTATTTTGTGCTCAAAGCCTGGATAGCGGCAAAACCGCCGAAAGAAAGCTCGACAAGAGGAGATTCCGCGCCCCCGGTAATCATAACATCCGATGTTCCGTTTTGGATCCACTGAGCTGCCCTGCCGATGGCATCGGTACCGGACGCGCATGCCGTTACGATGGAATAACATGGGCCCTGGGCGTTATGAATAATTGCAATATGTCCGGGGCCGATATTGCTGATCATTTTCGGCACAACCATGACCGGTACTTTCCCCTTCTCAAAAAGCGACCAGTACGAGTCCTCTAAACTCCGCAGCCCGCCGATTCCGTTTCCGATAATAACGCCGAACCGTTCGGGATCGACATCACCGTCCTTAATGGCAGCATCGCTCATAGCCTGCGCGGCGGAAGCGACACAAAGCTGAGCGTAGAAATCCATCTTTCTGGATTCTTTTCTATCCATATAGTCTTTCGGATCGAAATCTTTTACTTCTCCGGCCACCTTAGACGTGCATTTTGACACATCTGCTTTCGTTACCGGTCCGATTCCGCTTTTAGCTTCCTGTATGCTTTTCCAAAAATCGGCTACGCTGTTACCAATGGGGGTTACCGCCCCTAAACCTGTTACAACTACCCGCTTTCTCATGTCAAACCTCCTTACATCCCCATTCCGCCGGTTATTTGTATTACTTCTCCGGTAATATATGAAGCTAAATCTGATGCCAGAAACAGTACAACTGACGCAACTTCCTCCGGATTACCTAAGCGGCTGAGAGGAACCTGTGAAAGAAGTGCTTCTTTTTGTGTATCATTCAATTTATCCGTCATTGCCGTTTTAATGAATCCCGGCGCTACCGCATTCACCCGGACGCCTCGTGAACCGATTTCCCTTGCAAGACTCTTTGTCAGACCAATCATACCTGCTTTCGAAGCACTGTAGTTCGCCTGTCCGGCATTGCCGATTACTCCGACGATGGAAGCGATATTGATAATTGAACCGCTCTTTTGTTTTGCCATTTGCCGGGCAATTACCTTGGAAATGTAAAAGGCGCTGGAAAGATTGATGCTCAAGACATCGTTCCACTCTTTCGCGGACATCCGGAAAAACAGGTTGTCCCGTGTTATTCCCGCGTTATTGACAAGCACGTCGATCCCGCCGCTTTCTTTAACAATTTCATCCACAACAGCGGTAATTTCCTCTTCATCGGAAACATTACCCTGTTTGAAAACGACAGACTGTCCGGCCGCGGCTGCAAGCTTTTCATATTCGGACATAAATTCACTTTCCTGCAGGTCGATGAAATACACCGAAGCGCCTTCGTTCAAGAAAGCTGTTACAATTTCTTTACCGATTCCACGTGCGCCTCCGGTGATGAGCGCTTTTTTGCCCTCTACTAACATAAAATCCTCCATACATATCTGAGTGTATTTATTAACTTCCCGGTCTACGGAAATACATACTCATGATCCGGAACCTATCATACCTCTCTGCAGCTGTCAATAAATCAACCCGTCAGGACCGCGGAGGGAAATCAAACTCGCGTTCAAACAGTTCAACGATCTTGTCGGAAATTTCCTGCTCGTTACTGCCGGAAACATAAATATCAATGGAGTCTCCCCTGCATAGTCCCATCGCTAAAAGGCTTATGTGGTCCCGCAAATCGCTTTCAATTCCTTTAGCTGTCACGCGTATCTGGGCGGGGATGTTGTGCATGGCGTCGACAATAACGCCTGTAGGCCTTACGTGTATGCCCATATTGTTACGAATAGTTGCAGTTTTATGTACCATTATTCGAGACCTTTGTGCTTTATATACCTATTTATCTCCTTCTGCAAGTGATATACTTAGAAATAATATAAAAGAAGGGGAGAGACAAATGGAAAAAGCGGAAGATGTTGAAAAACTTATTCGGCGGCATACGGGGTTTGCAATGGCTGCCGGCGCCATTCCAATTCCTTTAGTCGATATTGCGGCGGTTACCGCCATTCAGCTGGACCTTATGAAGGAATTGGCACATCAATATAATGTGGATTACAGCAGAGAACGGGGTAAAGTGCTGGCAACGGCATTGATCGGTACTACCGTCGGGAATTTACTTGGGCGGGCCGGTGCAAGCGCTATCAAGGCAATACCCGGAATAGGAACTATTCTTGGAATCGGTTCCATGGCCGTATTTGCGGGAGCCTCAACCTTTGCCCTGGGAAAAATCTTCGAACATCATTTTAAAGAGGGGGGCACTCTTTTTGATTTTGATGTTGAAGCAATGAAAGACAAATTCAGGGATTTTTTCAAACGGGGGAAAAGGGTTGCCGAAGAAATACGGAAAAATCCGGAACGGGAAGACATAGTCGAAACCATCGCGAAACTGCAGGAGCTGAAAAATTCAGGGGCGATAACGGAAAAGGAGTACGAAAGTACGAAAAAAGAACTGTTAGCGAAACTGAAAGAACTGTAAACTTGATTCACTCCATTGAAATAACCAATTAGCTGTGATACAAAATAGTTGCAAAATTTCTTGTATATATCAAACGTAAGGGGAAAACTGTGGCCTGTAATTGTGATGAAGCAAACATAAAGGAAGCCCGGGAAATTGTCGGTGCCGTCGGCGGAGAACCGGAAATGGCAATTCCGCTTCTCCAGGAAATACAAAAACGGCACGGGTATCTGCCGGAGGATGTACTCGAAGCGGTCGCGTGTGAGAGCGGTATTCCGGCAGCTGATTTGTATGGTGTCGCGACCTTTTACTCCCAATTCCGTTTTGTTCCCTCGGGTGAGCACCTCATAAAAGTGTGTAAAGGCACGGCCTGTCATGTGTCCGGTGCCGATATTTTGTCATCCACTATTAGTGAGGAACTGGGAATCGAAGAAGGGGGAACCACGGAAGACCTGAAATTTTCTCTCGAGTTTGTCGCCTGTCTCGGCTGCTGTTCCCTTGCACCGGTCGTTATGATAGATGAAAAAGTATATGGAAAACTGACGGCAAATAAAATTAGAAAAATTGTAAAAGGTTATCAGGATGAGTAATATAAAAATAATTGTCGGCTTAGGTTCATGCGGGATAGCTGCGGGGGCACAGGAAGTGTACGATCGTTTGAAAGAGGTTGTCCCGGCCGATCTAGGGGAGGTTTCCGTTACTTCCTGCGTGGGCATGTGTTTTGCCGAACCGATTGTTGAAATAGAGCGGGAGGGAAAAAGGACCCGCTACGGCGGTGTCGACGCTTCCTTCGCGGACACGGTAGTCGAATCAATCCGGAAGGGGACGCTTCCGGAGGAATTCAAGATTGACGGTACCGAGGAAAGCGAACAGTATCTCCAACGGCAGAAAAAAATAGTACTCCGGAACTGCGGCGTAATAAATCCGGAACGTATCGATGAATACATGAGTACCGGCGGATATGAATCGCTTCGGAAATGTGTGGGGGACATGACCCCCGAACAGATTATCGAGGAGGTTATACAATCGGGACTCCGGGGACGGGGCGGGGCCGGTTTTTCCACCGGTACAAAATGGTCTTTCCTTGCTGGAGCAAAAGGGGACCATAAATATCTCGTCTGTAATGCCGACGAAGGCGACCCCGGGGCATTTATGGACCGTTCTATTCTCGAAGGAGATCCCCATTCGGTAATAGAAGGGATGATTATCGCAGCCTACGCTACCGGAGCCGATTTCGGATATATTTACTGTCGCGCCGAATACCCGTTGGCAATCCGGCGCCTCAACAAAGCGATTGATCAGGCAAAGGACAATAATTTTTTAGGGGATAATATTTTAGGTTCCGGTTTCAGCTTTCATCTGAAAGTAAAAGCCGGCGCGGGGGCCTTTGTCTGCGGTGAAGAGACGGCACTGATGGCGAGTATCGAAGGAAAGCGTGGAATGCCGCGGCTGCGTCCCCCCTTTCCGGCACAGTCCGGCATCAGTGAGTCACCGACGAACATCAACAATGTTGAAACCTACGCAAACGTTCCTTTTATTCTGCTTAAGGGCGCGGACGCCTACAGTTCCTACTCCTACGGCAAAAGTTACGGAACGAAGGTATTTGCCCTGGCAGGGAAGATTAAACGGGGCGGTCTGGTTGAAGTTCCCATGGGTTTGACGATTAAGGAAGTTGTCGAGGAAATCGGCGGCGGTTCCTCCACGGGTCGGCCGATAAAAGCAGTTCAGATGGGCGGCCCGGCAGGAGGATGCATTCCCGCCGAACTGTTCGATACACCTATCGATTACGATTCGATTAACGCGACCGGGGCTATCATGGGTTCCGGCGGTATGGTGGTAATGGATGAAAAGACCTGTATGGTCGATGTGGCGAGATACTTTCTTGCCTTTACCCAGAAAGAATCCTGCGGGAAATGTACGTTTTGCCGAATCGGAACAAAACGGATGCTCGAGATCCTTGTCCGTATAACCGAAGGAAAGGGTACCGAGG
>CAZSGZ010000186.1:0-7386 GCA_964606455.1 uncultured Spirochaetales bacterium
GCCGCACCGGTCGGGACCAGCTGCAGATGTCCGTATTTCAGATCACAGCGAATCCAGTCACTCGGCACATCGAGCACGGCATTACCGGGCGTCGGGTAGACGAAGCGCACCGAATGCACTGCCTTGACCGGCGCATAGCGCAGCAGCGTGTAGCCCCAGCGGCCATCCCGAAAGAAGCTCAGCGGGACGTCATAGCCAGGTTCTTGGTGGTAGGGTGCGCCGCCGAGCGCGTCGATCTCGGCCTGTGTGGCCGACTGCGGCAGGATCTCGGTCGGCTCGAAGAAGACATGCAGCGCCACCCGGAGGTCACGCTCGGAAGAGAGGAGCTTCCCTGCCAGATAATCAGGATCGATGTCGACGCCGGGCGCGTAGGTCTGCAGCGACGCCAGCATGCGCGACTGCAACAGCTCGTCCGCCACCGCGCCCGGGTCGGCAAAGATACTCATCGGTCATTCAGAAGGGTCACCGAGGTCGCCGCGACGGTCGCGACATAGTCGGTATCGGTAATGCCGGCATCGGCATCGAGCTTGGCCAGCAGGGCGTTGTACTTGGTCACCAGGGCGTTGTGCTCGGCGATCATGTCGCTCATCACATCGCCCAGCTTGACCCGATTCAGCCCCGGGGTGGCCCGGTTCAGTAGACGGTCATTGTTCATTGCTCATCGCCTTTAGCTTGGGCTTGCCGGCCGCGCCTTGGCTTGTCGGCCGCTTGGATGGCATAGCCGGGAATGGCTGCGAACGCCTTGGCTTGCTCGTCTGAGACCTCCTCAGAGAGCATGCCGTCGTCGGTTCGGGTAAACCGCACGCCGCTGATCAGCTCAGCCGCGTTCGGTCGGGTGCATAGCACGCGCATCAATCACCTCCATGCGGCGAGGCCGAAGCCCCGCCGGGTTCTCAGATCGGCTCAGATCAGCTCGTGAACGGGCGCCACTGAGCGTTGGCCGGGAGGATGTTTTTGATCAAGCCATGGTGCTCGGGCTTGGTCACGCGCAAGTAACCGAATAAGCATTGAAACCAGCTGTGCACCATGATGCCGCCGATGCCGAAAGGCAAAGGAATCTTGGTCATCGGGTTGAACTGACGCCAGCCGATAGCATCGCTCGAGGGCTTCATGTTCAGCACAGGCACGGTCACGGTGCCGGGGATGTCCCGGTTCAGGTCGGTGTAGACCGTGGTGCCGCCGCTGGCCTTGGGGATGATGGTCATCAGGCGGAAGTCGCTCGGCGCGTTGGTGCCGTCCTGACGGCTGCGGTAGATGGCATAGCCCGACTCGCCGTTGCCGGTCGAGGCCGCGATGCTGACCACGGCCTTCTTGCCAGCCGCCACAGCGGTCTGCGTGCTGATCTCGAGCGTACTCTGACCCTTGCCCTCGGGAGAGATACCGGCAACCGCGTAGTAGTAGTTGCCCGCGCGTGCCGCTGTGAACTGCGAGGCCGCATCGTCCGTGCCGGCCGCAACGGTCACGCCGTCCGGCTTCAGCGCTGCGTTCTCAGTGGCCTTCTCGCTCCAAGTGACCTGGAACGGCTTGGACATCGGGAACTCATCGTAAGGGATGAAGGTGTCCATCGATGTCTTGAGCACGCCGTTCTGCAAGCGAATGCCTTCGACATGGGTGCCGGTGGTCAACGGGGTGTTGGTCGGCTGTGCGCTCCAGCGGAAGGCCGGGTCCAGGCTGTTGTTCAGGTCCACCTGCACATCCAGCGGCAGCAGGGTGTCGGTCGAGTAACCCCAGTTGCCGTACTTGCTGACGGCCGCGCCGATTTTCGTGAAGGGCTCGACGCTGTTCAGTGGGGTCGCCTGCAGGTCGATGATGTGATCACTACTCACGTCGCCGTTGTCCACCGCGGACTGCAGCAGCTTGAAGATGCCGTCGTACTCGGTCGGGCAGGCATCGGCATTGCCCATGAACAGCAGATACTCAGCATCGGTCAGCAGCTGCAGCGCGCCGTTCATCTCTTCTTCAGCGGTCATCGACGCGATGTTGTTGACCAGGTTGCCGACATAGCCGACCTGACGCAGCGTCGCGAGGAACTTCACAAAGCCGACTTCGCGGTTGTAGTTACCAGTGGCCGCGCGCACGGTGCCCATTTGGGTGATCGAGGAGCCGCCCAGATGGCCGCCAACCCCAGTCTTGCGGGTGTACTCGTCAACGATGTTGGTCGCGTTGGTGGTCGCGAGCTTGCGGAACAGCACGAAGTGTTCCTGCTCCTGCACCACGGCCTTCATCGCCTTATCGAGCGACTGGATGCCGAGCGAGCCGCCATCGGTCAGGTTGGAGACGTCGGTCTCGTAGTTAGACGCGGTCAGCGCCTTGATCAGATCCTGCACCTGCCCCGGGGCCGCGGTCCCAGACCCGCCCAGGTTCGGCATGCCGCCTTGCGCCGGGCTCATGCCGAGACCCTGCAGCAGCGTGTTGATATCAGTCATGACACTCCCCCTTTAGATAATCTTCGCCAGCAGGTCAGCAGACGGCGCTTGGCGCGACCGCAGGCCCACATCGATGGTGTTCAACTCGATCCCGGTGATCTTGCCGGCATCAAACGCCGCCATGGCCTTGGACATGATGTCCTCGCCCGGGTCGCCGGAACTGGCCGCGGTGGGCTCGCTCTGGCGGTCGTGGATGGTGACCTTGGACTTGCGGCCGCGGCCTTGCGCACCCAGATCGGTCAGCGACTTCTGCAGCGACTCGATCTTGGCGTTCTGCTTGTCGATGGTGCTGGAGAGCGCCTTGAGCATGCCGACAGTCTTCTCGGCCAACACGCCGATGTTCTCGGATGCCTGCTCCTGCTTGGTCATCAGCGACTTGACCAGCGCGGTACCGTCGATCGCGTGCACGGTCTCGCCGTTCTCGAGCGTGACGTTCAACGACTTGCCCATCGGCTCGTCGTCGTCATCCTCGTCCAGCTCGTCCTCTTCGTCATCGGCCAGGTCTTGCAGCTCGCCGTCCTCGTTCTCGAGGGCCTTCTGCAGCCGCTGCTCGTCCTCCGCCATCTCTTGCAGTAGCGCTTGAAAATCGCTCATGCCTTTAGCCTCTTCAGGTTGCTTTTCAAGTCATCGATGAAGCGCTCCGTCCATTCGGCCGCCTCATCCTCAGGAATGCCCTGCGCAACGGCATAGGCATGGATGGCCTTCGAGCCGCCGCGGACCTTGCGCCGCTTGAGCGCACTCGCGGTGTGGTCTCGGAAGTCCCAATAGGTGTAAATCTTGCGGTCCAGCGATTGCTGACCGAGGGCGCCGCCGCCGGTGAGTGCGGTCGCGTCGGTGGCTGCGCTGGCGGTCAGGGCCTTGCGTAGATCGAAGCTGTCGCCGCTCCAGCCCTTGGCGAAGGCTCCGAAGGGCATGACGGCTGCGCCGGCGACCTTGAGGTTGACCGGAAATTTCGAGATCCCGATGTTGCTCCACCTGACGGAGCTGACGACCTTGACCGTCTCGCCCGTCTCAGGATCAAGCTCAGCGTCGCGCTGTTGGATGCTGCCGCCAACCGATGGGTACCAGCGTGCCGGCGGTGACTGCTTGGTCAGCGAGTCCCAGACCTCGTTGGCGCGCTTGGCGGTCTCGCCTTCGCCCTGATAGATGATCGCCTTGACAAAGGTCGACGGCGATCGAATCTGCACGTCGACCGGATAACCGATCTCATAGAGGTGGTAGTCGCCAATGCCTTGCTTGGGGCCAAGCAGGGTCAGATGGTCCATATCGATATTGCCGAAGCGCAGAAAGTAATCCTTCGACTTCGCTAGCGCCTCGGTCAGAATGCGCTCGCCTTGGTAGTCGATACTCTCGTTGCTGGCCTCAAAATAGAGCACGCGCTCGCCCGCCTCTTCATGCGGAATCGCCTTGAAGAGCCCGGTGACACAGATATTATCAGGACAATCGCGCATTCACTCGTCCAAAAAAAAGCCGCCGCCCGTACAGGCTGCACGGGTAAGGCGGCTTAGCGAGACCGAAGCCTCAGCCCTCAAGGTGGAACAGACAGCACAGCACGCTCAACCCAGAACGTCAGCGCTCAGGCTAGTGTCACGACGCCTTGAGAAACAAGATCAACTGATCGCGTTCGGCTTTGGTGGGATGGACATCGCCCTTGCATTTCGGGCAGATCAGCGCGAGACCGCCGCCCTTGACGACCAGCCCGCGGGTGCGGACGACGACCTCAGCCGTCCTGTCCGGGCCTTCGCGGGAATGGGTCAGGGTGGCGCCGCAGCTGCCGCATTTCATGCCAGGATGCGATGCAGTGCTGCGCGCTCTTTGATGAGCTTGAGGTAGCGCGGCCCGGTGAGGATGGAGGCTGAGTCGATCTCAGGCTGAATCTCGGCCAAGCGCTTCTCGGCCGCAGCCTTGATCTGCGCGTCCTTGGCGTCGACCTCCTTCTGCATGGCGTCGATGCCGGCGAGGCTCTTGCGGACGGCTTGGTAGTGTTCGGGTTTCATGGTGTGAGTGTAGGGTCACGACGCGCCCGCCGAAACGGGCGCTGGGTTGCTGCTAAGCCGCTAGGCCAAGTTGGACCAGTCCGCGCTGATGGCAAGCGATCAGCTTCTCCTTGCGCTCCTGATAGTCCATGCCGATCTCAATCAGTCCTGTGTTGATGATCTGCAGCCGGTTCAGCTCTGACAGCTGCGCCGCGTCCAATGCGTCACGAACAGACTCAACACCGTGCTGATCCCGAAACTCCTTAGCAGGCATACCAAGCACGATCCGGTTGATCATGTCCGCCTCGTTAGAGAAGTGGTAGTGCTTGACCGGGTCGTGCGCGTGCAAGACAGCGTTGGTCATCGGGAGAAAGCCGGTCTTGGCTTCGATGCGCTTTTGTCGCCATGCTCGCTCTTGAGTCAGCCGATCTTTTGCCCACCTGTCCAGATTGACCGCAAAAACCGGACTGAGCCAGCGAGCAAACGCGATCCCAAGATCGTTGTGGAACCACGTCCCACCATATTTTGACCCTCTTCGAGCTATGACCAGGCCAAAGTAATTACCAGGATTCCTGGTAATTGAATTTTCCTCGCTACCCCCTGACAGGGTAACGAGAGCATCGATGTATTCCTGAGCTTCCACCAGAGCAAGCCAGTCGTTTGGCCGCTTCTTGAAAGGCTTGGCCATCTCTGTCGCGTTGAAGAACATCTCATCCGTCTTCGCGAGCAGGGAGACATCCACCGTGATTTCGGTTCCGTTCACAGCGACAACCTCATACTGCGCCTTCATGCCACCACCTCCCGAGCCGCCTCAAGCTCGCCACGATCACAGTCGCAGATGTTGGCGTGATCCTCGGCAATGTGCCGGCCGGCAACCGCCAGCTTATGAACCAGCGAGTCCGGTTCACTGAGTGCCAGAATGGCCTGGAACAACGTATCGAGATCGTGGAAAGCAGCGTAAGCGATCGTTGCCGAGTCGGCCGCCTGCTCAAGCTGGGTGTAGGAAGGAAGGGTTACGGTCTGGCTGGCTGCAGACGCAACAGCGGTATGGTCGGACATAGTGTGGTCCTCTGAGGTTGAGAAACCGCCACCGATCGCTGTCAGTCGAGAGAGGGTGGCGGATGTCACAGGGCTGACAGGACGGCTCAGAGGAAACCGCGCACCCGAAAGTGCCCCCATGACACCCACCATAAAACAGGCAGGCACAAAAAAAGCGCTTCCGGTGAGCGCCTTGGCGCTCTGAGTTTCAGGCTGTCAGACCCGGCGCTGGATTTTGCCAGCGCAGGATCACAATACCTCTCAACAACCCTCAGCGCAACAGCGAGTTGGCGTTTTTTACGGTGTTGCTTTTAGTTTAGCAGCAATGTCGCACTCTGCGCAATTATCAAAACAAACTCGCCTGATCCTCGTTGACCTTCTCGCGGTGGAAATAGGCCGCCAACCCGGTGTCGTCCATGGTGTCGGTCGGGCTGGTCAGGATCTCGCGTAGCTCGTCTTTCTTGTGCAGGCGTTCGCGAGCGCGACGCTCGGAGGGGTGATCGCCAACCAGATCGATCAGGTCGACGTCCTGCTTCTGGCCCATGCGGTGGATGCGGCCGTTGCGTTGATGGTGCCCCATCGCCGTCATAGGGGTGTCGTACTGCGCCAGCCACTGACCACGCTGCAGGTTGAGCCCGGTCGCCGCGGCATCGGATGCAACCAGGATGTCCGCCGTCGCCTCGCCCTGCTCCGGATGGAACGCGCGCCGCTTGGCGTCCTTGTCGCGGGAGCTGTCGCCGCCGGTGATCGAGACCACGCGGTGACCTTCGGCCTCGAGCTTGGCATGGATGGCCTTGACCGCCGCCAGGCTGTGCGCGAAGACCACGCCCGGCTGGCCCTTCTTGGCGCTGGCGAGCTTGGCGACCTCGTCCAGCTTGGCCGACTGCGGGTGCTCGTCGATGACGCGCCGCACCGCCGAGTCCTTGATGATGCCGAGGTTCTTGGTCAGCTTCTCGGCGATCTCTTGATGCTTGTCAGCCGGTGCCTTGGCGAAGCTCGACGGGCTCAGCGTGCGCAGGGCCTCGACGTCGACCGTGCCGCGCATCCGGGCCAGCCGTGCCGCTGCGGCCGCCTTCTCGACCTTGGTCATGTCGCCCTGCTGGGCCTCGCTGAGCTTGACCGTGTTGATCGATCGGTTGGCCTGCACGCCGGGGTCGAGCTTGCCGGGGAAGTGGTAGCGGGCCATCTCGCGCTTGAGGGCATCGGCCGCCGCCGGGGTGTCGACGCCATAGCGCCGCTTGAAGGCGTCGGGGTCGTTGTAGCGTTCGGGGTCTAGTTTTTGCATGGCACTGAAGATCTCTGACGAATCATTCTTCAGTGGATCAGCTGAACTGCTGACATAATGACTTGCGTTGTGCGCGACTGCATCGAGCACATTCGCCATCAGGGAATCCTCTTTCCCGGCCCGACTGAGGAGCCCGTGCGCTTCGTCCGCTGCGAAGTAATCCGCATTGATCCCCTCGGTATCGAGCAGACCCTTCATCCATGTCTTGCGCTCGGTGGTCGACATGGCCTTGACCTTTTCGGCCAGCTCGCCAGTGGTGGTCCCAGCCTGCTTGGCGCCCAGCTTCATCAGGTCGTCGCGGAGGCTTTGATGGGTGGCGACGACGAAATGGTTGTCCGGGTCTTTGTAGGCCGCCACACGGTCCTCGTGACTGGCGCCGGGCTCGGCATGCCATTTGTACTGGCCAGGCTGAAGATAGCGCAGCGCTTCCCCGCCGAACTGACCCTGGACCGCAGAGGGAACGGCAAAGATGCCCTTCTTGACCTTGCCTTGGCTATGCAGGTGCGAGAAGCCCGCTAAAAGCATCCGCGATTTGCCCGACCCTACGCCTTGCGACAGGATCAGCCGCCCGCTGTTCTCCAAAAGTTTGATCGCGCGCTGCATGTGAACAAACCGTCCATCCATACTCGCATGCCACAGCTTCACCGGTTCGCCAGCCCGG
>CAZSGZ010000187.1:0-6274 GCA_964606455.1 uncultured Spirochaetales bacterium
TACTTTCCCTGCCGGAACATTACCCATCCGAGGGAATCGAAATACGCGGGATTTTTCGGCTGGGATTTTACCGCCCGCTTGCAGAGCGTTTCCGCCCGGGAAAGCTCCAGTTCCAAATCGGCAAGGGTATAGCCCAGGGAATTCTGGGCATTTACATTTTCCGGATCCAAATCGAGGGCCTTTTCAAAGAATTCCACACTCCTTCGGGGTTTCTTTTGCACAAAGGCGATGTAACCGAGGGCGGCGTAGGACTGGGGAGACTCATAACCGCCCTTTATCAGCTCGTTGAACTCGAATTTTGCCAGCTCATACCGCTCGGTGATGGTGTAGATAAAGCCTAAGATCATCCTGCACTGGTAAATATGAAGGATATTGTCGGAACTGGTAACAACCTGCTCCAGATATAAAAGGGCGTCGTCGTATTTCTCCAGTTTCGTATATGATAGACCCAAATAATAGGAAACAGCAGGGTTTTTTGCCGGGTCTTCCCCCGAATTCAGGAGTTTTTCCACGGCAAGCTGGTATTTACCGCTGCCGTACAGCTCGATCCCCTGGGAAAGTGCTTCGTCCATTACATACTCCGCCGAAACCTGGAAGGATCATATAAAGATTCATGTTCATGATTGATGGGATGAAGAAACACCGGACTAATTGATAATTTCCCCTCCGAGATCGCTTCCCAATCCGATCCCTGCTCCGCCTCGGCCTGGGGAATTTCCCCTGCAAAAAACATATAGGTGTCTCCGTTAGGTGCCCGGAACCCTTCGATCCGGTCTTTATACACCCGCCGTGACGGATGGGTAATTGCCACATCCAAGCCGGCGGTATCGATGTTCGGGGCATTGATATTGATAAAATGGTCCGGATGCCACATTTCCAACAGCAGGTGCAGATTTTCCGATAAAAACTCCGTTAGGATGTGAAAGTGAAAGGGGGCCTGCTTGGCATCGATGGAGAGAGCAATTCCCGGGACTTTATTCAGCGCCGCCTCCCGCGCGGCAGCGGCCGTGCCCGAATAGAGAATGTCGGTACCCACATTCGGACCTAAATTGATGCCTGAAATAATCACATCCGGCCGGGCCGGGATGGCGCCTAAAAGGGAGTAAACAACACAATCGGCAGGGGTCCCGTCGATAGAGAAGACACGGGTATCAACCTGATGCATACACACCGGCGCCTTCATTGTTATACCATGGGAAGTACCGCTCCGTTCATGCTTTGGAGCAACCGTCCAAACCTCATGTTCCCGAGACAGCTCCCGGGCAAGAATTTGCAGCCCCGGACTCTCAATCCCGTCATCATTGGTAACTAAAATGACCATACCGGGCACCTATCCACTTACTTCCACGGCCCGTACCCCGTCGGAGGGTTCACAGATGATAGTGTCCGCGGGGAAACCGAATATCCGCTCATATTCCTCGAGACGCTCATTGTACCCTTTCAGCCCCTCTTCCCGGAGCAGCGTAATGGTGGAGCCGCCGAATCCGGAACCGATGAGCCTGGAACCGATTACTTCTTCCATCTCCCAAGCCCGTTTAACCAGCCAGTCGATTTCGGGACACGATATTTCATAATTGTCCCGCAGGCTTTCGTGAGATTTATTAAGCACTTTGCCGAAAGTCCCGATATCGTTATTTAAAAGCGCCTCTTTCGCTTCCTGCACCCGTCTGTTCTCTTCAACGATATGCATACACAGGCGGCGGGTGTTTTCCGGTACAATTCCCATACTGTGTTTTAAATCCTCCACGGTATAGTCCCGCAGCACCCTTCCCTCGCTGGTTTTGTTTAAATAGGCCACACACTTCCCGCATTCGTCCTTTCTATACTGCATTTCCGCTTCCGAAGAGACCTTCGGTACATTGGAAATTGTTAAGAGCAGCAGCACTCCCTTGTGCCTGAAGGGAACATATTCATAGCCTACGTCCCGGAGGTCCACATGCAGGGCATTTTTCCCTTTCGCGAGAGCGGAAGTGATAAATACCGATATCGATCCGGCCTTCCCGATGAATGCCGTTTCCGCCCGCATTGCAAGTTCGACACATTCCTTGTCTCCAAATGGATATTTATACAATTCCCGCAAAGCGTATGCCGTAGCGGTACATAGCGCCGAAGATGAACCTAGACCTATTTCCTGGGGAATTTCGCCGTAAATCGTAAAATTAAGGCCTTTAAATTTATGCCCCTCCTCCGCAATTTCCGCGAGGACCCCTTTCGGATAGTTGGCCCACCGGTCTTCCCGCTTATACTTTAAATTGGCAACGGTTGTCCGTTTCCGTTCGTTAAAGTCGGCGGCATAAAATCGAAGAGAACTATCCTTCCGCTTCGATACGGCAACCTGTACACGCCGTCCTAAGGCGAACTGCAGCATTACCCCCTCGTTGAGGTCGTTCAATTCTCCTAAGAGACTGATAACTCCGGGGGCGGAAAAAATAACTTCCGGTCTCGAGCCGTATTCTTTGCGATGAAGGGAAACAATGTCACTCATTTGCTTTTTCCTGAAAATTATAATAGATTAAAAATCCGTAATTTGCAACAAAAGGGGCAAAATGCGGTGTCTTTTTTACACTTTTTTACACGGAGTTTCCGATGAAATATCTCTCGCTGCGGATTATCGCGTTAACCATTGTTTCCTCCTTTACGGTATTTCTGGCAATACCGAATGAACTTTTTATCTACGGAAACTGGTTTCTGTCTCTCTTCTGTCTTACTCCCCTCTTTATCGGGCTGATGCTTGCACCCGACAGGGGACTTGCAGGCTATATGGGGCTGATTTTCGGAGTTCTGACTACGGTACTTTCCTACTACTGGCTTGCTTTCTTCCAGGATTTTTCCGTGTGGACAATAACAGGGACTAGTCTTGGATACGCGTTGTATTTTTTGCTCTTTTTCCCGTTTCTAAAAAGGTTTACAGCGGCATCACCGGTGTTCCGGCCGTTCATCCTGGCCGCGGCATGGACGGTATTCGAATACTTCAAAACCGCCGGATACCTCGGTTTTCCCTGGGGTTTGATGGCCTACCCCTTTGTCCCCCTCATCCCCCTGGTACAGATCGCGGACATTACCGGCGTGTGGGGAGTTTCCTTTCTCGTTGTCCTCTTTCAGGCAGTGCTTGCCGAAACAGTCATTATTCTTTTTGGCGGGAGGCGGACCGCGGCAGGCATAACGGCACGGGTGTCGAAGTGGAACTGGAACCAATGGGCCGCCGTGGCATCCCTCCTTGTTGTCTGCACGGGGTACGGGTCCTACCGCCTCGGCAGCGACATCCCCGTTACAGCCGAGATCGAGGCGGTCATGGTGCAGCAGAACATCGACAGCTGGCTCTCGGGGAATGAAATTGACAGCCTTCGTATCGGGCAGGAGCTGACGCGAAAGGCCTTGGACGAAGCCGGTCCGCCGGTGGATGTGGTCATGTGGAGCGAAACCGCCCTTCGACGGCCTTTCGACGAATACTATGCATTTTATCAGGAGCACCCGGCTGAAGATCCCTTTACGGAGTTCCTCGACTCCATCGGCACCTACCTGTTTCTCGGAAGCCCCCAGCGGCATCCCGAGAGGGGCGGGGGCTATATGAATGCGGTTGTCCTGCTGGACGGGGAAGAAGGAATTATTGAACTGTACGGCAAACAGCACCCCGTACCCTTCGCGGAACACGTCCCGTTTTGGGAGCTTGAAGGGGTACGCCGTTTTTTTGAGAATGCCGTGGGACTCTATTCCGCCGGCTGGACCCTAGGCAAGGAGTATACGGTTTTTTCCCTGCCCCTGCACGGCGGAGAGACCGTAACCTTTGGCGCGCCCATCTGTTTCGAAGACGCCTTTCCCTACATTAACCGCCGCTTCATTCTTGCCGGGTCCGACTTGCTGATAAATCTGACAAATGACAGCTGGTCGCGGCGGGATTCTGCCCAAACGCAGCATTTTCTCGCCGCCTACTTCCGGGCCATTGAGAACCGGAGGGTCCTTGTTCGGAGCACAAACGCCGGCGTATCCGCCGTAATCGATGCATACGGCAGAGTTCTGTATTCCATGCCGTTTTTCGAGGAAGCAGCCCTCAGGTGCACCATCCCGGTGCAGAAAGAGGAAACGCTGACGTTTTATACACGTTTCGGCGACTACCTGCCGCACCTATTGATGCTGCTGTTACTTGCAGTGTTAGTGAGGCTGCATGTACGGGAGATACGAAAAAGAGTTACTCTTTAATACCGTATTTTTTCTTAAACCGCTCAACCCGTCCGGCAGTATCCACCAGTTTCTGTTTACCCGTAAAAAACGGATGGCAGGCAGAGCAAATTTCTACTTCAATGTCTTTTACCGTCGACCGTGTTTCAAATACATTTCCGCAGGCGCAGGTTATTTTTGTATGATGATATTCTGGATGAATTCCTTGTTTCATAAAATCCTCCGATCTTTGTTTTTTTATCTTATCCAATCGTATCCTGTGGCGCAGTGTTCATCGACTGGAGGAACGCCTTATTATTCTTGGTTTTCCGCATCCTGTCAATGAGCAGTTCGATAATTTCCACATCATCCATGGGATTTATTACCTTCCGCAGTACCCACATCTTATTCAGCTCTTCCTCGGTAAGAAGAAGTTCCTCTTTCCGCGTTCCAGATTTCTTGATATTAATCGCGGGGAAAATACGCCGGTCGGACAGCTTTCTGTCCAGGTTAATTTCCATATTTCCGGTACCTTTGAACTCTTCAAATATGACCTCGTCCATTCTGCTTCCCGTCTCGATAAGTGCGGTGGCGACAATCGTCAGACTCCCGCCGTGCTCTATGTTTCTAGCGGCACCGAAAAACCGCTTCGGTTTGTGAAGGGCGTTGGAATCAACACCTCCGGAGAGGATTTTTCCCGAAGTAGGCACCGTCTGGTTGTACGCCCTGGCAAGCCTGGTAATAGAATCGAGAAGGATAACAACGTCCCGCTTGTGTTCCACCAGGCGTTTTGCCTTTTCGATTACCATCTCGGCAACCTGCACATGTCTGGTTGCCTGTTCGTCAAAGGTGGAAGCAATAACCTCACCATTGACATTCCGGCGCATGTCGGTCACTTCTTCGGGACGTTCATCGATAAGCAGAACAATTAACTCGACTTCGGGATGGTTTTCCGTAATGGCGTTTGCAATCTTCTGCAGCAATATCGTCTTTCCGGTCCGCGGAGGACTGACGATCAATCCCCGCTGACCCTTTCCGATGGGACAGAACAGATTGATCAGCCGCGTTGACGGCTCTCCGGAGGTGGTTTCCATATTTATCCGCATATGGGGATACAGAGGTGTCAGGTTGTCAAAGGGGACCCGGGACTGGGAAACCGCCGGCTCATCATAATTGACCTGCTCCACCCGGAGCATCGCGAAAAAGCGCTCGCCGTCCTTCGGAGGACGAATTTGGCCGCCCACTGTATCGCCGGTACGCAGGTTAAAGAGGCGTATCTGTGACGGCGACATATAAATATCGTCGGAACCGGGCAGGTAACTGTTTTGCGGAGAACGGAGAAATCCGTAACCGTCGGGCAGTATTTCCAGGGAACCGTACGCGGTAATTACCCCGCCGCTCGAGGTGTGCGTTTTAAGTATGGTAAAAATCAGTTCCTGTTTCCGTAAAGCGGAAACATCATCGCTGCTTTTTCCCAATTCCACGGCGAAATCCCGCAGTTTCGGGAGCGACATGCTGGTAAGATCATTGATGCTTAATTGTTCTTTTCCGCCGCTTTTCGACGACGGACCGGGGTTGTTTTTTTCAATCCTCCGTCCGTTATCTCCGGAAGGTTCCTCCTCCAGGGGAGATTCTGTTTCCTCCTCTTGAGGTTCTTTAATCAGTTCAACCCGGATTTTTTTCTTCTTGGTCTTCTTTTTCTGTCCGTTTTCGGCCCCGTTTTCCTGCACGTTATTCTCCGGTTCCCTGTTCGACACATGACCGTTATAATTTTCGCTTTTCTTTCGCTTTTTTACGGAAACGGTATTCTCTTGTACAGATTCAGATTCCGCCTTGCCGGCTTCCGCCTGATTTTCCGCTTCTTCGAGGCCTAATTCAAGATTGTCATCCTGAGTTTCAACAGTACTCTTCCGTTTTGCCATTAATAAAAACTCCAGTTATTTATTTATTTTTATATACATAATTGAATGGATGTCGCCGGAAATACAAACAGGATACATTACTATAGTGGGACATCCCAAAACTGTCAATACTATTTATTATTCATGTGCCATCCGCTGTTCCAATAAAATAAACGCGGCGGCGCCTGCCTTTTCCCGTACAGAAGCCCTCGTGCCCG
>CAZSGZ010000187.1:6284-7379 GCA_964606455.1 uncultured Spirochaetales bacterium
GTATCCCTTCGGACTTGTTGTGCCGCCGGCGAGCCCTATCCAAACCGTGCCTGCCGGTTTTTCCGCCGAACCTCCGGAAGGACCGGCTATTCCGGAAACGGCTACACACCAGGAAGCCCCGGACCGCTCTCTCCCCTTTTCAGCAAGCTGTATTACCGTTTCCTTCGATACCGCACCATGGTGTTTCAATATTTCCGGTGAAACACCGAGTTCGATTTTAGCGGTATTCGAATAAACAATCCATCCGCCCCAGAAAACATCGGAACTGCCCGGGATTGCCGTTAGCTTCACGGCGCAGAGCCCCCCCGTGCAGGATTCTACAAAGGCACAGGTTTCATTCCGTTCCTGTAACAGGAACAATATATTTTCTTCCGGCAGATGCCGTCCTTCTTTACGGAACTTGTCCGGAAACACCTCCAGCACATCCGGGTCGTGAACCTGTAAAATATACCCGTACGGCAGCGTTTCGGCAACTTCAACGCCAGTACCTTGCATCAGCCGGCGGATTTCTTCCGTCCCCTTCCCTAAAAGATAGCACGTTTTTTGAAACACGGACCGCTTCTTATTTCTAAATATTCTGAACTGACTCTTTCAACTGTGGAACAGGTGTGGAGAAAACATCGACCTTTTCCGGTTCTTTTATCATCTGACATTTACCTTCAAAGACAACTCCGTCGGCAATTTTCAGTTTCGCAGTCTGTACATTACCGAAAACCTGACCGGTGGACAGCATTTCGAGCTTGTCCTTCGCGTATATGTCACCCCGTACAGTTCCGCCGACGACAATAGAACCCACCTTGATGTCGGCCCGTACATCGGCGCCCTCTTCTATGTACAAAAATCCTTCGCTTTCAATTTTTCCTTCAAATTTTCCGTCAATTTTTAAAGATTTTGAAAACCGCATGGTACCATTGAACTTGGTACCGGTACCGAGGGTGGTTGTTATCCGCTCGTTGTTTTTTTTATCGTTACTTTTCGCCATGCTATTTTGTTGTCATTACAAACACACCATCCCAGTCTTCCGGGGGTGGTGTCTCGATATACACTTCGCATCTCTCCAGATATACCTTCGAGGGACCGTCATTCGGATCGACC
>CAZSGZ010000188.1:0-7378 GCA_964606455.1 uncultured Spirochaetales bacterium
CCTTCCGTCGTATACGGAAAAAAAGCCTATGAAGCAATGGAAGAATTCAGCTGATTATTCCCCGTCAGGCCCGGCGGGCGGGCGGGGGATGCATAACGGGAGCGCTTACGCTAGTGATCTTCCGCCCGATACAGGCGCTTCATGGTTTCGTCCGCCGATGCGGAGAAAACCTGTTTGAAAGCTTCGTAATAGGGGCGGTAGGCTTCGGCCCGTGCCGGGTCCGGTTCGAAAATTGTCCGTTCGTTGGATTCGTTCATTTTTTCCGCGGTTTTCTCCATGTCCGTAAATATCCCTAAAGAATATCCGATAATAATCGCGCAGCCCCGAAGAGCGAATTGATAATTACCCAGCCTGGCGTATGGAATTCCCAGCACATCGGCTTTTATCCGGTTCCATACCGGGTTTTCCGCCCCTCCGCCGGTCCCGTCTATCGCTTTCCGGTCGATGTCCGGAAAGAGCCGGTAAATATGTTCGAGGCCGAAGGCATAGTCATAACTCAGGCCCTCCAAAATAGAACGGAAGAGGTGTTCCTTTGTATGCCCCCAGTTGAGGCCCGTCCAGGAACCACGCAGTTCCGCGCTGTAGGGACACTGCCTCCCGCCGAAATAGGGAACAAACAAGAGGCCCTCCGAGCCCGGCGGGACCTGCTTTACCTTTTCCGTCAATTCCTCCCAGGAAAGTCCGGCGGCAAACTCGTCCCGGAACCACTTCAGGGTAATCCCTCCCCCGTTGATGTAGGTAAAAGCGGTGTACTTCCCCTTTATAACCGAAGGCATGTACATAACGGCGTGCTCTTTTGTGTCGGGAACAAAGGAGTCAACGCTGCAGAACATGAGGGTCGTACTTCCCGACACATCTAACAGCTGTCCGGCTTGTAAAAAACCGGCGCCCAGGTGGCCCGCGGGCTGGTCGCCCGCACCGGCCATTACCGGCATCCCCGGCTGCAGCCCCGATTCCGCGGCGGCTTCTTTCGTCAGTGTTCCGACAACATCCCAGGGATCGACAACGCGAGGAAGCTTCTCCATGTCCAGTTCGAAAGCACGGGTAAGCTCCTTCGACCAGCACAGCCGATGGGCGTCCTCGTTCCCAAAAAACGAAAGAAGGGTATAATCGATAAAAGCGTCTTCCCCCGGCAGACCGGCAATTTTTCCGGCAACATATCCGCTCAAGGTCACGAACTTACAAATTTTTTTATAGATATCCGGATGTTCCCGCTGCCACATCATCATTTTCGGGGTGTTTCGGGGAGATCCGCAGGTAATTGATGCAAGTTCCCCGCCCTTCTCCCGATGCATACGGGCATTGTATTTTTCCGAACGGATATCCAGCCCCATGTCCAGACCGGTAACGGAACGGAAATGTCCGTCGATACCGATAATCCCGCCCATTTGTCCGTCGATTGCAAGCCCGGCGATGTCGGCGGCGTCCACGCCCGCCTTTTCCTTCGCCGTTTTAATAATGCGCAGCGTCGTGTGGTAAAACGCGTCGGGGTCCTGTTCCATCCTTCCGGGCCCGGAAGAAGTCAGCTCGGTGTCCCAGTACTCCCGCGCGAGAATGTTTCCTTCCGTATCGACAATACCGGCCTTAATTCCGCTGGTACCCAGATCGACCCCGACAAAATATACACTCATACATTAAATTGCTTTCGCGTTTGCCAAAAGATATTTTTCCGCTTCCGCGGACCAAAGTCCGTTGTTCCCCGCGATTATTTTCGCGAGTTCCGCAAACAAAGGATTATCTTTTCCCTTCTTCTCGAAATCGTCCAAGGCGGTAAGTTCGAGGTCGATGTTCGTGTAAATCAGCTTTTTTCCGCCGGGAATGTCGGGCAGATTCAGGGTTGTTTCCGCCGCCGCGTTCAATCCGCCTATATGGGTAATCATGGCAACGGGGTTGACCCTGCCGTTTCCCATCAGCCTGAGGGAGTCGAGCATGTCGTCGGTGTTTCCCCCGGAAGTTCCGGCGAGGTGGTGGGACATGTAATGCACGTCGTAAAAATTCAGCGTTGCAGCGAACTGGCTGTCGGAGGGCCCCGCGAAAAAGTTGAGACATCCGTCGTAGCCTAAGATTTTATCACCCTGTTCCAAAACGGGACGGACCGGGGCGTAAACAAAAACATCATCGTATCCCTCGCCATCGGTAAGAGAGAGCAGATATTTTTCCGGGTCGCCGACCTCCTTCGTGTTGACGTACACAAGCTCGATCCCTTCTTCCTTTGCCATTTCCGGTGTATAAATCGATTCGGCCCTGCTCAAGCGGGCATCGTCGATATCGGTAACGACAATCAGTCCGGGGCGCTTGTCGTCGTTATGCAGCGCGTAATCGATGGCCCCGAGACCCATCGGGCCGACCCCGGCGAGGATGGCCATATTGCCGCCTGCTCTAATTCCCATGTGGTGAATGTAGTTTTCCTCGATGTGGTACGACGCTTTGAATCCGGCAACGATACAGGACATCGGTTCGGCAACGGAACCGTAAAAAAACGCTTCGTTATCGTATTCCAACAAACAGTTCTGCTCCATTACCTCGTTTGGAATGATGATATTGGTTGCCGCGCCGCCGGTATAGGGATAGGAATACCCGGGAGCGCCGAGGCCGTCCATAATTCCGGGCCATTTGATGTTCGGCTGTATACCGAATTTGTCGCCGGCCTTGAATTTACCGCTCCACTTGCTTCCAACTTCGAGAATTTCGCCGCAGAATTCATGGCCGATAATAACGGGGTTTGTATCGAGATTATCGGGAACGCGCTTGTGGTCGCTTCCCTGCATTGCTTCTTTATAGGACGACATACAGATACTGTCGGAAATGATGTGCGCTAAAATTTCGTCGTCTTTGATGGGAGGAAGCTCGAATTCCTCTAAGCGAAGGTCCTTCTTTCCGTACAGCCGTACCGCTTTCGTTTTCATGTTCGTTTCTCCTTACAAATATTACTTCCAGGTTTCCCGTTTTTGCCGCAAATCGTTATAGGATTCAATGATCTTTTTTCCCAGGGGACTCGCGGGACCTATTCCGGAAACCTCGTTAACGGCGGCTTCGATTCCCTTCGCCCTAATTATCTCCTGCAGTTCCACCGCTTTCGGGTCTTCGGGATAATCGTAGCAGAAAGCCGCCCCACATATATATGCAATATATTCAGGAAATATTCCATAGTCCAGACATAACTTCGCGCTGCCCACTAGTCTGTCGCTCTTTCCCAGTTTCCGTAAGGGGTCCCTCGCGACCCGTGTCAGGGAATCCATCAGCATGGGGTTACCGAAGCGCACATTAACGTCTTTTCGTATTTCGCGGTGTTCTTCCGGATCGATGTCCTTCGGATACATTTTAACCAGGGCCTCGGCGGTTTCCTCCAGGGCACCGTCGAAAATTGGCCGCAAAAAATCATCCTCGAAGGGCTCGTGAACATAGGTGTAGCCTTTTAAATACCCGATATATCCCATGGCCGCGTGCCCTAAATTATGGGTGTACAGCTTCCGCTCCACCTCCGCCTTGAAATTGGACACGCCCTTCAAACCCTCTATCGGCGGTTCCGGGGCACGGCGGGCGGGTAAATCGTAGGGCAGCTTGTGGTAGGAATCGGCAACGACAAAGAGCGGCCCTTCATTCTCGAACCGCTTGTCCGGAGCGGGCACCATCCGGGCGACACTTGTCGATACAAACCCGATGTTTTTTTCGGCCCATTCCCGTTCTTCCCCTGAAAGAAATGCAAAAACATAGTTCTTCAAGGTGTCTCCGGCCGGGTACATATTTTCACACATATAGATATCCAAAGGTCCCCGGGGCCCGGACATCCGCTTCCGTATTCCCGCGGCCACAATGGGGGCTATAGCTTCGAGGGCCCTTTCTCCAACCGCCGTACCTGCAATGTCGGCACCTGCGAAAATTTCAGCCCCGTGTTCCGTTTCCTCCGTGCTAACCGCCTCGATATTGTCAATTGTCAGATCGATTTCTTTTTTCGAGTACGCGTCTAAAAGACGGAGCGGATACCGCCCCGCCTCATTGAGCATGGTAACGAGTTCTTTGTTATATTCAATGAAATATGTTTTATACCCGGCCTCCCGAAACAGCTGTCCCATAAAGCCGCGGCCGATATTTCCGGCCCCGAATTGCACTGCGGTTTTCATTTTTTTGCTCCTTACCTTTTTTACGACGAATGGTCGTCCCGCGCGAACAGAACAGCCAGAATAATGACCAGGCCCCGGACCAGCATCTGCACATGGCTGCTGAAACCGAGAATAATCAAGCCGTTATTGAGGGAGCCGATTACCAGTGCTCCTACAAGAGAGCCGATAATCGTCCCTTTCCCGCCGAACAGGCTGGTCCCGCCGAGAATGACCGCGGCAATAACATTCAGCTCCATTCCCTCCCCGGTACCGGGCCGTGCCGCGTGCATGCGGGAAGCAAGAATAATTCCCGAGAAAGCGGCAAGAATGCCCATTATGATGAAGGCGGTAATAATCGTCTTGTCCGTTTTTACACCGGTAAAGCGTGCCGCCTCCTGGTTGCCCCCGGTAGCGTAGATGTACCTCCCTAAGGACGTGTAGCGCATGATGATATGGGTAATAATCAGCACCACCACCGTCCAGAATATGGGCATGGGCAGAAATCCGAAAATCTCCCCGTCTCCGAAACTCCGCCAGAAACTTTCGACATACACAACCACCGGCTTCGTTCCCGTTACCAGCATCGCGGCCCCCCGGACTACCCCCATCATTCCCAGGGTAACTAAGAACGACGGTATTTTCCCCTTTGTAACCAATATTCCGTTAATACATCCGACGGCGAGCCCGGCAGCCAACCCCACCGCAAGGCCGAGGAGCGTGGATCCCGTTGCCTGCGTAACCAGAGCATTCAGCATTGCCGCCAGGGACAATGTCGCGGCAACGGACAGATCGATGTTCGCCGAAACGATGATCATGGTCATCCCGCAGGCCATGATGGTTATAACCGATGCCTGCCGTCCGATATTCGCGATATTCTGAAAGGACAAAAATTTCGTTCCCGCCGTTATACTGAAAAATATAACGACAATTATCAGCGCGAGAACGGCAATGTTGTCCCGTAAATAATTCCAAATTACCCAAAGGGCCCCTTTCTTTTTCTGTATTTCCGTATTTGCGGTACTCATTTTTTTCCCCCGTTTTATTCTGAAATTATTCCCTGGACCGCGCGGTGCAATCCGTCTTCCTGGATCTGCACCTCGTTGGAATATTCCTTGATTACTTCTCCCCGATACAGGATGATAATCCTGTCGCTGAGCTGGATAATCTCGTTTAATTCCGATGAAAAAAGGATAACTCCGCGCTTTTGTTCCTTTACCAGCTCCTGAATGATGCTCCGCAGCTCCGCTTTGGTTTTTACATCCACGCCCACCGTCGGTTCATCGAGAATGAGGATTCTCGGTGCTTTCGTCAGCCATTTTCCGACGACGACCTTTTGCTGATTTCCGCCGCTTAAGAATTTGGTTTTTTGTTTTGTACTCGGTGTTTTTATACCCAGACTTTCCACCTGTTCATCAACCTTCTTATAGGCCTGCCGTTCCTTGAACCAGCCCATAAATGCCTGCAGGTCTCCCACCTGGGGCAGGGCGATATTGTCCGCCACGCTGTGGGCCAATACCAGCCCCTGATTTCTCCTGTCCTCCGGCACCAGGGCCATGCCCAAGTCAACCGCCTCCCAGGGATTGTTGATGGAAACACGGTTGCCGTCAATGTATATCTCTCCGGAATCGCAGGGATCGATGCCGAACAGCGCCCGGGCTATTTCACTCTTCCCCGAGCCCATCAATCCGGTAATACCGACAACTTCCCCGTAGTTGACGTGAAAACTGACATTTTTCAGCCGTTGTTTCCAGCACATATTTTCCACCCGCAGAAGAGCGTTTTCCGGATCGCAGGCCTTTACGACATGGTGCTGATCTTCAATCTGCAGCTGTCTTCCCGTCATCAGCTCTATCAGCTGGTCCATATTGACTTCATCGACCCCGATTGTTTTCACCTTGCTTCCGTCCCGAAACACCGTTACCCTGTCACAATTCTTAAATATTTCCTCTAAGCGGTGGGAAATATAAATAATGGAAACGCCCTGAGATTTCAAATTCTGGATGATCTGATAGAGGGTCTCTTCCTCATCCTTCGTAAGCGAAGCGGTGGGTTCATCCATGATGAGGATTCGCGTGTCCCGGGAGAGGGCCTTTAAAACTTCCACGATTTGACAATAGCCTCTGGAGAGCTTCGAAATACGGTCCTTCGTGCTGAAATATTCACGTACCTTGTATTTTTCCATCAGCCCCTTGGCCCGGCGGTACATCTCTCTGTCGTTTAGAAAACCGAAGTTCCGTTTTGATTCATTTCCGAGATAGATATTTTGCGCGACATCGAGCTGCGGAACGAGGCTGAGTTCCTGAAAAATCATTCCGATACCGCGTTCATGCGCCTCTTCGGGAGTATCGATCTCGATCCGATCTCCAGCTAAAACCATTTCCCCGGAATCCTTGGTGTACACGCCCATGAGGATTTTCATCAATGTCGATTTCCCGGCACCGTTTTCCCCGACTAAGGCATGGACCTCCCCTTTCCTGAGTTCAAAATCAACACCCTTCAGCGCCTGCACGCCGGGAAACGACTTACTTACCTTCGATAGCCGCAGCAGGACTTCCCCATCCGCTATATCAGTATCAGTTTTCTTCGTTATCGTCGTCTCCATTCTCTGCACCTTTGTTAGTTCCCGCACGGGGGCTTTGATTCAGCTTCCGCTCCCTTCGGTACGACACAAATAAACCCGAAGGGTTCCGTCTCGCTGCCGTTTATCCATTGGTGCTCTTCATTTCCGGGAACAAAAACAGCGGTCCCGGGGAGGAGTTCTCTTTCGGGATACAGCCCTTTAATTTTTCCGTTCCCCTTTACCACAAAAACTTCGTGTTCGTGGGGGTGTTTTCCATAACTGCTTTTCCCGCCGGCGGGGATTTCGATATACCGCAGCTCAAAATTTTGCGCTCCCTGCTCGGCCGTCAACATCCAGTAAATTTTATTTCCCGATCCTGTCTTACACATGATGTCATCATTTATATCCGTCATGTACATTGTCCTGCTCCTGTTGTTAATTTTCCGTTTGTATATTTTTAACAATAGTTACAAATAACTGTTGTTAATTCTATTATACCGAACATTTTTATATTGTCAAGGAAAAGTTTTGCAATACACGGTATAATAAAAGAAAGGCCCCCGCTCCGCCGGTCGAGACCTTGCGGAACACGGGGAACCTCCCTCCGGTAAAAAAGTATTCCCTTATCTGACCTCGATCGAGGACTCCAGGCTCACTTCCGTTTTCATTGAATTGGATATAAGACAGTATTTTTCCGCCTTTTCCAGAAGCCGTTCCG
>CAZSGZ010000189.1:0-464 GCA_964606455.1 uncultured Spirochaetales bacterium
GAACATTTCCCGTAATCCGGACCGTTCCCGCCCCCTGCTTGCCGGTTCAGACCCGCAGGGCGGTTTCCAGGGCTACTTCCATCATATCGGTAAAGGTTTTTTCCCGGTCCGCCGCGGAGACCTTGTCTCCCGTCAGGATGTTGTCGCTGACAGTGAGAATGGTAAGGGCCCGGACACCGTATTTCGCGGCTAAAGTATACAGTGCCGTTGTTTCCATCTCGATGGCTAAAACACCGTAGGCGGCCCAGTCTTTCCAGTAATCCGGATTATCGTGATAGAACATATCGGTGGTAAACACGCTGCCGACATGACAGCTCATTTTCTTCTCTTCCGCGATATCGGCGGCGGTCCGGAGAAGGGTGTAATCGGCGGGCGGGCAGAAATCGCGGCCGCCGAACCTGTTTTTATTCATGGAAGAATCGGTCGATGCGGTAACGGCAAGTATGAGATCGCGCAGGGCTGCC
>CAZSGZ010000189.1:474-7372 GCA_964606455.1 uncultured Spirochaetales bacterium
ATCCGCATGAACCGACCCGCATCAATTTTTTTACCCCGTAGTCCCGGATAAGTTCGTTTACATAAATTGAAATCGAAGGTATTCCCATCCCCGTTCCCTGAACGGAAATCCGTTTCCCCCTGTAGGACCCCGTAAAACCTAAAATTCCCCGTATTTCGTTGTAGCATACCGGATTTTCCAGGTAATTCTCCGCGATAAACCGTGCCCGCAGGGGATCCCCGGGCAGCAGGATGGTGTCGGCCACGGCGCCGGGCTGTGCCGCGATATGTAGGCTCATCTGTTTTTCCTCCAGCTTTCTTTGCATACACTCTAATACAGGACGGGGCTGAAGTCAATTTTTTACTTGATAAACAATCCGCCAGGTAATACATTTATGCAATAAGGAAAACAATGAAACGTCATTTCATTCGCGAATGGTTTTTAGAGTCCTACCACGATGCCTCCCTGGAAGTCCGAAAAAAGATGCAGTTCCTTGTTGTCTTTGGAATGGTGGTCTTCGGCATTTATATTCCCCTGGTACTGTTTGGGTTTTTCCGCTCGGGACATACATTAATTGTTTTCGGCGGCGATTTAATTGTTCCCGTCTCGATCCTGCTGGCGCTGATATTTGTCCGGAAGGGCCGTCCCGAGGCCGCCGTTAATTCACTAATGCTGACACTGGTTACAACCTTTTTCGGCAGTGTTTTCGGCGTTATTTTTTCAGACTGGCCGATCGAGGAAATCCGCGATTTCATTCCGTTTATTATTCACGCGAACATTTCCGAAACGACCCTGGTCCTTCTCTTCGAGCTTTTGGTTATCAGTTTGTTTGCCATCCGGAAGTATCAGCTGAAGGTATTTATTTCGGCTTCTTTTATTATCGTAATTGTCAACTACATCGTAATGGCGGTCAAGCTGAATAACGGCAATATTTTTGACGCCGGCGTGTTCCCGTTTTTTCAGCTGATTTTTCTCCTCTTCAGCTCGATTGTAGCGTATCTCATTTCCAGTCTGTCCAAGGCCCTCCTGGTTGTTGCGGAACGATCCCTGGAAGATTCGGAGGAACGATATCGCACCCTCATTGAAAACCTGCAGGAGGGGGTTTTCATTATTGTGGATGAAAAAATTCAGTTCGTAAACGATTCCCTTGCCAGGATGTACGGATATACCCGGGGAGAGATGACGGGGAAACCTTTTAAAGACCTTATTTCGGCCGAAAGCTACAAAGAAATTATAACGAGGTTCGAACAGCGGAAGCTGGGGGTAAATGAACATTGGGAATATGAGGTCCGGGCGGCGCCGAAAGACGGTGAAGAAAAAGTCTTTACGGTTTCCACGAAACTGCTCAATTATCTTGGCCGGAAAGCCATTATGGGCACCATGAAGGATATTACCGAACGGAAAAAGGCGGAAGAGGAACTTATCCGCCGGGATAAAATTTTAAACGGCGCGACCCGGGCAATAGAAAAACTGATCAGCAGGACCGATTTTCACAAGGCCGTTAACTCTGCCTTGCGGAATATCGGCGAACAGGCGGAAGTCGACCGCGTATATGTGTATGAAAACAGCTATACCTCCGAAGGCGCTCTGCAGTTCAGCATTAAATATGAGTGGACCGCCGGAACAGTCAGCTCCAAGTTCGGCAGCGCGGAGCATCGGCAGGTTCCCTATACCGATACCTTTGCACGATGGCATCGGCTGTTGTCGGCGGGAAAACACGTGGAGGGGAGCGTTCAATCATTTCCCGAATCGGAACGGGAAGTGCTGAAACGGCATGGAATACAGTCGGTTCTCGTAGTGCCTATTATTGTCCGCGACACGTTCTGGGGATTTACGGGATTCGACGACTGCGGATCGGAGCGGGAATGGACGGAAGGGGAGAAGTATGTTTTCTCCGCCTTTGCCGGGACCTTAGGTGAGGCGATTGCAAGAAACTCCTACGAGCAGGATTTAATGAAAGCGAAAGAGGAAGCGGAGGCGGCAACCCGGGCGAAGAGTGATTTTCTGGCAAATATGAGCCATGAAATCCGTACTCCCATGAACGCGATCATCGGTATGACAAACCTCTCCCTCAATTATGAGGTCCCTCTCAAGGTAAAGGAATATTTGTCGGTGATAGAAAACTCATCAAAGTCGCTGTTGGGGCTTATCAACGATATTCTCGATTTTTCGAAAATTGAAGCGGGAAAACTGGAGATAGAAAATACCGAATTTGTCCTTACCGATATTTTGGAACAGGTGGGCGATCTGTTCCGGACACGATCGGCGGAAAAGGAGATCGAGCTGGTTGTCGCCGCCGAGAGCGATGTTCCCCGGGCCCTTATCGGCGACCCGCTGCGGATTAACCAGATTTTTACCAACCTCATTTCAAATTCCGTTAAGTTCACCGAAAAAGGGCAGATTGTTCTGTGGGTCACGGCTGAAAACATTACCAGCCGCAGCGTGTCCCTCCTCGTAACGGTGGAGGACACCGGCATCGGCATTGAATCGGAAAAAATTAACCATTTGTTTCAATCCTTTACCCAGGCCGACGGTTCCACCACCCGCAGGTTCGGGGGGTCCGGCCTGGGGCTTACCATCTGCAAGAGCTTGGTGGAAATGATGGGGGGTGAAATCTGGGCGGAATCGGAACCCGGGCGGGGGGCGAAATTCTACTGTACCATGCACTTAGAACGGCAGCCCGAAGCAAAGGAACGGAACCGGGTCCTTCCGAAAGAAATCGAACAGCTGAAAGTACTGGTTGTGGACGACAACAAGGCGTCCCGGCTGATGCTTGGTGAAATGCTTGAAACCTTTTCTTTTTCCGTGGATTCCGCCGTCAACGGGATTGAGGGGATCGAAAAACTTTCCGAGGCCGCGGAAGGGGAAGTTCCCTACGACATCGCCCTTATCGACTGGAGGATGCCGGTCCTTGACGGTATAGAAATGATTGAGAAAATTCATGCCGGCGGGAAATGCCAGGATCTTAAAATTATTTTAATGACCGCCTTCGGGACCAGCCGGGACGCGGAAGATTTGAAAGAGGACCTGGTTGACGCGTTTTTATTAAAACCGATCAAGCAGTCGGCCCTGTTCGATACGATTATCAGCCTTTTCGCGGAGGACGGTTCCGTCGAAGCCCTCGCCGACAGCCGGGTCATTACATATCAGTCGATCCACAAGGAAAAGGTCCGCGGTGCCTATCTGCTGCTGGTCGAGGACAATCCCATCAATCAGCAGGTGGCGGTGGAAATTCTTTCGGAAGCCGGTATTGTCGTCGATATAGCAAAGGACGGCAGAGAGGGAATTGAAGCAATCCGGAGCCGAAATTATGACGGTGTGCTGATGGACGTTCAGATGCCCGGGATGGACGGGTTTGAGGCCACCAGGCTCATCAGAAAGGAAGAACAATATAAAGATCTGCCGATAATCGCGATGACCGCCAATGCAATGAAAGGGGACAAGGAAAAGTGTATTGCCGCCGGAATGAACGATTATGTTGCAAAACCCATCGACTTAGACCAGTTTTTTTCGACCCTAAAGAACTGGATTGTGCCGGGGGAGCATCCGGAAATACAGGAACGACTTGCAGACCTGTTGAAAACAGGGGACGAGGAAAAGCCGGGGGAGACGGAGTTTTCATTTCTCGACGGGGGAATTGACGGGCTCGAAATCGATAACGCCCTGCAGCGCTTAGGGGGCAATAAAAAGCTCTACCGGGACCTCCTATCCGATTTTGTACGGAACTACAAGGGCGCGGTTGAAGGGGTCCGGGACTCCCTGGAGAAGGGGGATTACGAAACCGCGAAACGCCTTGCCCATACGCTGAAGGGCGTTGCCGGCAATATCGGGGCGGTGCAGGTATTTGAGCAGGCAAAGCGGCTGGATGAGGCGATAGAGGCCGGGGAAATGACCAATGACGATATTCTTCTAAATGCCGCCGAAGAGTCCCTGGATGTTGTCCTCCGGAACCTATCGGAGCGGCTGCCCCGGTATGAAAACCGGGAACGGGAGAAATCGGAGGGTACAAAAACGCTGTCTGCCGCTGAAACCGCCGATGTTGTCAAAAAGCTCGGCGAACTGGAGAAACTGCTGGGAAACAACGACCTGGATGCTGAAGACAGGGCCGGGGACATTGCAACGGTCCTGCGGGAAACCCCTTACGAAGATGAAATCCTGTCCGTGCTGGACGCCTTAGATGCCTTTGACTTCGATACGGCCCTGGAAAAATGCGGCAATCTGTTGAAGAACTTGGAAAAAAATTAAGAATTAACTTGACAATTTTAGAGAGGTATTTCATAATATATTAACATGTCAAAGAAAAGCAAAGAAAAGAAATGCAACGCCCTTTTGGATATGTTTTCCCTTCTTTCCAACGAGATCCGGTTTAAAACACTTTGTTTACTCTCGGAAGGTGACCATTGTGTAAACGATATCGTAAAGGAAGTGAAAGGAAAACCCTCGAATGTTTCTCAGCAGCTGAAAATGCTTACCGTAGCAGGTTATGTCAGCAGGCGGCGGGAAGGTAAACGGGTTTATTATCATCTCGAAGACGGCCAGATTAAAAAGGTTGTAGACTTCCTGCACGAGGTGTTCGGGACCTAGTATACAGTCTCTTTCTTATCCGAAGGCGGTTCTCATACAATTTGTCCGTTCTCGGCAATGTCAGCGGCTGCCCCGCGCTAGTTGTCTGCCGCGGTCCAAACGGGAGCATTCCGTTTTTTTCCCGCTTCTTTTGCAGTATATGCGGCCGATTCCAGTTTTAGTGCGTTATTCCGGTCCGCAGTAAGGTCGGCGATACCCACCCATGCCTCCGCGGTACTTTGTTCGCTGAAAGGCCGGATTCCGTGCAGCAGCTTTTCAGCTACCCGCTCCGCCTGGGAAGAGGTTGTTTCGGGAAGGAGGGCGGCAAACACCCTTCCCTCGATGCGGGCACAGGTATCGCTCCGCCTAAGTGTTTCGGAAAGCACGGCGGCGGCCCGGGAGAAGTTTTCCGAAAAAGCTTCCCCGAGTTCAATAACGAGAATGGAGAGATCTCTATTGTAGCGGAGTCCCCGGGACACCTCCTCCAGCAGTCTGCCGGTAAAGTAGACATTGTTGAACAGGCCGGTTGTATCGTCACGGTACGCAAGGTCGGCGAGCGCGGTTTTCTTGTTTTCAAACGCATCGATAATCTGGGCTATAGTCTCCGCAAGCCCCGGATCGTTAATGCTGTCCGCCAGTTCGTAAAGGCTCTGTTCTATCTGCGCGGCTTCATCAAGAGAAGCTGCCTTGGATGTCCGGTTATCGTTTATACTCTCATCGTCCATTGACTTTTCTTTTTTCTCCTAATTTATCCGGTGTTTCCGAATGTGTTCGTATGGATTTTGCCCCGCGGCAGGTCCCCTTTTTCCCGGGCAGGCTTTTCATCAGCGGGATACCCCGCGGCAATAATAGAGTCCACCCTGTACCCGTCCGGTACGGCGCAGATGTTCTTTACATACGTTTCGGCGCTTATTCCGGAGGGATGCTGCCGGTTACGTATCTGGATCCAGCAGGAACCGAGACCTAGGTCCTCCGCCGCAAGCTGCAGAAAGGCCGCGGCTATGGAGCAGTCTTCCACCCAGACATCGCTCTTCTCGGGATCGGCGGCCACCACCACCGCGAGGGGGGCGCCGCGCAGAAAAGAGGAACCATGTTCTTTTGCTTCCGACAGTTTTTCTATCTTTTCCGGATCATCAACAATGATAAATTCCCAGGGAAAACGGTCTCGCGAAGTGGGGGAGAGGAGCAGTGCCCGCGTGAGGGCTTCCACTTTCTCCTGTTCCACCGGTTTATTCAGAAAAGAACGTCTGCTTCTTCGTTTGTGAAAAAGGTCGAGTATCATACCTCCTATTATCCGGTTTCATTGGTAATTTGTCAAATATGTGCGTATATTTACAGCAGGAGAACGGGCTTGGCAAATATCGAAAAAGAAAAACTGTGTAAATTAGCCGACAAGAAATATCCGAAGAAGAAATTCGCGGAGTACGCGGAACTCATCCGGGAGGCCGCGTATATTTGTGAAAAATGCGGACGGGCGGCGGCTGTAAAAAAGAACCTCTGCAAGCCGCAAAAAATTGAAATTTAAGCCTTTTCGATGTCTACGACGATTCCGGTAAGGCGGGCCATTCCGGAAATGGGGTCCGCGGCGCCGGGGCCGGATGGGGTCAGGACGTTGACGTTCGCTCCCCCCGCGGCACGTGCCGTCGTCAGGCCCTCCGCGTCCCGGTGTCCCCAGCCCCAGGGAACGGCAACGCTTTTCGGGGTCATTTCTTCGGTTATTCTAACGGGAAGAACAATTTCCCCCTTCTCATTGAAGACACGGGCGGTGTCCGTCTCCCGCAGCCCTAATTCCAGGGCATCGGCGGGATGAATGTAGAGGAAATTTGTGTTCCGCTTGCCGGCAATGCAGCTTGCCGTGTTTTGAAAATAACTGTTATGGGTAACCGTTTCCCGTTTGTTGACCATCTTAAACCGGTGTTTGTTTTCTACTTCCCGAGTGTATGCTTCCTCGAGGCGGCCGGCCTGTTCCACGATGTCCCGGGGAGCTATGTCCACCAGTCCGTCGGCCGTCAGCACCCGTTTCCCGAGAAAAGTGTTTTCCTCGGGTTCGGGAAGGAGAATACCGTCGGGTTTCTTTTTCAGCTTCCGGAGGCTGATAATCCGGGAGGCGAAGAGGACCCACTTAAATAGCTTTTCCGATTTCATTTCGATAGATTTTCCAATTAGCGGGAGTTTCGACAAGAGCCGCTCCGTTTTGATAAGGAAGGAAAGAAATTTCGAACCGAAAAATGGAAGCCTCGCCGCCCGGCAGAGTTCGACGAATATCCAGGTTTCTTCCTTTTGCGTTTCCAGCGGTTCGATAATAGGATATCGTCACCATCAGATTGAGCATTATCTTTCAAATGATTGTCGGTGA
>CAZSGZ010000190.1:0-7361 GCA_964606455.1 uncultured Spirochaetales bacterium
GGCGGAAATGGCGCGGTAAAACAGCTGTGCAAGTTTTGCGAGGCCAGCGGGGGCGTGGTCGCCGGAACGGATATTATCATCTGGTCGAGTAAGGAAAAAGAGCAGATGATAACCGACACTGTAGATAAGCTCAGCGCACTGTTTTAGAGAACTCCCTGAGGAAAAAATCCACCATATGCATCTTCCGGGTTCAGTACCCGGGTTACGGCGTAGTCATCGAATGCTCCGACAGAAATGACAAGCTGTAAATCGATACTATGCAGTCGGAAAACTCAATAAAAAAAACGGCGGGAAAGCTCCCCGCCGCGGTCCGATTTTTAGGGGGAATCGGTTATCGGTTAAACCTAATCCGTTTTCGTAAGGGTATAGTTTTCGGTATATGTTATTGTATAATCACTGGAGTTGTCGTAATCGGAAACATATGTACGAGTCAAAGTCATGTTGTCGCCATCGATTGTGTAGGTAAAACTTCTTGAATCATTTGTGTAAGTATATGTCCAACTTGAATGATCACTCGAATCAGGATCCCAGTCTTCCTCTAGAGTATCAAATTGAAGATTTAATATTTGTGTTTCAGGATACCAGGCGGCAACACCGGAACCTGATAAACCAATTTCGTATTCATAATAGATATAGTTATCGTCTTCCTGCTCATCTCGCTCGAGAGTGACATCGAAACTGAATACACCGTTTTCGACAGTCAGAGTTCCTCCTGCAGCAGATGCCTCCCACTCCTGGTCATAATCGCTGCCTTCATAATCTCTCTCGACAGTATAAGTACCGCTGCTGATTGTCCACGTGCCGTTGAATTTAAGAGGCTCAAATACAGCTGCACATGATGCAAGTGAAAAGAACACTATGAGTCCCGCGATGACAAACAAAATAACCTTTTTCATACTTACTCCTCTTCATATATTTTTGTGTCAGTTTAACACAATATAGTCAGTATGCCAAATACAGTATGCCAAATATTTTTCCTATTAAACCGCCCGCTCCTTTGTTTTCCCATAAGCCAAGCCTCTCATACTATTTTGCCTCCTAATGTAGTTTATTTTAACATGGAATAACCTAATTGCATAGAAATTAATGAAAAATAAGTGTACAGTTAATAGAGCTAGTGTTTAAATTTGACCTAAAAAAGGAGCTTACAAATAGTAACTGAGGTTTTCTTCGAAGACCACTTCGAGCTTGGTAATAATATCCCCTCTCGGATAGTCGTTGCCGGAGAGGACGTTGAAGAGTGATTTGACCGCCTGGTACCCCTGGGTGTGCATGTCCTGAAAAACGACGGCGTCGATCAGATGTTCGAGCATATTCTGCCGGATGCTCCTGCTCAAATCGAATCCGACAACCTTTACCCGGTTTCCCTGTTTCCGTACGAGCCGGGAGATGTGGTCTAACTTATAGGTGATGTCGAAAATACCGGTAACCTCGTGGCCGCGAAGCTGCTCCTCGACATACTCCGCGAGAGGCCGCGTTTCAGCTTCTTCGAAAAACGGCGGTGTTATCTCGAGATGGGGAAACTCTTTCATCTTTTTATAAAAGCCTTCGAGCCGCGCCCGGGCGTCGATAAAGCCGTTGTCCGGACTTCCGGTAATAAGCGGAAGGACCCTCCCCTGTTTTGTCATTTTCCCGAGTATCTCCGCTGCAAGCAGGCCGCTTTTAACGTAATCGCATCCCACATACCAGTGGCGGTTCGAGTCGGGAATGTCCCGATTAATTGTAACTACATAGATTCCTTTCGCGGTAAGGCGGCGAATTTTATTCTTGAGTTCGGGAACAATCGACGGTTTTCCGATATCGTTCGGAACGATGAGGACCCCCCGGACACCCCGTTTTTCCATTGTTTCGAGCGCTAAGAGCTGCTTTTCAGGTTCCCGGTAGTCGCTGATATCGATGTCTAGGTGCAGACCGTAGTCGTGGAGCTCGTTTTCCGCGTCCGTCAATCCCGCTCGGATGTTGGTACTGAAGTGGGGGGACCGGTCGGAATGAAACCCGATAAAGCCGACGGGCAGCACACGGTTTAATGCCAGGGTTTTCGCGGCCTGGTTCGGCCTGTACCCGAGGGATTCGAGTGCCGTCAGCACCTTTTCCTTTGTCCGGCTGCTTACTCCTGCCTTGTTGTTAATTACTTTATATATCGTTGTCCGGGATATGCCGATTTGCCGGGAAATATCTTCCAACGTAACGCGTTTGTAGTGTTCCATGCCGGTACAAGTATATCATTAGTTTACACACGTGTAAAGAAAATTGCAGAATTTATTTGACAGCAACAAAAAAGGATGTTACCATAATTTTACACGTGTTAAACACACACAGCAATTATTAAAAGGAGTGTAAAAATGAAAAAATTACTTATCGTGCTGCTTATCCTTGTTGTACCGTTTGTGCTGACGGCAGGGGGAAAGCAGGAAGAAACAGGCGGCGCAGAAGAAGCCGAAGTTTCGGCTGAAAGTGCGCCGGCGGAAAAAGTCGAAATTACCATGTTTTACTACAAAGATACCATTGTAGACGGTATGGAGAGCATGGCGGAGGCGTTCATGGAGAAATATCCGAACATTACCGTTAAAAATGAAATGCTTACCACCGAGTTCAACACGGTTTTAAAGTCGAAAGACGCTGCCGGAGAGCTGCCGTCATGCTGGGCTGCACAGCCCGGTGAACGGGCAATGAAGGCATACATCAACGCGGGAAAGGTCCAGCCGGTCGGCGGTTTTGCCGTTATTGACAATTTGTCGGACAACTTCAAAAAGTCGATCACCTTTTCCGACGGGAAGATCTGGGTCGTACCCATGCTGACAACCGCACGGGGAATAATCTACAATACGGAAATGTTCAAGGATGTCGGGTATTCCTCTTTTCCGAACACCCTCAATAAACTGAAAGACGCCTGCGAAAAACTCGAGGCAAAAGGCATTATCCCCTTCGCTTCCGGCGCGAAAGACGGCTGGACCGTGGGAAGCCTGGTCTACCAGTGCGGTGTCGAGGCGATTGCGTCTCCCGATTTTGGCGAACGGATGTGGACCGGAGATGCCAGCCACCGGGAAATAAAAGATATTTTCGGTTTTATCGACCTGTTCAAGGAATATTCCCAGGACAATGCCATGGAAACCGACTTCATGGGTTCCGTTAGTTTGTACGCACAGGAAAAGGCGGCTATGATTGTGCAGGGCCCCTGGGCGGCGGATGCAATGATGGAATTGGCCCCCGAGGTTGTCGAAGTGTCAAAGATGGCAGGCATTCCTTACACCAACGATCCCGCGAAGAACGGCCTCTACATGGATTATGATTTATACTGGGCTGTAAGCGCCGGCGCGGATGCCGAGGCTGTAGATATGTATTTCGATTATATGATCAACGGTGAAGGCCGGAAGATCTTTTCCGAAGAAATTACATCGATCAATCCCTACGGCATCCCTTTCGATACTCATCCCGTGAACGAGTCAATCCTCGAAGCTGAAAACGTTATGGGCGATGTACAGTATGTCGGTTCTCCCGACGGCTGGTGGCAGAACCAGGCAATTGTTATGCAGGAATACCTGTTAGGTGATATAACAAAAGACGAAATGCTCGATAAACTTGACAGAGACTGGAAGGCAGCTGCAAATAAGTAAATTGCACAGCGGGTATTCATAAAGGGCGGGCCCGCGGGTCCGCCCGCTGTACTTGCCCCGCGGAGGAGGATGTATGAAGCTAAAGAACAAAGAAGGGGGAGTCTCGGTGTTTTCCTCCAAAACGGCGGGAAACAGGGCGTTTTCATATCTTGTCTTTATCGGCCCGATCTTTCTCATCTACACGCTGCTCTTCTCCTTTCCCTTTGTCCGTGGTTTGGTACTGTCATTTACCAACTGGAACGGTGTCGACCCGCAGCTAACCTTTGTCGGTGCGCGTAATTACATTGAAATGTTTACAACGGATGAATATTTCATCCCCTCTCTGGGCAGGACCTTTTACATTGCGTTGCTGAATGTCGTTTTTACCAATGTGTTCGCCATGATCTTTGCCGTTGCGTTAACGTCGAAGTTCAAGCTGAACAATGTCTGGCGGGCCGCCATTTTCATGCCCAATGTCATCAGCATGGTTGTTTCCGGGTTTATCTGGAAGTTCATGTTTACAGAGCTTGCGGACAATCTGACGGAAATAACCGGGCTGCAGTTTTTCAGCCAGAGCTGGCTGGGCAGTCCCGACATCGTTGCCTATTCGATTGTTATTGTCAGTGTCTGGTGGGGTTTGGGTTATATCATGACAATCTACATTGCGGGTCTGATGGGGATTGATAATTCCATGATAGAAGCGGCCGAAATAGACGGCTGCGGCCCGTGGAGGTCGTTTTTTCGGATTAAGCTGCCTTCGATGATGCCGGTTGTAACAGTCGGGGTGTTTTTAAACGTATCCGGGTCCTTGAAAATATTCGATACAATCTATTCCCTTACGGGAGGAGGACCGGGAAAGGCGTCGGAGGTTGCAATGCTCAACATTTACCGGGAGGCCTTTGTGTATGACCGCTTCGGATATGGTACCGCGAAGGCGGTCGTACTTGCCGTTATCATTATTATTATCACCATGATTCAGATGCGGCTGACCCGGAAAAAGGAGGCCTAGAATGAAAAGCAGAAAAACCGGCATAACAATTTTAGGCATCGTTATGGGAGTAATTGCGCTGCTTTGGTTTGTTCCTATCTATTTTACCATTATCAATACACTCAAGCCGTTAAAGGATGTAATTTTTACAACCGCCGCTTTTCCGAAAAGCCTTTATCTGGAAAACATCGTAAAAGTTTGGGAAGGGGCCGATTATTTCCGTCTTTTCGTCAATTCTCTGCTGATAACCGGTTTATCATTAGGGGGAATAATAATTCTTTCCTCGATGGCCGGATACAAGCTGGCCCGGAGCAGGGGGCTAATCCCGGGTACGCTCTTGGGATATTTTATCCTAACTCTCATTATTCCTTTTCAGGCAATTATGATCCCGCTGGTGAAAACGATGCGGGAACTTTCGATGATCGATTCGAGGTGGGGGCTGATTCTTGTCTACATTGCAATCGGGTCGCCGATGGCTATATTTCTCTACTTCGGTCATGTCCGCACTATCCCCCATTCTTTAGAGGAATCGGCGTATATCGACGGCGCGGGACAGCTGCAGACTTATTTCCGGATTATCTATCCCCTCATGCGGCCGATTACCTCGACTGTCATCATTTTGCAGTCTCTCTTTATCTGGAACGATTTTTTGCTTCCCCTCATTACCCTGCAGTCGGAAGAATTAAAAACTATCCCCCTAGGTATTGCCGGCAAATTTTTCGGCCAGTACGCCTTTAAGTGGAATTTAGGTATTACCGCGATGCTGCTGGCTTCCCTTCCCATGCTGATTCTCTACATTATTATGCAGCGGTATATCATCAGCGGGGTCATGAAAGGGGCTGTAAAGGGATAAACCGAACGGTAAAGGAAAAATGTTTAACGCTGTAGAATATGAACATATACGGGAAAATTTACTCTCGAAAAAAAACCTTATTGTAACGATTCCAAAACAGGTCCGAAAGGTCGATGTCGATGTCCGCGGGGTAACGCTCCTGTGTGAAGGGAGACACTACAAAAAGGACCTCCTCGACCCGTTTTTTACGCAGGATGATCTCGCTCTTTTGCCTACCAGCGGAGCCGAGGATGTAACTGTGCGGCTTGAGTGGTGGTCTCCCGCGATTCTCCGCGTGAGAATGGGAAGGGGAAGCTATCTTCCTCCGCGGGACAAGGAGATGGTATGCGGTGTTCCGGCTGCAACCGAGTTTTCCACAGAGGAGAATGCTAAGGAGATACTGGTTAGCAGCGGTACGCTGAAGCTCCGGATTGCAAAAGATGATTTTTCTCTTGCAATCTGCAATGCCGCCGGCGAACCGCTCTATTCTCAATACAGCCGGGACGAACATTCTATCAGCCACATTGTAAAATCGCAGAATGAAAAATACCGGGATTCCTACAGCGGATTCGAATCCTACCCCTTCGCCTTGATTTATGATGAGGCTTCGGGCCGGGAATTTTGGACCGATGCGGTCCGGATCGAGTATGACGAACACTTTTACGGGTTCGGTGAACAATTCGGCCCTTTGGACAAGCTCGGGCAGGAAACGGTCCTCTGGCAGGTCGATGCTCTTTCGAGCTCCACCGAGAAATCCTACAAAAATGTTCCCTTCTTTATGTCTACGCGGGGATATGGAATATATGTCAATTCTTCCGCGAAATCCCGCTTTCAAATGGGTTCCTATCATTACAAGGCCTATCAGACGGTCTGTCATGAAGGGGAGGCCGACTATTTTTTTATCTACGGTCCTTCCATGAAAGAAATCCTCCCCCGGTACACGGACATTACCGGAAAAACCCCGCCGCTGCCGGAGTGGTCCTACGGGCTCTGGATGAGTAAAAACACCTACCGCACCCGGGAGGAATTGCTTTCGATTGCCCGGAAGATACGGGAGAAGAAGATCCCCTGCGATGTTGTCCACCTCGATGTGGGCTGGTTCGAAGAAGACTGGATGTGCGATTTTGAGTTCGCGGGGTCCCGGTTTCCCGACCCGAAGGCAATGACGGATGAGCTTCGGAACATGGGTTTTCATCTATCAATGTGGCAGCTTCCCTATATCAAGAAGGAAAACAAGCTGTATCCGGAGGCGAAAGAAAAAGGCTATTTTGCCCGTACTCCCGACGGCGAAGTATCGACGAAAGAGGCCGACGGCGTTATCGATATGAGCAATCCGGAAGCGGTACAGTGGTACAAGTCCCTCCTAGGCAATTTGTTCGATCAGGGACTCGCGGTGGTAAAGGTCGATTTCGGGGAGAGTTCGGAGGAAGACGCCGTGTACTGCGGATATGAAGGATGGGAGATGCATAACCTCTATCCTCTCCTGTATAACCGGGCCGCCTTCGAAAAAACGGTCGAGGCAACCGGCGAGGGGATCATCTGGGCACGGTCCGCCTTTGCGGGAAGTCAGCGCTATCCCCTTCACTGGGGGGGGGACACAAACACCGATTTCGAGGGGATGTATCACAGCCTGCGGGGTGGCTTGAGTTTCGGCCTGTCCGGCTTTCCTTTCTGGTCCCACGATGTGGGCGGCTATTACTGCGACGTCGATCCGGAGGTGTATATCCGCTGGGCACAGATGGGGATGTTCAGTTCCCACATGCGGATGCACGGAACGACAAGCAGGGAACCCTGGGTCTTCGGGCCGGAAATCGAGTCTGTCTTTCTAAAATATGCCCGCTTGCGCTACCGGCTCCTGCCGTATATTATTGCCGAAGCCCGTATTTGTGCGGCTGAAAGCCTTCCCATGCTCCGGGCGATGGTGCTCGAGTTTCAGGATGATCCGACG
>CAZSGZ010000191.1:0-7324 GCA_964606455.1 uncultured Spirochaetales bacterium
GAAAAAGAAGAACAACACAGTAAGCGACCGGGCTATCTGCCCACAATTAACTGGTATTACTTGCTGGCAAGGTGTAGAAAAAACGATATTCCGGTGCCGCCGCTGCCGCGTATTCTATCAGCTTTTGTTCACCCCCGGGAAGCGGACGTACGGCGCCGATTATTTTTTTTCGGAGTATAAAAAGCAATACGGCAGAACATACCTGGAAGATTTTGAATCTATCAAAGAAGCCGGGCGGAAGCGGGCGGAGGAAATCGCGGCACTCCTGCCCGGCGGAAAAAAAGGGAGTACGGCAGGACGGCCGAGGCTGCTGGACGCGGGATGCGCCTACGGTGCCTTTCTGCAGGCCGCATCGGATGCGGGATTCGAAGTACAGGGGACCGATATTTCGCCGGAAGCCGTCGCTTATGTGCGAGACGTTTTACAACTTCCCGCCGAAACGGCGAATTTTGAAAAAACCGATACAAGAAAAATGGATGGGGGGCAGGGGGAGACAGGTACCCTGGCTGCAGTAAGCATGTGGTTTGTTTTAGAACATTTTCAAAATACAGCGAAGGTTTTGAGAAAGGCCGCCGCGCTTCTTCCGGAGGGGGGGGTGTTCGCCTTTTCGACACCTAACGGCAGCGGTATCAGCCGCCGGAGTTCACCGGAGACATTTTTTTCCGGAAATCCTCCGGACCACTGCACTATATGGACTCCCCGCGGGGCGAGGAAGGTCCTTCCCCGGTACGGGCTGGATGTGGTAAAAATAAAAATTACCGGACACCATCCCGAGCGGTTTCCCTGGATGAGGGGAAGGGCGGGGCGGAAGAGGCTCTGCGTTCGGCTTACCTTCGGAATATCGAAATTATTCCGATTGGGAGACACCTTTGAAGTGTATGCGGTTAAGGGGAGGAAATGAACAGGAAAGGTATGGGACCTCCGCTCATCATGGTTCTCGGGGGAGGGACAATGCAGGTCCCGGCGATTGAAATTGCAAAAGATAGGGGCTGGAAGGTGGCGGTCGCCGACGGTAACAGGGAAGCCCCGGGTGCCGGAATGGCGGACATTTTTCTTCATATCGATTTGAAAGACCTTGCCGCCCTTACCGAAGCGGCGCGGGACTTGAAACGGAAGGGGCTGCGGGGGGTATTTACCGCGGGGACCGATTTCTCCACCTCCGTCGCCCATGTCGCGGCGGAATGCGGCCTCCCGGGGATTCCCCCCGAAGCGGCGTACAAGGCGAAAAACAAGGCCCGGATGCGGGACGCTTTCCGGCATGCCGGTGTCCCTTCTCCCGATTTTTTTCTCATGAGGAATGAGGGGGACTGTGCCGAAGTCCCGCGGCGCCTTCACTTTCCCCTGGTGGTAAAACCCGCGGACAATATGGGGGCCCGGGGGGTAAAACGGATCGATACTCCCGAAGAACTGATGGAATCATACCGCGGGGCAGCTGCATTCAGCATTTCCGGGGAGGTTGTAGCGGAGGAATACATACCGGGTCCGGAATTCAGTCTGGATGCCCTTATCCGCGGCGGCAGGGTCGATATCTGCGGTTTTGCCGACAGACACATAGCCTTTCCTCCCTACTTTGTGGAGATGGGGCATACCATGCCCACTGAACTTCCCGAGAAGGAGCAGAACCTGGTTATCGAGGTGTTTCTCCGGGGGATCGAGGCCTTAGGCATTACCGAAGGGGCCGCTAAGGGGGACATCAAACTTACCCCGAAAGGTCCGGTGGTGGGGGAAATCGCCGCGAGGCTGTCGGGCGGATATATGTCCGGATGGACCTATCCCTATGCCTCGGGACATGAGGTAACCGCCGGGGCGATGGAAATCGCCTTGGGGACGGGGCCTTCCTCCCTGCATCCCGGTTACCCCCGCAGCAGTGCCGAGCGGGCCTTCATCTCGATTCCCGGAAAAACCGCTGAAATTATCGGTATCAGATCGGCCGGACAGATACCCTTCGTGAAAAACATTTTTCTCCGCACCGCGGCGGGGGCGGAAACTGTCTTTCCTAGAAACAATATCGAAAAGTGCGGAAATATCATCTCCCAGGCTAGTTCCCGAAGGGAGGCGGCGGCGGCGGCGGAACAGGCTGTGGCGGCCGTTACGGTCCGCCTCGAACCTGGAAATCCGAAAACGGAGGCCTTTCTTTTCCGCCGCGACGCCGGCTGGCCGCCGCCGGCATTTACCCTCGTAAGCCCGCGAAACATTCGGGCTTACGACGCTATGCCTGATTATCGCGCCGCCTCTCCGGCAGAGGGGCCGGTACTCATGCTGCCGGACACGGATTCCGAAAATGAAAGAGAGTGGCACGGAATATCCTTCACCGACGCGCTCTGCAGGGCCCTGACGCTGCGGGCCCGGTCCGCGGGCGGAACAGGCGGCGAAAAAGGGGAAGTAATTGTTCCGGGGAAGATTTTCTGGAAGGGTTTTTTACGCGGGGGTATTCAGGGGGGGCTTTGGGTGCTCGAGACCCTCGAACAAATAACGCGGGAAGGAAAGGACCCGGCAGGTGTAATAAAACGATGGAACGAAATGTAACTGTTCGGCCGATGCATATTCTCTTCTGCATGTTTTTCCTGTTTCCGGCATTCGTGTTCGGGGATGTGGATATTGTCGATTTGGCGGAAACAGGGGGGGGCTACATCGAATGGGATTTTCTCGGCGAACAGGGAACGCTGGTGCTCGGCAGGGACCGCTACGGGTTTTCCCTGCCCACAGGCTGGGTGGTGCTCAATTACCGGGAAAAGGTCCCGGGTGAGGTGTACCGCGGAGAAGAGGGGGCGGTTTTCGTAACCCCTCCGGCGGAAAAACGGATCAGAAAAACCATGGAGGAGATACGCTCCGCGGCGCCGACGATCGCGGCGGTTTTAATCGATCCCGGACACGGCGGTAAAGACCCCGGGGCAATCGGGAAGCACGATATCGACGGCAGCGAACTGCGGGTGCTGGAAAAAGAGGTGGTGCTCGAGGTATGCCTCGATTTGTACAAGCTGCTTCGGGAGCGCTATCCTTCTAAACGGATAATGCTTACCCGGAGGGGGGACACCTTTCCGTCACTCGAGGAACGGGTGGAAATGGCTAATTCCATGAAATTGGCCCCGCATGAAGCAATTATCTATATCTCCGTTCATGCAAACGCCTCTCTCAACAGCAAGGCGAAGGGCTTTGAGGTGTGGTATCTTCCTTCCGACTATCGGAGAACACTCATCGATCAGGAGTCCATCGGTACCGAATCGGAGGACGTTATCCCGATTCTCAATACAATGCTCGAAGAGGAGTATACAACGGAGAGCATTCTTCTCGCTCAGCGCATTCTGAAAGGAATGGACGAAAAACTTGGAGAGTACACCGAGAACAGGGGCCTGAAAGAGGAAATATGGTTTGTCGTCCGGAAGGCGAAAATGCCGTCGGTCCTCATTGAACTCGGATTTTTAACGAACCGGGAAGAGGCCCTGCTCCTTTCCCGGAAGGAGTACTTGCGGAAACTTTCACATGCAATCTATAATGGAATGTCCGGTTTTATCGATGATTTTGAGGCAACGAGGGGTTTTACCGAATGATGTATAAACGTGAACACTTGCTCCCGATTATTGCCGGCGGCGTTTTGGCCGCCGTTTTAGCTCTTTCGATCTTTCTCTTCCTGCGCTACGACAGCCAATGGCACCGTTATGTTTTGTTTTTTCCAAAATACACCGACCCCGGTATTGTTGAAGGAGAGGTCCGGGGATTGCGGGTGCATAAGGACCGGGAAAAAACCCTCGAAAGATTTATCCATGAACTGATGCTTGGCCCGGGCGATGTACGGTATCTGTCCGTCATGCCGAAGGACGGAAACGTCAATACCATTATGCTCCGGGACAATGAATTATACGTGGATTTTTCCCATTCCATCCTTTTTTCCGATGACGAGGTGCCTCTCACCCTCGAAGAGCGGTTTGAATTGATGACAAAGTCGATACGTTGGAATTTTCCCGACATAAAAACGATCAATTACACCATTAACGGGGAAGTACCTGTTGATCTTATGGCAAATTTAACCGAAAATAAGCTACAGGAGAAAAAAAAATAAAAATCGTTGACAAAACATACGCATTTTGTATAATTTGATTTGAATACCGTAATTTTTAAAGGAGTTGTAGATGAAACGGTTCGTCATTCTTCTTACAGCATTAGTAATCTGTATAAGCGCTGCAGTAATTGCAGAAGAGTCAGTATTGATAGACTTCAACACCCTGGAAGCTGATTATGCTCCCGACGGTGGAGAACCGGCTGAAAACGAGGCAACCCTCATCGATTTCAGTCAGAAGGCGGGAACAGGGTTTTCGGAGGAGGAAAAAGTTATGATGAAGACCTCCCTTGCCCTGGATAACTGGGCGGTTATCCTCGCTTCTTCCTCCCGCACCGTGTATAATCAGGCAAATTCAATGGCAAAAGCCGTACCCGTACGGGAGGACGCCAAGAAATTTGCCGGAGACACGGTTCTGGGAATACGGGTCCATTTCCCGTTAAACGACTATAATTCATGGGCCATGGTACAGCCTCCCTTCGAAATTCCCGTTTACATGAAGAAAACGGAAGTCCAAGACGACGGGACCCTCATTCCGGATGATGAGGACGTGAACAGAACAAAATTCGACGGGTATGGGGTTGTTAAAAACGTGGGAGTTATCAAGTCGGTCAGTATGAATGTTTTAGGCTTGAATTTTCCCATGGGCTGCGAAATTATCTTGAAAGACCATACCAACAAAGAACTTGCTCTGGACATGGGGTTTCTCTATTTTGACGGCTGGAGGACCCTTACCTGGGAAAATCCGAATTACATTACCCAGGTCCGCAACCGGGAAATGAGGCGCTATCCGCTGTATCCGCGGGCGACACCTTCCGTTAAACTGATGGGAATACGGTTCCGCAGGGACAAAGAGCAGGAAGGCGGTGATTTCATCACCTATGTAAAGGATATCTCAATTATCTACGATAAAGCCGTTCTTGATCTCGATACCGATATCAACAACGAAGAAGTATGGGGTATTTTAGGCAACCGGGAAGAATCCAGAAGAACAGCTGAGTTCGAAAGCCTCGGAGAAATCCAGGTACTCCGTGCTCTCGAGGAAAAGAAAATGCACCGGGAACCGGAAGAAGACGGCGGCGGTGCAGCGGCTGCAGATACCGAAGAAGAATAGAGCTGACGCTGACACAAGTCAGGCAATAAAACGATAGATACGTATATATAATAAAAAAACCCTGCCCGGTGCGGCAGGGTTTTTTTATTAATAATGCTCATGCAGACGGCGCGTTGTTTACAAGTTCCGGCGGGCAATAATCGAATCGATGTTGATGTTCACTCCCGCCCGTGCGTCAAAAAGATATCCTCCGGGTCCGGGGTTGCTGATTCCCAGAAGGGCATTTGTACCGAAGGTGTAAATACTGCTGTCGAGACCGAGCTGCAGTGTAATAACTTCGGAGGCGAAAATATCAACCTGAAACCCGGCTACTAGCGAATTGAGGGTATGGACCGTTGTTCCCGCCGCCTCGATAAAGGTTTTTGACAGCTGGTGGAAAGCAAAATTGACGATTACCTTGTAGGGTACATTTTTTTTGTAAATATCCGTGGTAAAGGAATAGATGTACTGAGTATCGATCCGTTCTCCGTCCGCGACCTTTTCGGTATATTTTTTCGTATGAAGACCTATGGAACATATTGCAAAGGGTACATAAAACCCGAGGGTCGCTACGTTCCGTTCCTGCAGGTAATCCCCTTCCTGGATAAGTCTTCCGCCGATACTGCTGTCGGTCCTGAACTGCAGGAAAATAATGCCGGGGAATGAAAGTTTGATGGAAGTGGAGATCCCCGCCTTTAAAAGGGCGTTTCTCGCGTTGAATAGGCCGAAAAACGGACCGACACTCAAGTTGAGAAAACTTTCTTTAAATGTAAAAAGCGTGTAAACGGAATTACGCAAAATCGGGTCCATATAGTAGCCCGCGTTGATCCCGATTTTATCGGTTACCGCGTGATTGAGGTAGGCGTCGACACCCCATGGAAAATCGAGTCCGCTGAAGGTAAGGATATCGGAAGTCCTGTTTTTGTGAAACCCGAGGTTTGTTAGATGGACGCTTGTTCCGACCTCCCAGGCCGGAACGGTAAAAACCGCGGATATCAGTATGAAGGCTGCAAGAATGCTACTTTTTTTCATCATTAAAACTCCGCGGTAACACCGACAAAACATTCGAACAGATTTGTGATACTGAAGGGAAACACATTAAAATTCATTTTCAAGTTCCACCTCGTCCCCGTAGTAATTGCGCTGAAGTAAGGTGAGAGGGTCACCTGGATCTGATTGGCCGAGGGGTTGGAAGTTTGAAAATAGAGTATTGTTTCCAATCCGCCGGCGTAGGGGGTTTCGTTCAAGTTGCCCAGCCGGAAATCGATGTTTACATCCGCATTGCCGACTTCATTCGTTGCCTGCTGCTGATAATATTCGGGGTGCCAGAAGAGGGAAATGAGGACCGAAAAGATATCGAAATGCACCCTTGGTTCGAAAAAGAAATAAAACAGATTGATCGAGAAAGGATCGGAGTAAAAGTCATATTTCGGTATTCCAACCTGCATGAGAAACTCACTGCCGATTCCCGTATTGTAGTAAAACAGAATTCCGGTATGCATATAGCCGTAGTGGGATATTGGAAAAGAATATCCGAAGAACGTATCGAGTTTTATCTGTTCGAAATTAAGGACCGTCCGTACATCGGCGGACCAGAAGCCCTTTCCTAAATTGGAGTCCTGGTATACAAGGCTAGACAGCTGGACCGTATCGCTGAAGGCATCGGAAGTTTCAATTTCAACCCCCGTTCCAACGGGAGTATAGATACCGTCATAGCGGACCCCTTCGGGGAAATAAAAATAGCCCCGGTATTTCGAGGCGACGGGAACAGTCCCGTATTTTTTCGGAAAAAGATCGCCGTTTGCAAAGGTTTCATATTCACCTATAAAGAAGGTAACGTTCAGCGGGAGGGTAAACAGGTCCCGGGCAACGGCGCTGCCGGAGCGGAATTGAAGATAGGGGGGAGAGGAAAGGGAGGTTAAATCGTTACTCTCCACCGAGACAACGACATTTCCGCCTATTTTATAGCCCCCAGCAACGGAAAGGTCGATTTGCCCCATGCTGTCGAGTACAAAGGAGCCTCCGTCATCCACATGTGCCCGCGTAACGAGTTCCATTATCGGCACCAGCAGGTCGGCGGAAAAAACCGGAGCTGCAGAAAATAAAATTATTAGAGTAATTATACAAAAAATTACCCGTTTTTTTGCCATATTCACGCCTAGAAACCCCCTTGCTTC
>CAZSGZ010000192.1:0-7312 GCA_964606455.1 uncultured Spirochaetales bacterium
CGATGGGAATGAAAATAGTTTCCGAATCCGAGTATTCGAGCTGAATATAGTCCCGCTCGGTGCCGGCGGCCCGGACCCGCTCGATACCGTGAAACCTGCCGATTCCGTAGTTCACGTGGACAACATAATCCCCGGGATTGAGCTCCACAAAGGTGTCGATTACTTCGGTTTTGGACCGTTTTACCGACTTCGGGACCCGTTTTTTTCTGCCGAAAATTTCGTTTTCCTGTATAACGATTATTTTTAAGTCTGAAATTGAAAACCCCGCGGATATTCCGCCGGTTACGACTTCAGCCGGATAGTCTTTCAGCAGATGGCGCAGTTTCGGCGCTTGGGTTTCAGATTCGGAAAACACCCACACCTGATAACCGGCATCGAAAAGTTTGGACAGCTCCTCTTTCAGATAGGTGATATTCCCGAAAAAAGAGCGGGGGCCTTCAATCGGGAGGGTAACGGTTCGTCCCCGCGGGGACATTCCCCGAATTCCGGGGAAAATTACCTTCCGGTCCCGTTGTTCGTAACATTCGGCAAAAGAAAAAAACAAATTTTCCGGCCGCCACACCGCCTTTCGGCTCCCCCTGCTTTCGTAAAAACCCGCCTCCGCCTCCTTCATAACGGTATCATAGGCAGTCTCCATCCGCTGTTTGTCGAAAAAATAGACGGTGGACCTGGTGGGAAGGTAATCGAGGACTGAAAATTGTTTTTTAAAACTGAAGGGATAGAGAAAGTGCTCCCCGCCGCAGGTCCCGCGCTCGCGTAAATCGGAAAAATCGACGGGGGCATCGGGACAATTTTTCTCGAGGGCATCTATTCTTTCATCCGTCCACAGCACCTCCTGCACGGGATAGATCGTGACCTCATCGGTACTTCCCGTGGAAAACTGATTTTCAGCATCGAAATATTTTATCTCTTCGATAACATCATATTCAAAAATGATCCGAACGGCATCATTTTCACCCGGAGGAAAAAAATCGAGAACTTCACCCCGCAGGGCGAACTCTCCCGGGACGGTCACTTTCGGCACGCGTGTATATCCGGCGGAACTGAAATAGGTCTTCATTTCCACGGGTGAAATCTCCGCCCCCCGCCGGCATTTTCTGCGCATATGTACGGCAAAATCCGGGTCCGGTACCGGATAGACAAGACTTTTCAGCGGCATGACGACAATTCCCGGCTGTTGGTCGAGAAAACAGGAGAGGGCGGACATCCGCTGTCCTAATACGGAGGCGTGGGGATCGCTGCCGCTGTAGGGAACAATCTGCAGCCACGGAAACAAGCGGACGTCTAAGGAGAAGAGCGAAAGGTCCCCCACGAGCTCTTCAGCCTCCTTTTCCGTCGGTACGACAACAACACTTGTTTCGTTTACAGCCTGCTGCAGCTGCGAAATGAGCAGCGCTAATGAAGCCCGTTCGGGACCTTCGATAAAAACCGGAAAGTCCTTATCGATGAATTTTGCAAGAATATCTTTGTAGGGCTTATATTTTTTAAAGCGCTGGATTATACTTTTTAAGAATAATGTTATCATATAATATACCGAAAATTAAAACAGATATGTGGAAAAATAACTCAGTAAAATTACTATTTTTGATCGTTGTACTTGTCATTTCAGCGCCCTCCGCGTTTGCGCAGCATGGCGTTGATGTTTCGATCCGTTTTTTTGACAAGCAGCTGTATTATCCCGGTAATGAAATAGAAATTAAAATCGAGATTACCAATAATAACGCGGAAACATTCCGTTTTAATCTTGCCGACAACCGCCTTTTTAATATAGATTTTACCGTGCGGACCCTTTCCAACCGCGTGCTGCCGCAGTCAGCTGATCTTATCAGAGACAGACATTCGGATCAACACGTCTTTTTCCGTGAAGTAAGCATCGGACCCGGTGAGCAATTTTCTTTTTTCGAGGACTTGACCGATTACATAACCATCGACGAACCGGGAAAATACATCGTACAGGCCCATTTCTATCCGGACCTGCTCCGGACCGGGATCCCGTCGGAAAAAATTGTATCGAACCCGCTGAATTTGTCGGTCCGTCCCGACACGCCGGAACGTGAGCTGCAGACATTTGAAGACACCTATCAAATGGCGCAGCTTGAAAAAAAGAACCTTCCCCCCGACGAGGTGGTAAGCTGGACTATTACAGCCCGTCAGAAGAGCAATTGGGACGGTTTTTTCCTCTACCTGAATCTTGAAAATCTTTTAAAGAAAAACGGCTCTCGGCGCAGACAGTACCTCAGTTTGAGCCAGGAAGAACAGCGCCGGATGCTTGCGGAATATAAAAACGATCTGCAAAATGAACGGGTGGACGGGGACATTGTCGTTATTCCGGAAGAATTTGAAATAATAAAAACGGTATATACCCCGGAAGAAGCGACTGTATTGGTTAAAGAATGGTTTGCATATCCAACCTACAGGGAGGTAAAAGAATATACCTACTATCTGCGCAAACGTGACAACATCTGGTTTATTTACGACTATGACGTACAAAATATCGGGACCGAATAACCATGAAAATAATGCTGATCATCGATAAGGATGAAACATACCAAATACTTGAACAGCATCTGCATCCCCGGGGTTTTGAATTCATTACCTACATGAATCCTCTCAAAGCGATGGACAATATCGATGAAGTGTCTCCCGACATCGTCCTGTTCAGCGCGGAAGATTTCCCGAGGCACTGGAAGCCGTTCGTGAATCTTCTTAGGCGGGACCGCGGAAAAGATGCGTGCGTGATGATCCTGTTAGTGGGGGAATTTTTCCCCTTCGAAGAAGCGGCAAAAGCGTTATATCTGCAAATTAACGGTATTATCGGCGAGGACCTCCGCGACAAACGGAAAATGATGCATATTGAAAGCCTCTTGAGCCGCTACAAGATGATTCGGGACAGCAGAAAGGGACAGCGGTATATTCCGGACAATTACGATGAAATTGAATTTATCTTCAGTCACCCGGAATCGCTGAAACTGATTACCGGTTTAATTGACGACGTTTCGACCGAAGGTGTAGGATTTAAACCCGACAGTCCCCATTTAGTGGCAGATTTGGATGAAGATGATGAAATTCCATCCTGTTCCCTTCGGATCAACGACGAAATAATGTCGGTTTCCTGCAGAGTTGTCCGGAACAGTAAAAATCTCGCCCTCGCCTTTCTGCAGATGCCGGAGGAAGAAAAGATCAAACTGCAGGAATATATAGAAAACCGGCCGGCCCGGGAATTAGAACACCTGCAGGAGCTCAATCCGCCGATTTCTTGACAACGGACGAACCATCCTATACCCTTACAATAACGGAGGGAAGGATGAGTATACAGAAATATCTTGAATCGCTGCCGCTGCACGAGATAAAAAAGTATGACCGTAAGGCCGATTACTCGAAAACATGTATCCCCTTTACCGGTACGCCCCGAAAGCACCCGTACGATACCGATAAAATGCTTCTTATCAACAATCCCTACAGTTCCGAAACAATATTTTACGAGTTCCGCTTCTCGGACATTAAAGGGGTCAATGACCTTCCCAGCCTACTTACGGAATCGGGGGAAAGCGTAAAAATGGTCCAGGTATGGGTTGAAAAAGGGAGTATCGGCATGCGCTACGAACCCTTTGAAGTAAACGAACCGCTGAAGTTTTTCAAAGACAGCGAAATTCTTCATCAGGCATATTCCGAATCATAGCCTATGGTCCGGCCGAACGCCAGGTTTATAGAAAAAAGAGACGGAAAACTGCAGTGCTCCCTCTGCCCGAACAACTGCCTCATCGCTCCCGGAAAGAGCGGAATATGCAAGGTGCGGGTAAACGACAACGGCAGTCCGGGCCTGCCCTACTACGGAAAACTCTCAGCGGTATCCGTCGATCCGATAGAAAAAAAACCGCTGTACCATTTCCATCCGTCGAAACCGATCCTCTCCATCGGATTTGTCGGCTGCTCCTTCCGCTGCCCCTTCTGTCAAAATTATTCTATTTCCCAGTCCGTTGAACGGGGCTTAGAGTATACCGGTCCGAAACAGATCGTAGAATCCGCTCTCCGGCGTAATTCCTTCGGAATTGCCTACACCTATTCTGAACCGATTGTACACTTCGAATACGTTACGGACTGTTCGGCGGAGGCCCGCAAGCGCGGCTTGAAGAACGTCCTCGTTACCAACGGATACATCAACCCGGAGCCGGCACGGGAACTGGTTAAACTCACCGACGCAGCGAATATCGATCTGAAAGGCTTTCAGGAAGATTTTTACAGGAAGGAGATCGGCGGGGCCCTGCAGCCGGTAAAAGATTTTATCGAATATGCCGCGGACAACATCCACGTCGAGGTAACCACCCTCGTTATTCCGGGAAAAAACGACGGCGAAGATGAGGTCCGCGCTATCGCGTCCTTTTTAGCGGACATCAGGCCGGACATCCCGTATCACCTCTCCTGCTATTACCCGACCTATAAATACACCATTCCCCGTACCTCCGCCGATTTGGTACGCCGTCTTGCCGAAATTGCCCGGGAGAAGCTGCACTATGTCTACTTAGGGAATGTCGGCTTAGAGGAAACAAACACCTACTGTCCCGATTGCGGGCATCTTATCGTCCGCCGGAGCGGTTATTCCACGGCTGTTTCCGGCCTCGACGCTGAAGGCAGATGTACCGGCTGCGGAGCACGCATACCGATAGTTACCTGATAATGCTGACCGATTCTATAACGACCGGTGTTTTCGGTTTGTCCGATCCGTCGGTCTCCACCCTTCCGACGGCTTCGACCACATCCATCCCTGTTATAACTTTTCCGAAAACGGTGTGTTTTCCGGTCAGCCAGGGAGTATCGGCAAGATTGATGAAAAACTGCGAGCCGTTGGTGTCCGGTCCCCTGTTTGCCATGGCGGCATATCCTTTCATCGGTTTGTACGACGGAAGTCCCGTTTGATATTCATAGCCCATATTCTCGAACACATCTTTCACTGACAGGGCAAAGAGGCGCCGTTCGAACGCTTCCCGGTTCGCGTCCAGTTTTTCCTGGCTGTCAATCCCCATCTCCTCGAAGAGGGGCCCTAAAACAAGATACTGAAACTCCTCCTGCGAGCGGAGCCCGAGCCACGGGTGGGGCTCCCCCGTTTCGCCGAGGGCTTTTTGATCATCGAGCCCTAAGGCGTCCGCGTCCATTTCGTCGGCAAAGGTATATCCGGGTCCCCCCGTGCCGTCACCGTTCGGATCGCCTGTCTGTATCATAAAATCAGGGATGACCCGGTGGAAAATAACGCCGTCGTAAAACTTTTTTTCCGCTAAATCGATGAAATTCTCAACCGTTTTCGGCGCCGCGTGCCGGAACAGCTCGATCTCGATCCTTCCCTTAGATGTGTCGAGCCGCGCCACCGGGTTGTTCGCCTTCTCTTTCGGTGCCGCCGCCGCGGAAACACTAACACATGCAACAATTGCCGCCGTTATAAGTACTGTTTTTATCCGTAATTTCATGCTGAGGAGTGTAGCGGAAAAGCTAGTTAATATCTATACACATGACGTCGGCGGGAGACAGCTGCAGTGCAATCTGCCGGGAAAGCAGTGCCGCACCCCTGTCGGTGGCGGGATCGGTCCGGGGGCCGGAATCGACTAGAATTGCGGGAGATGACGTACCGCGGGGGCACAGGACCAGCTGAAAATAACTGGAGGACGGGGCCGATACATTGACGGAGAAATCAATTTTCACCTTGCCGATATTTTCAAATACGGTCCAGCCCTGGTAATTCCAGGGCCCGCTGTTGTTATCAATGGAGGAGACGAGGTTTCCCGCCTGCGCCGTAATGCTCTTCAATTCGCCGGAAATGGTAAATCCCTTGTGTGAATATCCGCCGCCTTCCGCGGTGTCGACATCGGCAGGAAGGATTTCGCCCCGTGTCTCGGCCTCGGTACCCTCACCGTCTTCGGTAATAATGCTTATCGACACCGATTCGATTCCCAGTCCCCGCAGCTCGGGTTCTTCCGCATCCGCCGCGTTGAAGATGATGTCCCGAAAATCTACGTAGAAGGTCCTGCTTTCCGTTGTAACTGGTCCGTCGTAGGCGGCACAGCCTGATAAAAAGAGGAGAACCGGTATGAACAGATACATTCGAGTCACTTCATTCCATCCTTACGGGCTGATGCTGTAATTCCACAAGGTTTCATCCTCCGGATCGGGGACCCAGCGTTGGTTTACTTCCGCTATGTCGGTAATCGTTCTGTTTTCCATATATAAAAACGCGAACCCCGTGGAGCAGTCGTACAGATTGTTCCGGACCATGTGGTCTATTCTCGTACTGGCCGTGAAAATATACACTCCGTAGCGTTTATCACCGCCTTCGGTATACAGCACATTGTCCTCTATTTCCGGCCACCCCGCGTAGGAAAAATAGAGGGCCGATGCAGTCGAGGCACCGGTCCCGCCGGAAATGGTGTTCTCGGAAATAAAGGGGGAACAGCTGTTAATCGAATATATCCCGTAGGATTTTCCGTTACTGCCGGAGGAATTTCCCGCGGTAATGGTGTTTCCCGTAATAACGGGACTGCAGAACGAATCGATGTAGATGCCCACCGACTCCCCCCCGCCGTCGCTGCTGTTACCCGCGGTAATGGTGTTGCCCGTGATAACGGCATCTGATTCGCTGAAAATATGAATGCCGATCGACCGCAGGGGACCGTCCGCCGGGGCGATGGTGTTGTTTTCCAAAAGGGCATCGGAACTGTCGAGATGCACCGCAACGGAATCCCAGGTGTCGATAGGCGTACCGCTGTAGATAACGTTGTTGTTGATGTTCGGTGCCGCGTCCCGGGCAATTACCGAATATCCATCCGCCGGGCCGGTAATCGTGTTGTATCGTACCTCCGTGCCCGCCCCGCTTTGAATAAGGAGCCCCGCGGTGTTGTTTGAAGCGGTACCCGCGGTCCCTTCGACAATAATTACCCCTTCGATAATCGATTCAGTTGTAAGGGGATCTCCCGTGGGATTTACCCCGGTTGAATCGGTCCCGGCTACAATGGAATACGCTTCCGTTTCGATAATCGTCGGATATACCGTCCGGTCCGCCTCCGTTTCGAAGGACCGGTCGGTAAAGTCCGCATTGTAGCCGCCCCGGAAGGAACACTCCGGCAGGGATACATTGCCGCCGAGAACGTAAGTCCCCTCGGACAGGACAAAGCCCTTGTGATATTTGTCATCACCTGTATTATAGAGAGTGAGGGCATGTGTCAAAGTTGTCGGAGTCAGCCGGGCAAATCCGTCGCCACCCCCAGCAGGACTTACAAAAACATAAGGCTGTTGATAAATAACTTTTCATCCAGCTCCCCCAGTAACC
>CAZSGZ010000193.1:0-1141 GCA_964606455.1 uncultured Spirochaetales bacterium
ACACCGACAATGAGTTTTTCCGCCGTAAAATTCTTTATATTTCCCATAACACTTGCCTGATTTTATTTTATCCTATAATGTAAGCCTATGGAACAGGGGTCGGATTTTTGTTTGCAGCTTGGTCAAGCCCTTGAGCGGCGAAAAGAACATATAGAAAAGAACGTAATGCCTCAGCTGAAAGAACAGTTTCAGTTAATGCAGACTTCATATCAAAGCATTTATAACCTGCTGCTTAGAAAATCCCTTATCAACGAAGATCCTTATAAACTGGACAAAAAAATATCGGAAATTGTTATCCCCTCAAAGGAACCCTACGGAGAATCGGCACGGACCGAACAGCTTAGTCTGCGCCTCTCCGATTTCGATCTGCAGCTCGATTTTATCAACAGTTATTACGATTTTTCAATGACAACGATGACGATGGAAGATATAAAAAAAGTTGCAGAAATTGTTAAATATATCCGTTGGGAACAGGTTACCGAGACCTCTTCCAACCTCATGACGCGGACCCTCGCTCAGGCACTGGGAAAAATTAAACAGGGAAGCGACGATCTGTCTTTTAAAATCCTCGGCGACGCCCTTACACAGCTGGGAAAGGTATCAAAGAAGATTCTCTTCCTGCTGAAAGAAATTACAACCTATCATCGGGAACAGTACAAGCTGGAATTCAGGGAACGTGTCCTGGGAGAGGTAAAACTGACGCCGGCGGTTGTACAGAACAAGCAGGAAGACGCCTTAAAGCTTGTAAAACAGCAGTATCCGAAACTAATGAGCGGGGTCCCTTTTTATCAGGCCCTTATTATCGAAGTGCTGCAGGAGGAATACGGCGTAAACGCGGAGGAGATGAGAAACGAACTCCTGCAAAGGGTTGCCGTTGAAGAAGAAGCGCCGAAAAAACAGAAAAAAGAGGTTTCCTTTACGGTCCACCTGTTAGAAGGAATACGGATGCTCGCGGGAGCAAGCTCTCATATCGAAACGGCGGTGAAAAAGCTGGTGGATAATAACGGATTTTTAATGGACCGAAAACTGACCTTCAGCGAGAAATTCAAGCGGTGGCTTGCACAAATTTCGAAAAAGAAGCCGAGCCCCCAAATTTACGAAATTGAATACTTCGACGGCGATTCCGGCGCGGCAAAAACGG
>CAZSGZ010000193.1:1151-7288 GCA_964606455.1 uncultured Spirochaetales bacterium
CAAAAACGGAAAAACTGAATTTTACAAAATTTATCGAAGATGCCGGCAAGCGGGCCCTTATTCTCGGAAATGTGATGAATAAGATGTCGCAGACCTACCGAAAACTCGAACAGGCGCCGGAAGAAAAGGTTTTCGATTTTCTGACCAGCAATCTCGCGGAAGTGCAGATCATTTTACGGCGCCTCCCCGCATTGGACACCTATTTTAAAACAGAGGTGTCCCGGGAACAGCGCAGCCTTGTCCGGGGTATAAAAATGGAAATTAACGCCATTAAAAACGCCTGGGTAAAAGGGAACCAAAAACGGCATGAATATGTTTCCAGAATAGAAGAACGGGAACAGCTGAAAAAACTCGGTATCCAGGTCGATTAAGCTACATACGTACCGAGGACCCGCAGGCTCGCGGCTTCCTCCGTCATCACTTGTACCGCCTTATGAAAACAGTCCGTATCGGCGGGAATTTCCACATCGGCGTAAAACATGTACTCCCAGGGCCTGCCCGGGATGGGTCGGGATTCCAGCTTTGTCAGGTTGAGGTCCTTTTCCGCGACAATTTTCAACATAAGGTACAGGGCCCCCGGTTTGTTTCGGAGGGAAAATACGATGGATGCCTTATTCGGGTTTTCAGCGGAGGGATGCTCCGCCGATGCAATTATGAAAAACCTGGTGTAATTCCGCGGATTTGTTTCAATTCCCCGTTTGATAATTTTCATTTTATATACCCCCGCGGCTTCTTCGCTCGCGATAGCGGCGGATGCCGGATCTCCATCCCCGGCTATACGGGCGACCGCTCCGGCGGTATCGTAAAAGGGTATTTGTTCCCACTCCGGGTGCTGCCTGAGAAAACGGCCGCACTGTGCAAGCCCCTGGGGATGGGAGTATACCCGGCGAATTGCCGATAATTCGGCTTCGGGAAGACCGATGAGGGCATGCTCTATCCGGATTTTCTGCTCCCCGGCAATTCGAAGATCGGGATACTGCAGCAGGAGATCGTAATTTTCGTGAATGGACCCCGCAAGAGAATTTTCCACCGGGACAATACCGAATTCGCTCTTTTTAACCAGGACAGCTTTAAACACATCGGTGAAGGAGGTACAGGGGAGGGTTGCCGCCTCGAGACCGGTAAAGTACCGCCGGAGTGCCACTTCGCTGTAGGCGCCCTGCTCCCCCTGGAAAGCAACCAAAACCGCGGCATCAGCCGTACCGCCCGCCGCGTACCCGGCAGACAGAATTTGGCCGGTCTTTTTGTGTTCCGGCAGCCGCTCCACTTCCTTGCCGACAACCGGGGCCATTACTTCGATGTCCCGCATCAGTTTTTCAAACTGTTCCGGGTACAGCGACTGGGGGCCGTCGGAAAGGGCCGTCGCGGGGTCCGGATGCACCTCCACCACCAGTCCGTCGGCGCCGGCAGCGATTGCCGCCAAGGCCATGGGCGGTACCTTCGCCCGGATACCCGTGGCGTGGCTCGGGTCTACGATGACCGGCAGATGGCTCAGTTTTTTTACAACGGGAATTGCCGAGAGGTCGAGAGTGTTCCGGGTGTAGGTTTCAAACGTGCGGATGCCCCGCTCGCAGAGGATAACGTCTTCGGTGCCGTGGGCTAAAAGGTATTCCGCCGCCATCAGCCACTCCTCGATGGTGGCCGCAAAGCCCCGTTTCAGCAGGACCGGCTTTCCTAAGGCGCCTACCCGCTTCAGCAGTTCGAAATTCTGCATGTTCCTGGCGCCGATCTGAATAACGTCGAGGTATTCGTCCATCATGTCCGCCTGCTCCGGCGCGACAATTTCGCTAACCACCTTCAGTCCGTACTTTTCCCCGGCATCCCGGAGAATCCGCAACCCCTCCTCACCGAGCCCCTGAAAAGAGTACGGCGAGGTCCTCGGTTTGAAGGCCCCTCCCCGAAGCATAACGGCCCCCGCTTCCCGGATATTCGAAGCGGCTTCCTCCATTTGCTCCCGCGATTCCACCGCGCAGGGCCCCGCTATAACGGCGATCCGCTGCCCGCCGATTTTTACCGGGCCGAGATCGATAACGGTATCGCTTTTTTTCAACTCCCGGGAGGCAAGCTTGTAGGGTTTGCTGATAGGTATTACCCGTTTTACCCCGTCGAGAATTTCCACCTCCCGCAGGTCGATGGGGTGTATTCCCACCGCACCGAAGATGGTTTCCTCTTCACCTACTATCTCCCGGACCTTGAAACCCTTTAATTCGAGAAAGTCCTTGACCGATTTTTTCTGTCCGGTCTTTATTCCTTGCGCAAGTACGACAATCATAACTCTGCAAGTATAGCAGGTGCGGAAGAATGTTGACAGAGCATACAGGGTTATTTACTATTCAAAGATATGAAACTTGACAAACTGAATCTGGCAATTATCCGTCACCTCCGGGACGGTCGAAAATCCTTCAACAAAATCGCGGAAGAACTGGAAGTGACCGAAAACACCGTCCGGGCACGGGTAAATCGCCTTACCGAGGAAGGTGTCCTCAATATTATGGGTACCGTCAATCCGGACCTCATTCCGCATCACAACATTATTTACGTAGGAATTAAGCTGAAAAGCAGGGAACTGGTGCCGAAGGGGGAAGAGTTCAGTAAACTGCGGGGCGTTATTTCCGCGAGTATCGTTACCGGCCGCTACGACATTATCCTTTTGGTTATGCTCAAGAAAGATTTTACCCTTCTCGATTTTCTAGCCAATGAAATTGAAAAGGTCTCGGACATTCAGACGGTGGAAACCTACGTCGTGTATAAAAATTTTAATCAGCAGATTCCATACATTTTTTAACATTTATTTTAGCTTTCCTGCATATTTATAACTTTTATTTGACTTATCCATAAAGATGGCCTATAATGGTTGTATGAGTTTCATATCAAATACACCGGAAAATACCCGGGAAATGCTTGCGGCAATAGGGATTCAATCGGAATCGACGGAAGACCTGTTCCGCGGCATTCCGAAGGAACTGCGTTCGGGCCCCCTCGACATGCCGGCGGGCAAGTCGGAAATGGAGGTGGTACGCTATATCGGCAGCTTAGCGAAGCGGAACAGGACCGACTTGGTAACCTTTATCGGAGGCGGTTTTTACGACCACTATATTCCGTCGGTCGTCGATTCACTTGCAGCGCGGACAGAATTCGTAACGCCCTACACTCCCTATCAGCCGGAGGCTTCCCAGGGCACGCTGCAGTCGATTTATGAGTTCCAGAGTTCAATCTGCCGTCTGACGGGGATGGAGGTGGCAAATGCCTCCCTCTACGACGGCGGGACCGCCATGTACGAAGCCATTATGATGGCCCTGCGGGTCACCCGGCGAAACAAGGTAATTATGGACTCGGGGGTAAATCCCATTTATCGAAAAATGATCTACTCCTATACAAAGAATCTCAACATCGAGTTCAAGGAGACCCCCGATCCGGAAGGGAAAATGGACAGACGGCGTTTAGCGGAACTTGTCGATACGGAAACCGCGGCTGTAATTGTCCAAAACCCCAATTTCTTCGGCACGCTCGACGATCATAGCGACATCTCGAAAATGTGCCGCGACAAGGGTGCCCTGATGATAGAAACGGTTTACCCGATTTCCTTAGGTATTGTAAAAACGCCCCGGGAGATGGGAGCGGACATCGTTGTCGGAGAAGGTCAGAGCTTAGGAATTCCCCTCTCCTTCGGCGGCCCCTATCTCGGCTTTATGGCAACGCTGAACAAATACGTCCGGAAGATGCCGGGCCGGATTGCCGGCCGCACAACGGACAGTGGCGGCAGGACCGGATACGTTTTAACACTGCAGACGAGGGAACAGCACATCCGCCGGGACCGGGCAACATCGAATATCTGCACCAACCAGGCCCTCTGTGCCATGCGGGCGCTCTTTTTTATGTCCTGCTACGGCAAACAGGGGATGGCGGAACTTGCGGAGCTCTGCCGGCAGAAGAGCGAATACGCGAAGCGGAAACTGACGGAAATACGGGGGGTCGAGCTTGCCTGGGACACGCCGACGTTTAACGAGTTTACCCTGGTATTGCCGAAAAACCCCAACGAAATAATCGGAGGACTGATCGACAAGGGAATTGCCGCGGGGTTTCCCCTGGCCCGGTACTACGACAACCTTACCAGCCATATGCTTGTGGCGGTTACGGAAAAACGGACGAAACAGGAAATCGGTATTTTCGCGGAACTACTGGAGGAAGCCCTATGGAGCTGATATTTACCAAATCGCAGCCGGGAAGAAAAGGATACACCCTTCCGGACCGGGACGTACCCGAGGCGCCGAAACCGGACAAAACCTACCTTCGCTCCGAGGCCCCTCCCCTGCCGGAGGTAAGCGAACACGAGGTGGTCCGCCACTACACGAACCTCTCGCGGCAGAACTTCTGCGTGGACGCCAATTTTTATCCCTTAGGCTCCTGCACCATGAAGTACAACCCGAAGTTCGCGGACAAACTCGCCGCAATGGCGGAATTTACCAATCAGCATCCCCTCCTTCCGCAGCTGCTTTTGGGCGGCACCCTTACCCAGGGCTCCTTGGAAGTTATCTACAACCTGGAAAAGGCCCTCTGTGCAATTACGGGGATGGACGGGTTTACCACCCAGCCCATGGCCGGGGCCCACGGAGAACTTACCGGTGCCATGCTGATCGCCGCCTACCATGCCCGCCGCGGCAGCAAGAAAAAGTACGTGTTAATTCCCGACTCCGGCCACGGGACCAATCCCGCCAGTGCCGCGATTGCCGGGTTCGATGTAAAAACCATCCCCTCGGACAAAAACGGGTGCATGGACTTCGACGCTTTCTCCGCCGAGCTAAACGATGAAGTTGCCGCGGTCATGCTGACCAACCCCAATACGTTAGGCGTTTTCAACCCCAAAATAAAGGAAATTGCCGACCGCACCCACGAAGCCGGCGGGCTCATGTACTACGACGGGGCAAACCTGAACGCCATTTTGGGCAAGGCCCGACCCGGGGACTTAGGCTTCGACGTAGTCCATCTGAACCTGCACAAGACATTCGCCACCCCCCACGGCGGCGGCGGCCCGGGAGCGGGTCCGGTGGGGGTAAAAAAAGACCTTATCCCCTTTCTTCCTATCAGCAGGGTAAAACGGAAGGAGGACGGCACCCTCTTCCTCGATTACGACGAGCCTCTTTCCATCGGCTATATATCGCCCTTTTACGGCAACTTCCTCGTTATGCTCCGGGCCTATGCCTACATTCTTCATCTCGGAAACGAAGGCCTCTCGGAAGTGAGCGACCACGCCGTTTTAAACGCAAACTATCTCCTGGCAAAACTGCGGGACAAGTTCCAGCCCGGAGCGCCCTACGAGACGGGATGTATGCACGAATTTGTCCTTTCCGCCGAAGAGCTTGCCAAAAGGGGGGTCAGCGCTTTCGACATCGCGAAGGGTCTAATCGATAAAGGGATCCACCCTCCGACGATTTACTTCCCCTTAATCGTGAAAGAGGCCATGATGGTAGAACCTACGGAATCGGAATCGAAGGAGACCCTCGACCGCTTTATCGAGGCGATGGAAGAATTCTACGAACTTGCGCGCACGGACCCGGACCGCTTCCACGCCTTCCCGGAAACCACCCCGGTAACCCGTTTGGACGAAACAAAAGCGGCTAAAGACATGGACCTCTGCTATCTGGAGTGAAACAAAGGGAAAAGGCCGGGGAGTGGCGTAGTAGCAAGCGGTGTTTCGCTTGCCTTCTTGTATTTTCCTTACTATATTCCTTTCCAAGGAGTAAAGAAATGAGTACATACAAGCAACAGGCAGACGCAGTCGTCGATTTTCTCGGGACCTTATCGAAAGAACATTCCGGAATTGCCGAAGGTTTCGGCAAGCTCCATTCAAGCAGCAGCGCGGACGGAGCGCTGAGCGGCAAAAACAAAGAGTTGATAGCCCTCGGCATTGCAATTTCAATCCGATGCGAAGGCTGCATAGCGTTTCATACTTCCGCCGCCCTCAAAGCAGGCGCGACAAAAGAAGAAATCGTAGAAACGGTTGGCGTTGCGGTCTGCATGGGAGGCGGTCCTTCCGTCGTATACGGAAAAAAAGCCTATGAAGCAATGGAAGAATTCAGCTGAGTATTCCCCGTCAGGCCAGGCAGGATATTGCATCGATAACGGTGGAGCTTCCCAGC
>CAZSGZ010000194.1:0-7286 GCA_964606455.1 uncultured Spirochaetales bacterium
AGCTTCGCGGTTTTCAATGGTGCCGCCGCCGAGAGCACATATTCCGGAATAAGCCCCCGCCTCCTTTCGGCGGCGGGAATTTTTCGAGAGAATGAGTGCCGCTCCGGCGGCTTCGAGACGGTGAAACTCCCGTTTTCCTCCCAGTTTGTAGACGTCCCGCACGGTAAGTCCCGGGTATGCGTTCGGCGAGCTGCTCCGGTATAATTCCAGGATGACATCGTCGAGGTCGTAGAATGGTATGTCCCGCGCCGCCGCCAGACGTGCGCCTATGGTTGTTTTTCCACAGTGCTTTATTCCCATCAGAATAAGGAGCCTCGGGTCCATCAATACCGCCTCTCCCGGGGGACATACCGGTCCGCTGCGGCATCCCGTGAACCTAGTTCGGTGGAAAGAAAACTGTCAAGGCCGATGAAAATGTAGGGACGGAGGTCCTCCGCGATGGAAACAGGATTATTCATGGTCCTGTCGAAACGGAAGGACAAGCCGATTCCGACGGGAACGGATGCAAGGCTTGCCCCTATATCGAAAATCAATTCGATCCCGGTGTATAGATATTCATCAACGGCGAATACACCTGCCTCCCAGTCGGTAAGAACTTCAAAATGGAGGCCCAGCGCAAGGCCCTGGATATTGATGCCGAACATATTGAATCCCAGCGGCAGCGGCTGGTCGAAAACCCCGAAGGAAATCAAGTAATCGAGGGCGAAAAGTGTCGTTCCCCCGTAGGGCTGGGCTTCGGGATCAAATGCACCCCGGGGTACCGCGCCGCGGGACCCGAGAAGTTCCGGGCTGGTATAGCCGGTTTTTGCTCCGATTCGGAAAAATTGACGGGGAAAAAAGGAAGGAAACTGCAGTTTTAGGGTATTGGAAACGGCGGCCCCCCGGGGCGTGTCCGGATTAATCGGGAGGGGCACTGAAACCTGAGCAGTTGCGACAAACTGCAGGGGAGAAAACATATCCGCCGGGCTGCCGGCACGGGTAAGGGAGAACCCGGCGCCGCCGAGGGAATAGAGACGCTGCCGGGTGGAAAACCCGCTGAAATCGAACCAGTTGAAGAGGTGAAACGGGGCGGCCCTCCACATCGAGTAGGAATGGTGCAGTCCCGCGGAGAGAGAGAGGGAGTATGAGGTGCCTAAGGCATACCGTGAGAGGACGGGGAGGCTGAAACTGAGGGACTGGGAAAGCAGCTGGCTGTTATTTTCATCCCCTTCCCGATATACCTGCCGGTAGGTATAGAACAGCCGCAAGCTCCGGACCTGAAACGAAGTGTCGAAGAAGATAGAAGGCTGAAAAACGGTAAACGGAAACGTAATATAGCCCAGCATTTCCGACCGCGAAAGATATGAAGCGCCGTACGTAAACAAGCCGATACCGAAATCTTCCGGCATGCCGCCGTTAAGGGGATCTAAGTAGGCGGGAACAGGCGCCCAGACGAGAGGCGTTGGGAAATCGATGTAGGCCTTGGAAGATTTTATTTTAGCTGTTTCGGGCGGGGGCAGACTGACGGGCCCCGGCGGAGCGGTAATCATTTCCTCCGGCTGTTCCGGGACGGCCGCCTTTTTCACGCACCAGCCGTCGGAAGAGTAGGAACTGTAGTAGAGTATATTCCCCCGAATTTCCCCCTCGACCGCCGCGACGCGGTCCCGATAAAGCTCCTCCAGCACTCCGCTGCCTGTGTGATACCGGTACAGCCGCAGGTCTCCCTCCCGGTCGCTCGAAAACAGTATTGTCTCCGGTCCGGTAAACCGGGGATTGTACTCACCGTGGTCGTCCATGGGAAAGAGGGGAGCCGCTTTACCCGTTTCCGTATCGAGGAGCCATACATCCTGCATGCCCCGGCTGTTGAGGGTAAAAACAACGGAGGAACCGTCGGGGGAGATGTCGGGGGTGTAGACTGTCGTCCCCGGCCTGTGAAAGAGGGGCGTCATTTCCCCGGTATCCGGATTAATTTTTACCAGGCGGCTGTATGAATTCAGCTGCTCGACGGCGGCAATATAGTCTCCGTCAGGGCTAACGGCGGGATGCAGTATATGAGCGTTCTCGGTTATTTTGTCGGTTTTTCCGGTTAGTTCGTTCCAGCGGTACAGGTCGGAGATGTAGCTCTGTCCCGCCGGCCCGGCGTTATCGATCAGGTAGCTGGTGAAGTATATGCTGCCGCCGTCCGGGGGAGCGGCGTAGGAATTTTCGTCCGAAAGAATTGTTTTTAGAAGGACCTCTTCTTTCCCGGAATCGGGATCAAAGCGCACGAGGGCGGAAGTTTTCTCCGGGGTCCTCCGGTACACATACCATCCCCCGCCGGTTATGACCGGGAAGTGATAATCCCCCGCTTCCGGGGGGGTAACCCGTTTTCCCGAAGGAAGTTCGCGGAAGGGAGCGTATTTCTCTTCGAGTTCTCCTTTCATGGCGGTATATATTTCTCCGGCAGAAAAGCCCGTTACTTTTTCAATTGCAAAGCGGGGTCCGAAAAAGGGAAACCGGACGAATTCTCTATGAATTTCACGAAACACATCTTTTCCGAACCGGTCCATCATGTAGGAGACAATCATGTACCCGGCGGCGTAAATCCGTCCCCTCGGCGGAAAGGAGGACATGTAGGATGCCTGCCGGAGGCTGAATAACCGGTCTTCAATAATCGGGGCTTTCCAGTAGAGTTCGAAAAAGGGGTTCCTCCCCCGTCCGCCCCGGCTGAACTCGGTTTCAAGGGCAACGGTAATCCCCTCGATCATCCAGCCGGGCTGAAACCCCGCCTGTACGACCCGCAGGTCCCTGCCGAAAATTTCTCCGAGAATATACATAAACCCTTTGTTGTAGGTCAGGTGGATGTAGTGGGTGAGCTCATGGGTCAGCAGCGCTTTCAGCCAGTTTTCCGTTTTCGACCCCAGCCAGGGCCCCGATGGGGAGGGAACGTACAGGTTAATTCGGTTCGGCATTGCCGCGTATGAACCGTTGGCAATGTCGAGCCTCCCCCGGATAACGCAGGTAACCTTTTCGGGGTAATAATTAAAATACCCGGCAACATTCGCGTAGACTTCTTCGCAGAATGTCAGCAGTTCCTCGACGGAAGCTTCGTCCTTTTTTTCATAGATAAATCTGAAATGTTCCGTTTCCGTCTGTTCCCATCCCCGGTAGGGTTCATCCCCGTAAAGGGGGGACAGGCTTAAAAACGCGAGGACGGCGAGGCGAATTATCCGGATGGAACGGGAACACTTAAGCATACGCCCTTAACGGTAGCATACACGGGCTGAATTTTCTATCCGCGCCGAGCGCCCCGGCACCGCCTCCTCGCTTGACAGGGAATGCCCCCTTCATTCATAGTGGATGGGCATAACTATAACATCGAGGTACCATAAGTATGGCGGCATCTGAAAAACTGGAAAATTTACGGCATTCTACGGCCCATGTAATGGCGGAGGCCGTTTTGGATATGTTTCCCGACGCGAAAATCGCAATCGGTCCTTCCATCGAGGACGGGTTTTATTACGATTTCGACCTTCCCCGCACCCTTACACCGGCGGACCTGGAGCAGATAGAGGACAAAATGAAGGATTTGCTGCGGGAGGAGCATCCTTTTGAAAAGAAGGTTATTTCCCGGGAGGAAGCGGTGGAACTGTTTCAGGACCAGCCGTACAAGCTGGAACTGATTAAAGACCTTCCCGAGGGGGAGGACATCTCCACCTATTCGGTGGGGCATTTTACCGATTTATGCCGGGGCCCGCATGTGGAATCGACAAAAGAAATTAATCCTGAATCGTTTAAACTCCTCTCCGTTGCCGGTGCCTACTGGCGGGGAAAAGAAACCAACCCCATGCTGCAGCGAATTTACGGGACCGTATGGCCGAACCCGAAGGAGCTTCGGAAATATCTGCAGCGGCTTACGGAAATAGAAAAACGGGACCACCGCAAGCTGGGAAAGGAGCTCGATCTGTTCAGCCTGCATGAAGAAGCAGGTCCCGGCCTCGTCTACTGGCACCCGAAAGGTTCCCGTATCCGTAATGAGATTGAGACCTTCTGGAAAAATGAGCACTTTAAGAACGGTTACGAGATCCTGTATACCCCCCATGTAGGGAAATCCTGGCTTTGGGAAACCTCCGGGCACCTCGATTTTTACGCGGAAGGGATGTATCCGGAAATGGTCATGGACAAGGCAAATTACTATGCAAAGCCCATGAACTGCCCCTTCCATATCATGATCTACAAGACGGGCAAGCACTCCTACCGTGATCTTCCCTTCCGCTGGGCCGAGCTGGGGACCGTCTACCGGTATGAAAAATCCGGGACCCTCCACGGGCTGCTGCGTGTACGCGGATTCACCCAGGACGATGCCCATATTTTCTGTACACCCGAGCAGGTTGAAGATGAAATTCTCGAAGTGCTGCGGTTCAGCCTGTATATGCTGCGCTCATTCGGATTCACGGAAATTGAGGCCTTTGTATCGACAATGCCTGAAAAAGCTGTCGGTGATCCCGGACAATGGAAGCTGGCCGAAGCGTCGTTACGGAAGGCGATTGAAGCTGAAGGACTGGAATATGAGGTTGACGCGGGAGGCGGTGCTTTTTACGGACCGAAAATCGACTTGAAGGTCAAAGACGCACTCAGGAGGTCCTGGCAGCTTTCAACAATCCAATTTGATTTTAACGAGCCCGAGCGCTTCGATATGACCTTTGTCGATGCCGACGGAAAGGAAAAGCGGCCCTATATGGTACACAGGGCCTTGTTAGGTTCCTTAGAGCGCTTTTTCGGTGTTTTAACGGAACACTACGGCGGAGCTTTTCCCGTTTGGCTTGCCCCCGTGCAGGGAATAGCCATTCCCGTTGCCCCTGCGTTCAACGATTACGCCCGGAAGATTGCCGCGGATTTAAAGGCCGCGGGGATGCGTGTGGATGTAGATACCAGCGATCAGCGGATGAACGCGAAAATTCGAAACGCGCAAAATCAGAAAATTCCGTATATGTTCATCCTCGGTGAGAAAGAAGAAAACGAAAACAGCGTTTCCATCAGACCGCGGCAGGGAGAGCAGCTCCACGGCTTTTCCGTCGAGAAAACCGTCGCGTTTCTGCGGGAAAAAATCGATACGAAGGTCGAACTATGAGCGGCGGCTTTGAAACTGTCCGGGAAATCGGGCGGAGGATCCATCTCCTTACTCACATCAACGCATTGCTTGGCTGGGACCAGGAAGTATACATGCCCGACGGCGCTATCGCGGAACGGGCCGAGCAGCTGAGTTATATCGAGGGGCTGGTATATGACGAAACTACCTCGAAGGACCTCGGCAGCGCCCTACGGGAATTGGGCGCTTCGGAAGAAGCCCCCCGGGGAAGGAAGGGCCTCGGCGATATTGAGTCGGCCCATGTCCGGATTTTATTCAATATGTACCGGAAGCAGACCAAGCTGCCGAAGCAGTTGGTTATGGAGACGGCAAAAGAAACGAGCATCGCCCAGAACAAATGGGTGGAGGCCAGAAAAAAGAAGGACTACAAACTTTTCGAACCCCATCTTGCCCGGCTGTTAGAGCTTACGGCTGAAAAAATCGAAAAACTCGGCTGGAAAGAACATCCCTATGATGTACTCTTAGACGATTTCGAGCCGGGGGCGACGACGGCAACAGTTACGCCGGTATTCGCGAGGCTCCGGGAAGGGTTAAAAGCCCTTGTTCAGCAGATCGGGGCGGCGGAACAGGTGGATGCCGGGTTTGTTACCCGCCGCTACGATAGAACAAAGCAGGAACAGTTCGGGCGGAACGTGCTGGAAGCAATCGGCTACGACTTTAACCGGGGGCGCCTCGATATTTCGGCACATCCCTTTACCACGACCTTAGGCGCGGACGATGTGCGGATTACCACCCGGTACAATGAGAATTTCTTTAATACCGGTATTTTCGGGATAATTCATGAAGCGGGGCACGCCCTGTACGAACTCGGTTTTTCCGATGAAATCCGCGGCGGTATATTAGCCGACGGAACCTCGTTGGGTATTCATGAATCACAGTCCCGCATGTGGGAAAATATGATCGGCAGAGGCTTCTCTTTCTGGAAACGGTATTATGCAAAATTGCAGTCCCTGTTTCCCGATTCGCTTCAGGATATTTCCATCGAACAGTTCTACAGAGGGATCAACAAAGTTGAACCCTCCTTTATACGGGTAGAGGCGGATGAAGTAACCTACAATCTGCATATCATTCTCCGGTTCGAACTGGAATTGGCCCTCATTACCGGGGAGCTTTCCCCTGCAAATCTCCCCGATGCCTGGAATTCGAAGTTTACCGATTTTTTCGGTATTACACCGCCGAATGACGCCGAAGGCGTGCTGCAGGACATCCATTGGTCCATGGGGGCATACGGATATTTCCCGACCTATGCCCTGGGGAACCTCTATTCCGCGCAATTTTTTACGGCTATGAAGAAAGCAATGCCCGACATCGAAGAAAAAATCGAAGCCGGAACGTTTACGGAAATCCTGCGGTGGCTGCGGGAACATATCCATGCTTCCGGCAGTATCTACACCGCCGGGGAAGTCTGCCGAAATATCAGCGGCAGCGATCTGGATCCGGGATATTTTCTAAAGTATATCGATAAAAAATTTGGTGCCGTTTATGGCCTGTCAGGTCGTTGATCCGGGCAATCCCTATCTCTGGATATTTCTCGCCGGCTGTTTTTTCGGCATAACACTGGCTCAAATGACAATTTCTCCGGCTGACAGTTACAATCGGCGCCGCGGCAGGGTGCGGAAGTGGACATTGGTATATATTTTCGCGTCCCTGTTTCTAGCGACCGCCCTTGCCGGCTTCTTTATTGCCGGCTGGCGCTCTTTTGCCTCCCGGGACATGGTTTACTGCGGTGCGGCTGCCGCGGGTGTCTGCGGTCTCGCCTTCCGCTTTAAAAAGAGCGTCGGTATAGCGGTTTTATTTCTGCTGATTATTTTTGTCGTATATTTCGGTTTCATTACCTATCCTTTTACCTGTATTGACAAGGATGGAGACGCGGGGTGGTTCCGGGTGCTGGAATACGGGGACGGACAGCTTCGAATCGAAACCGGGACGGACGGCAGCACCGGCATTATGGAACTAGAGGGTAATTCGGTGACACCTGTTGTGTCGGTCCTTTCAATAAGCAGGCATTTCATTTTATACGGCGGAAAAACCCTCTATCAGCTGAACGGGATGTTCCCCGGTCCCGATTCCTACACCGAGAGTCAGAAAGGGGTAACTGCCTTTGCCCGCAGGCTGCCGGGTGTTGCGTTTTCCCTTCTGTCCGTAAGGCCTTTCCGCCCGCCGGTATTTCAGCGCTACC
>CAZSGZ010000195.1:0-7234 GCA_964606455.1 uncultured Spirochaetales bacterium
CCCCCCGGCACCGGCTCCGGCAATCTCCTCCTTCCAGGAGGAATAAAAATCCCGAAGTTCCGCCGCGTTTTTTCCGGCGGCAGCTTCCGTTCCCAGGACATCCCCGAGCTTGGAAATTGATTCTTCCAAGACCGGCAGGGAATAGTCGGTGGTAATCCCCACCATTTGCACTTCGGTATTTTCAACCGCCTCTTTGATACGGCTGACCATCCCTTCATATCCCGCAAAGACGATAATTTCAGCCTCCGATACGGCGGCAATGTCCGAGGGTTTCAACTCGTACTCGGGGGGATGGCGCAATTCATAGGGTGCGAGCACATGAATATCGTCCTCGTATCCGGCCGCGCGGACAAAGGCCGCCGTCCAGCTCGTAGTCGCCATTACCTTCGGCTGAACTTCCCCCACACCTTCGGCACCGAGAAGAGCCGATGTAAAAACTGCAAACACCAGCACCGCTGCCTGTTTGTTGATTTTCATTTTCTCATCCTCCTGTCTCGTATTTTCTTTTTCATAAACGCCGCCGCCCATATGAGCGACGCGGCGATGATAATACCCGAACTAACGGGAACGTCAAAAGTCAGCGCCCCGATAAACCCCGCCGCCGCGGCGGCGAGACCGGCCAGTGCTGCCGTTATAAACATACCCCGTGCGCTTTTCGCGAACAGCATCCCCACTGCCGCGGGCAGCAGTACAATAGCATCCAGGAGCAGCGCGCCGATGAGACGCATACAGAGAGAAACGGTCAAGCCGATGAGAAAAAGGATTACCGAATGGAGCGTCTTTTCATTTATACCCGATGCGTACGCGACATCCCGGTGAAACAGGACTCCAATCAGTTTCCGGTAATAAAAGATAACAAACACCGCCGTTATGATTGCAAAGCCTACGGTCATCCACGCGTCCACCGGAGTAAGGGCGAGAATATTGCCCCACAAAACAATCATCGCGTCCTTTGCGGGAACACCTGCTTTATAGATAATAAGAAACGCAAGTCCCATGGTCAGCACCATGAGGAACGTCGTTACATAGCCGTAATTTTTTGTAAGTCCGCTTCCGAAGCGGGAAACAATAAAAATGAGAACAAGATTTACGCCAAGGGTAAGGATAAGGGGATTCACGCCGACGGCCAGGGCAACGGCCCCGCCTAACAGTCCGCCGTGCATGAGCATAAACCGCACATTGATTAAATTCAAACGAAAAACAAAAATCCCGACGGCGGGGAAAACGGCGCCCGCGATAAGCAGAATGACAAATCCCCGTGCTATAGGCGCCAGGGCAAATGCGGAAAATACATTCATACTGCCGGCGCCCTGTCCGCGGGAAACAGCCGGCCCTTGTCCAGGACCCGGTGCCGCCAGTCGGTCAGCTGATGCCAGCTTTCCTCGTGGGTAACCATTACAACGGTAAGTCCCGTTTTTTCCACCGAGTCGCGGAGGATGTGCATGGTCTCCTGCTTCGCATCCGGGTCCAGATGGGCTGTAGGCTCATCGAGCAGTATAAGCTTCGGGTTTTGCGCGAGACACCTGGCAAGAGAAACCCGCTGTTTTTCCCCGCCCGAAAGTTCCGAGAAAAGCCGCTGCTGCAGGTGGGCGGACCCCGTCGTTTCCATTGCATGAATAATACGCCGTTTCCGTTCCTGCCGGGGCAGATTATCCGCGGCGGTGCCGATTGCAACCACTTCATACGCGCTGATGGGAAGGTCCGACTGCACCGATTCCTGGTTCATATATCCGATCAGCTTCCTGCCGCCGGTCCGGTTCGGCCTAAGAGTATCCACTCCCGTAATGTGGATGAGCCCCTTCCGCGGCGGGAGAATGCCTAAAATTGACTGCAGCAGGGTGGTTTTTCCGCTGCCGTTAGCGCCCCGGATAATGAGACGGCCGCCGGATCGAAGGGCCATCGACAGGTTGGTAATGACCTGCTTCCCGCCCCTGTCAATATAGAGAGATTCGATAATGAGGGCCGATTCGTTTTCTCCCCCGGCCCGGCGCTTAAGGATCAGCACCGCTTCTTCCGGATCATCCACGTTTTTCAAGCTGTCTTCAGTCGCGCACTGAATGCGGTCAATCCGCGCACCACAGGAATATGCAACGCCGAAACGGACAAAAACTTCTTCCGCTAAAACACTCATGACACCGGCATGCACCCGTTTAAGCCCCAGACGGACCGTAAGCATTGCCGCCGCCTTGCCGACAATTTTGTCGTACAGGACAAGTTCTTCCCCGGAATATGATTGTTTGAGCAAAAACTGATCAAGCTCGAAGAGAGGGTGGAGCCAGTTTGAGGTACTCGTAAAGATGGTCTTCTCTTTGTACGTTACCGCCAAAGAGACTTTAGAAAAATCAAACATCTTTATTAACACAATAATACAAATCGTGTTACTTGACAAGTATATTAATGTATTTATCTATAGAAACTTATCAATAGTATTCTGCATTTTGCGGTGCACCGCCGCGGCCATGGCATGCATCGATTCCCGAAGGCTGTCCTCTTCGCAGTACCTGTCAGGGTAGACAGGCTCACCGATAATAACACGCACCTTCGGGGGAAGTACCGATATTCGCGACTTGCTCCGCCTTCTTCGCTTCACGACGATGGTCATCGGCACTACCGGTACATTGAAATGTATTGCAAAGAAAAAGACTCCCTCCCGAAACCGCTTTATTTCCGTATTGAAAGGATATAATTTCCCCTCGGGAAAGAAGTGGATAAGACCGAATGTATCTAATGCCGTCCGCATCGGGCCTAAGAGAATTTTCATCGGATTGCCCTTCGGCAGCGGGAAGGCGCCTAAAAGCCGGATCATCCCGCCTAGAATCGGAATGGAAAAGGTGTCCTCTAAAACGGCAAAGTGGGTCCGCCGGGGGTACACTGCCTGCCCGACGGTGGCCGGGTCGAGATACATGGAGTGGTTGCTGACCAAGAAAGCTTTGTCTACGTGAAGATTGTGCCGCCCCCTTACTTCCAGCCGATAAAAAAGGGTGTCGAAAACAAGGATGAGAAAAAAAACGATCTGGGTAAACACGAAGGAGGCAACCCGGAACGCGGGGGAGGAGTTTAAAATACGCAATACTTTAGCGGATTTTTTCGTACTCTTCATTGACGTAGGCGTTATCGGGATAGAGCATAAGGGCGCTCTCTAGCCAGAACCGGGCTTTTTCGTAATCCTCGAGCTTTGTGTAGGCAATCCCGTAACCCGAGTAAATATTGAACAGGTCGTCTTTTTCTATATCCGGCTTTTCCGAAGCCTCCTCCATCAGCCGGAGGCCCTCGTCCGGGTCGCCCCCGTAAATCGGCGGCGGGTAGACCTTGGAAGACCCGATAATGATAATCGCCTTTCCGTTGTCCGGGTCCATTTCCAGCGCCTTTTCGGCAAATTTATTAACATTCAGGCCGTTTCCCAGAATGTACCCGACCCCGCGGACCAGACAGCGCTGGGAGATAATTTCGCTTTTCATCCGCCAGCTTTCGGAGTAATCACCGGAAGCGGCTGATTTTTCTATATATTCATACCCCTTTTCGTAGTGGCGGTCCGCCTTCTTTTTCTCCTCCAGGTTATAATAAGCCCGTCCCATCATGTATTCGATCCGTGAGAGCCAGTAATTCCGGTCTTTTTCCGGGAGAGAGGATGACTCCGCTGCATCGATTGCAGCGGAGTAGAGCCGGGGTGTCCCGTTTAAGTCTCCGTTTTGATTGTAAACGGCATCCCGGAGCGCCTCGTATTCGGAGAAAAAGGAGGGGTTCCGCTCCACGGCAGCGGCGTCCAATCCCGTGCACAGGAGCAGCACGAATACAAGAGCGACGGTTCTCCGCTGCCTCATTGTAGTATCATCATGTGATGTTTTCATATAACGGAAATATAGCAGGATACGGCATGTTTTTCCAGCCCGCCGCACCGGGCGTTCCGCGGTTCGATCGAAATACCAAGTGAGATATACATCTTCTTAAAGCGGATATTTTCCGTAATCCCGTGCGGTTTCGTAGGCCGCGAAAAAGTTTTCCATGGGAATGTCCTGCATGAAATGGTTCGACGGAGCGAAAATATATCCTCCCCCGGGGGCGAAGGCGTCGATTCTCCGTTTTGCCTCCTCGACCGCTTCTTTTACCGTTCCGTTAATGCCTCCCTGGATATCGAGGCCTCCGTGAAAAATCAATTCATTCCCGAATTCTTTTTTCAGTTCGAAAGAATCCATGCCGGCGGCCCGGGGCTGGAGGGAATTGAGTATGTCCACCCCCATTTCGATAAAATCGGGAATCAGTTCCCGGACCGAGCCGCAGCAGTGCATCCAAATTTTCGCATTCGGCGCCGCCTTTCGGACTTCATCGAACAGGCGCCGGTAGGGGTCTTTCAAGAATTTCCGGTACATCTCCGGAGCCAGGAAGGGCCGGTCCTGCATCCCGTGGTCGCTCGAAAATTCCACCCATCCGATGTATTCGCCGAAGTTTTTCAGGATGTTTACATGCAATTCAATCATGACGTCGGTCATTTTCCCAATCAGCTTATGGGCGAATTCAGGGTCGATATACATATCCATAAAGAACTGTTCAAACCCCCGCAGGTACTGTCCTAAATCGATCATGAGCCCGGAGACGAAGGATGTCGTGGTTATAAAGTAATCGGTATTCTCGTGCCAGTGAACGACCTGTTCGCGAAGGCCCCTCCACCTTCCGGGGTCCTCCGTATTAGGCCAAGAATGTTTTTCAATAGCGGATATGTCAGCCTCAGCCAGGGGATTGTAGGCGATTACCGATTCGCCGTTCACGGCCCTCGAACCATAGCCCCATTCGCTTATTTCATATCCGGCTTCGTTGATAAATTTTTTGAAATTGTCCGGTTTCCCAACATTCGTATGCCGGAAGTCGCTGCCCACCAGGTCGGAAACCCTGTCGTCCACATAGTCACCGGACCTGCTCACCTTCACCGCCGGGCCGAGTTCCTTCCATCCCTCCCGTTCGGCAATTTCCAAGTAGAGTTTATTGCACAATCTGCTTGCGGATCCCCATACATCGACGGGAATCCTGTCAGGCTCTATATGGTTTAATACAGCGGTCACCCGCTCTTTCGGTGTCATTACTGATCCTTTCTTAATAAAATTTCTATTCATTAAATAACAAAAAGCCGTAATTGTCAAATAAATAATATATTTTTCGAAAACAGAGCGAAAAATGAGCATTATTAGCAATACGATATTGACGGCTACCAAATTCAGTAGTAAGGTGAAAAAATGAGCAAGAGAAATGCGATATTAATTGAAAACCGTCTTGAAAAAATGGCAGAAATTATAAAATCGAGGGAAAAGGTCAGCGTTCAGGAATTGTGTGAAATATTCGACATGTCGGTTGTAACAATCAGAAATGACCTTATCTTGCTTGAAAGTAAAGGACTGATAATCAGAACCCACGGTGGTGCGATGGCGGTCAAGGATCCTTCTGAGAATATTCCAGTTCCCTTCGATATTAGAGAAGAAAAGAATTTCGAGGCAAAACAGGCTATAGGAAAATCGGCGACCGAATTAGTAAACCCAGGAGAGGTGATCTTTATTGACGGCGGGACAACTGCTTCTGAAATGCGCTTATACCTGAAGGACAAGAAAGATGTTACAATTATAACTCCAAGTATCACAGTGACTTATTGGCTTGCAGTGACTACAGATTTAAAAATTTACGTACTAAATGGATTATTCAAACGAGATTCATACTCCACAACCGGCATTCCGGCTTTAGATTTCATGTCACAATGGAACCTTTCCAAAGCATTTTTCGGCGCAGCCGGATTCACAGCAAATGAAGGTTTATCTGATCTTGATTATGGTTTTGTAGAACAAAAACGGATTATCGCAGAAAAAGCACGCACTAATATAGGACTTATTGATTCAGCAAAATGGGGAATAATATCACTAGGGTCCTTCATAAGTGCAGAGCAAATTGACATCATCATTACTGATGAAAAAGCGCCGAAAGAAGAAGTAAAAAAAGCTGTAGATATGGGAATCGACGTTAGAATTGTTTCTCTTTGAAAAGAATAACGTATACACTTCCTTAATATATATTATTTTTTCGACAATATAATTGACAAACCGAAAATATATGTTATTCTTACTGTAATATATCCAAAAAGGAGAAAGATATGAAAAGAAAATTGCTATGGTTAGTGACACTGCTTTGTTTAATCGCGGTGATCCCTGTATTCGCAGGTGGAGATAAGGAACAGGAGATTGTTCTCGGGAAAATACCAATTACTCTTGTAGCCGGGTATCATCAGTCCGATGTTAAATGGGCAGAGATGTATGCAAAAGAAAAATACGGCGCTACAGTAAATATTATTGACGGTGAATTTGATACCGATGTAACAATGAACGCTGTAGAAACTTTTGTTGCCCAGGGAGTAAATGGAATAATGCTTCATACTTTTGATCCGGTAGTTATGGATCAGATGGTAGCCGCTGCACACGCAGAAGATATCCCAATAATTACATTTTACCTTGAGCCAAATACAAAGATAGCACCTCATGTACAGATTGATGAGGCAGCAACATCTTTCCAGCTTGGTGTACGGGCAGCTCAGAAATGGATGGAGTATCATCCTGATGAGCCTATTAAAATTGGTCAGATCTCCTATTCGAATATCGAATCAGTTCTTGCAATCAGAAGTAACCCTTTTGTAGAGGGTGTTAAATCTGTTGCTCCCGATGCTGAACTCGTAAGCCGGTTGGATGGAGCAGGCTCAGTAGAAACCTCAATGGCAGCAGCACAGGATATGCTTCAGGCTCATCCTGAGGTAAATATCATCTACGGCGCCAATGCAGACCATGCACTCGGTGCTCTTGCGGCATTTGAATCATCAGGACGCGGAAAGGCGATTGACGGTGTTCCCCAGACTGAAATTTTTGTCGGAACAGATGCAACCGAAGCTGAGCTCCTCAAAGTATTTGATCCTAATTCATCTATGAAACTTACCCAGGGGCTTCAGCCTAAAGTTAATGCGATGGCTAAAGTTGATCTTATAATGAGTATTATTAATGGCGAAATACCAATGGATGAGTTCAAGGTAGTCAAGACCTTGAATATCCTTCTTAACTATTGGGACAATACGATTGATGAAGGAACAACTTTTCTGCAAGAACAGTATTTCTCTGAAATAGACCTCAAGGAAGAACTGGGACTTTAATCTATAAAACTTTATCAATATGGCTCCGCCGAAAGGCGGAGCTTTCTCTTTTCATTTTTCATTTAA
>CAZSGZ010000196.1:0-7192 GCA_964606455.1 uncultured Spirochaetales bacterium
TACAGTTCGAAAAAGCTTCCGAGCTGCACGTACCGTATATCGAGCTCGTCTAACAGTCCGAACAGCCAGGAGTGGGAATATCTGTATTGAATGGGATCGCTTTTGATCCCGAGCTTCAGCTGCATATGGTACGTCCTCAGTCGAAGGTAAAAATAATTTTGCTGAAATATTCTTCTTTGTCTACCAGTTTCCGGAAAACCTCCGGTCCCTCCCGAAGCCCCGGTGTATGGCTGATAAGCGGGTCCAGTTCAAGACGTCGGCTTTCGGGAGCGTTCATGTATTCCAAAACGGCGGACCAGTCGTCCTTCCCCTTCGGCAGCACCTTGGAATTCCAGGTCCCGCGGATGGTAATTTCTTTCCGCAGAATATTGGAAAAGTCTTTCTCGCCTATCCGGAACTCGCCGATAATGTTTCCCAAAAAAACAACCTGCCCGAAGCGCCCGGTACACTGCACCGCCTGGAGAAACGTTTTCGGCAGTCCAACCGCTTCCACGGTACAGTCGGAACCGTAGCCGCCGGTAATTTCTTCTATCTGCCCCGCCGGATCGCCGGCGTTCGGATCGACGGGAATAAAGCCCATGGCTTCCGCGGTTTCCAGTTTCTTTTTATCGATGTCGACAACCATTACTGTAGTGCAGCCGGAAAAGCGCAGGAATTGGGCCACCATATTGCCGATCGGTCCGCCGCCGAAAACAGTCCCGGTATACCCCGGCTGTACCGTCATCCGCCGCACGCCGTGGAGGGCAACCGCCGCGGGCTCGGTCATCGCCGCATGCCGAATATCGACATAAGCGGGAAGCGGAATGAGGTTGTCTTCCGGCACCCACAGATATTCGGCAAAGGCACCGTCCCTTCGGGACCCGAAATAGTCGTACGAAACACATTGGGCGTACTCGCCGGTTTGACAGGGAACACATTTCCCGCAGGGAAGGAGAGGAAAAACCGTGACCCGGTCGCCGATTTTATATTTTCCGCTTCCGGAAATGCCCGAATCGGTCCCGAAGCGTTCGATTTCTCCCGAAAATTCATGTCCCATAACGAGGGGATAATGATACGCGCCGCCGCCGAAACCGCGATGGATATCGGAATTACAGATTCCGGAAGCCTTCACCTTTATCAATGCGCCTGCTTCACCCCAGGGGTTTTCCGGAAACGGCACCTTGGTAAAGACAACCCTGCCGTTTTCCTCGAGGACCAGGGCCTCCATGGTTTTTTTGTTCTCGACTGTGCTCATTGGTCGAGTATACACAATAGATTGATTGTTTTCAAGCGAATATCAACTATTATGATCGTTTTTGACGCTTCATGGTTGAAATATTGGCAGTTTTTCGGTATACTGTTCTCCGGTCCACATAGAAGTAAATTATAACAAAAGGAGCATGGGAGATGAAAGCTGCTGTTTTAGAGGCACTTGATGCAATTACGGTAAAAGATATTGCGGAACCGGAATGCGGCGACAACGAGGCAATACTCAAGGTAGAGGCCTGCGCGGTTTGCGGTTCGGACATTCGGATATACCATTACGGAAACGACCGCGTCGAATTCCCCGCTATTATGGGGCACGAGGTTTCCGGCACCGTTGTACAGACGGGAAAAAATGTAACGAAGGTTACCGAGGGGCAGCGGATTGCCTTAGGAGCCGATGTCCCCTGCGGCGAATGCTACTGGTGTACGAACGGAATGGGGACGAACTGCGCGATCAATTACGCCATTGGCTATCAATTTGCCGGCGGCTTTCAGGAGTATATGCTGCTGAATGAAACCACCCTCAAATACGGCCCTGTAACACCGATTCCGGACAACATCAGTTTCGATGAAGCCGCGCTCGCCGAACCGCTTGCCTGCGCTATTAACGGCCTCGAGCTTGCACGTTTCAGCCTGGGAAAAAGCATCTGCATTATCGGCCTGGGCCCCATCGGCTGCATGATGCTGGAACTGAGTACAATATACGGGGCATCCAAGGTATTCGCGGCACAGCGCTCGAAGGGCCGGCTGGAAATGGCAAAACCCTTCCGGGAGGACGCGCGGTTCATCTCCACGGAGGAAGAGGACCTGGTAGAAACGGTCATGAACGAAACCGGCGGTGAGGGCGTCGATCTCGCTATCACAACCGCGGGGACCGTACAGGCCCACGCCGACGCGATTGCCATGGTCCGCCACCGTGGATATGTCAATCTGTTCGGGGGATTGAAAAACCAGCCGAATCTTTGCATCGACTCAAACCAAATTCATTATAAAGAATGTTTCGTCATGGGAAGCCACGGATCACTGCCGCGCCACCATGCGGCGGCGGTGGACTGTATCGGAAACAGCTACGTCCATGCGAAAAAATATATTTCGAAAACCTTCCCCCTGTCCGACATCAAAGGGGCCCTCGATTACCACGAATCGAGAAAGGGCCTGAAAGTAATCGTCAAGCCGGGTGCTTGATAGAGGAGAATAGAGAATGACGGAAAAACACGTTAAAATTTCCCCCTCCATGATGTGTGCCGATTTCCTGCATCTGCAGGATGAACTCGACCTGTTCGGCGAGATCGGAATAGACTATCTGCATATCGACATTATGGACGGGCACTACGTTCCGAACTTTACCTTAGGCCCGGGGTTCTGTAAAATGCTTGCGGAACATTCGCCGATTCCCCTGGACATCCATTTGATGATCGAAAACGTCGACAGGTACGTCCCCGTTTTCGCGGAAGCGGCTTCCCCCGGGAGCGTCATCACATTCCACCCCGAGGCTGAATATCATCCCATCCGGCAGCTCGATCTTATTAAAAGCTTAGGCGTCCGCGGCGGAATTGCCGTCGACCCGGCAACCCCCCTCGAAGCAATAAAACACATCCTGCCCCACTCCGAGATGATCTGCATTATGACGGTAAACCCGGGCTATTCCGGGCAGAAGCTGGTCCCGGGGATGATCGAGAAAATTGCCGAAATCGATGCCTACTGCCGAAAGGAAGGGCTTCCCGTTGAAATCGAAGTCGACGGGAATGTGAGCTGGGAAAATATACCGAAGATGATCGGCGCCGGGGCGGAAACCCTGGTGGCGGGGACATCCTCTCTTTACGACAGAGGGATGGACCGCCGTGACGCGTCCCGGAAACTGCGGGCCCTGGTTTCCGGCAGCAGCATAAAAAATGCTTGAAACGGAGCGGCATGACATTATTTTACGCCTCTTACAGCAGCGGCGGGCGGCGGGCACCCGGGAGATTCGCGAAGCCACCGGAGCGTCCGAGGCAACGGTACGACGGGACCTGTCCAAGCTGGAAGAAGCCGCCCTTATCCGGCGGGTCCACGGCGGCGCCGAACTGGCCGAAACGGCCGTTACCGATAACTCAAGCTACGGCGAGGTGCCCTTCGCGTACCGGAAAAGCTACCGCTTCGAGGAAAAGGTCCGCATTGCCCGGTACGCCGCCGGACTCTGCACCCGGGAGGAAACCATCATCATCGACGGCGGGTCCACTACCTACCGGATGGCGCCCTTCCTAACGGACACGGGCTGCCGCGTTATCACCAATTCTTTCGGCATCGCGGAACTGCTCCTCAGGAACGGCACCAACCAGGTCATTATCCCCGGCGGGATAATATATAAAAACAGCGAACTGATCCTCGACGCGTTTCAGGGAAACTTTTACGCTAATTACGCGGCGGCAAAGGCGTTTATGGGAGTCGGCGGCATCGGGCCTAAGGGGCTTACGAACACCGACCCGCAGCTTATTCAGGCGGAACGGATGATGATCGAACACGCCGACGAAGTAATTATCTTAGCAGACAGCGGGAAATTCGATTCCACCGGACCGCTGTATCTCTGCGATTACGACGCCGTCTCGATGATTATAACCGACACCGGTGTTACCGCGGAACAGCGGAACATGGTTTACGACCACGGCATCCGCCTGGCTGCGGTATAAAACTGTAAACGGTGCTTGCAATAAAGGAAACACCCGCGGTAAAATCAGCGGACAAGGAGCGTACAGATGAGCGGCAAAAGCGGACACATTGCGGTATTTGATGTCGGAAAAACCAACAAAAAAATGATGATTTACAACGAGCGTCTCGAACTCGTCGATTCCCGGGCGCGGCAGTTTTCGGAATATATTGAAAACGGCATCCGGTTCGAACGGATAAAAGAAATAGAAACGTGGTTTTTTCAGCAGCTGCGAACATTTTCCAAGCGTTATCAAATTGACTGTGTGTCCGTAACGACCCACGGCGGCACCTTTGTCTGTATCGATGAAAACGGCGGCACGGCCGTGCCGGTTGTCGCCTACACAACGGAACCGGGGGAAGATTTCCATAAAGATTTTTACAGCCGCTTCGGCACACCCGAAGAGCTCCAGGAAGAAACGGCGACGGCAACGATGGGAAGCCTGGTAAACGCGGGGAAGAACCTCTACTTCCTGCAAAAAACCTATCCCGAACGGTTCAAGCGCATACGGTGGGTCCTCAATTATCCCCAGTACTTCGGTTATCTGCTGACCGGCAACGTGGGTGCCGAGCCCACCTATGTCGGCTGCCACTCGTTTCTGTGGGAACACCGGAAAATGGACTGGTCCCGGGTAACGAAAGGGCTGGGGATTCTCGACAAGGTGCCGAAGAAACTTTCCAAAACCTGGGAGCTTTTGGGCACGGTCCATTCAGCCGCGGGGGCAAAAACCGGCCTCTCATCCGATACGGCGGTCACCATGGGAGTCCACGATTCCAACGCGTCACTGCTCCCCTACATCATCAAGAACCCGGGGGAGTTCGTCCTCAATTCCACCGGCACCTGGTGCGTCATGATGCACCCGGCCCGGGACGTTACGTTTCAGCCGGAAGAACTTGGGAAGATGATTTTTTACAACCTCGACGTATACGCGAATCCGGTAAAGACCTCCATCCTCATGGGAGGACTGGAGTTCGAAACATGGTCGGAAATAATGAAAAAGGCCGCCGGGACGGACTCATTTCCGGAATTCGATCCCGAGATTTATAAAAAAGTAATTCGGGATAAAGAACTTTTCATTACCCCCAGTGTGCAGAAGGGAACGGGGCAGTTCCCCGATTCGGAACCCCGGGTGTATGAAGGTACGAAGGTCTACCACCTCGATGATGTAAAAAACGGTAAAACACCCGGATTTTTCAGCGACTTTCCCGCGGCCTACGCTGTGCTCAACCTTTCCCTGGCCATTCAGTCGAAGCTGGCCCTGGAGCGAACGGGTATGCGCAACGGGATGGACCTGTTTATCGAAGGTGGTTTTCGAAAAAATCCCGACTACAACGCGCTTCTTTCAGCCATGTTCAGCGGCACCCGGGTATATCTGACAAACCTGGAAGAAGCAACGGCATTCGGCGCCGCCTTGCTTGGAAAGGCCGGAAAAGAGGGGAAGAGGCCGGAAGAATACGCCGCCTTGTTCGAAATAGAAACGGTCCCGGTAGAGACAGCTGTTTTCGACGGACTTTCGGGATACATGGAGTCCTTTTTCCGGCACCTTTCCCTGTAGCTGAAGCTGACGGTTGACCATTTTTTCACAAAGCGGTACTCTGAACCATCTTCCGAGTCTGCGTGCCTACGGATAAGCTATGGCGCCTGGACCGATAGGGTTCGTCTGGAAACGGGCGTACCTCCCGTGTTTGGAAAGGAATGATGCATGAAACGCCGGATATGTAAAAAACGAACCTTATTTTTATTTGTCGCGCTTGTGCTGCTAAGCACCGCGGGGTCCGCTTTCACTTTCGATCTCTACATTAACGGGAATTACCGAAAAACCATACTCCCTTCATCTGTCGAGAATTACACCTACCCCGCCGCCTCCGGCCCGCGGTTTCGTGCGGGGATTTCTCTTTTGGAAACCCTTCCTTTGTTTACCGGCGTTTACAAAATGGAAATTGAACACGCCTTCGGCACGGAAACTCTTGAAGGGGACAACTTGGCGGACCGGTTCTGCAGCTGGATGCTGTTTGTAAACCCGGACAGCCTGGACCTCGAAACTGACGGAAAACCGTTCAGAAGGGTGCGGGAAATCCGGGTCTGGGGAGAGGAGCTTAAGTCGGACAGCCTGCGGATCTGGATCGGGTGGGAGGGACTTCCGGAACTGCGGAAGGAACTGGACCGCTTTGCGGCCCTCCACAACGTCTCGTTTGATGTTTTGGAAGTCCCGTCGATCGATTCAAAACTGACTTCCGCGGCCAGGAGCGGAGGAGAACTGCCGGACCTGTGTATGGTCCAGTCCGATTATCTGCCCGCCCTGACGGAAGGCAGGGTCTTGCAGCGCCTTGACTATCTTTCCCTGCCCGGCCTGCTGGAAAAAGGAACGGATGCATTCAGAAAAGATGGTTCCGTCTGGGCCGTTCCCTTTTACTTCGATACCCAGCTGTTCTTCTATAACCCGAAACTCTTGCAAAACGTATCCGAAATCCCGGCTTTGAAACCCGGGTGGACTTTAAACGATTTTGAAATGCTTTGCGCCGCGCTTTTACAACAGGGAATTACGCCGATAACCTGGAATGCCTATTCGGCCTACTGGCTTATTCCGTTTCAAATCGGATTCGGCAAAGAATCGGTTTTGGAGAAAGACGGTTCAATTATCATCGATGACGCACCGACCCGGGGGGCCCTGCACTACATAACGGGGCTGCGGGAAAAGGGCTATCTCGATATCCGTGAACGGGACGGCATGATGAGCAGATTCTTTGACGGCAAGGTTGCCATGATCTTAAGCGGTTCCTACTCGATTCCCGAATTCGAAAACCTGGGAATACCTTTTTCCGCTGCACCGTATCCGTACAATTCCGATACGGGAAAATATATTTCACCTCTTCTCGATTTCAAGGCCTTCGCCATCACAAGAAAAACCAAAGCCCCGGTTTTAGCGCGGCGGACCGTCGAATACCTTTCCGGGCAGGGCGTGCAGCAGCGGTTTTGCACAACGGTCTCCAAACTCCCGGCAAATACGCAAGCCTGGAGTGTTACCGAACTGCAGAATCCGTATTATAAGGCGCTGTTTGAAAGCTACAAAATCGGCACCGTTATACCGCCGGAGGATTCGTACAAGATATATAAAAACACCATGTGGAAACTTCTCCGCTTTGCCATTACCGGAGAAATGACGGTGGAGGAAACCCTCTCGGAGGGACAAAAGATAATAAATAATAAACTAAAACCAAGGAGAGACTGATGAAAAAGGGAATCGTATGTATACTTGTTCTGCTG
>CAZSGZ010000197.1:0-7088 GCA_964606455.1 uncultured Spirochaetales bacterium
ATTGTCTTAAGCGGCGGAGAGGAATGGATCAGCATTCAGGACGAAATTGAGCACATTAAAAGCTACCTCACGATTCAGAAGATGAGGTACAGGGACATTCTCGATTACCAATTCGACGTCGATCCCGGGATCTGCACTTCAAAAATACTTAAGCTGACTTTACAGCCCCTGGTGGAAAATGCCATTTATCACGGAATTAAAAACATCCGGGGAGGCGGTACCGTTGCTGTTACCGGAAGGTATGAAGCCGATAACCATATTTTCTTTCAGGTCACCGATAACGGACGGGGGATTGATGCGGATAAGCTTGCGGAACTGCATCTTCATTTATCAGCGGAGAACGTTGAAATTTCCAAGGAGAGTGGTTATGGATTGATCAACGTCAACCAGCGGTTAAAGCTGTACTACGGATCTTCCTATGGACTCAATATAGCAAGCAAACCCGGAAAGGGAACGGAAGTTTTTTTTACAATACCGAGGACAACATGAGGTACAAGGTATTTATCGTAGAAGATGAAATTGTCGTTCGTGAAAGTATCAGAGACAATGTCGACTGGGAGAGTACTAACTATATTCTGGCCGGAGAGGCCCCGGATGGAGAGATGGCGCTGCCTCTTATTCAGGAAATTAAACCGGATATTCTCATTACGGATATAAAAATGCCCTTTATGGACGGGCTTACCCTGAGCCGAATCGTAAAACAAAGCATGCCGTGGATTAAGATCATTATTATCAGCGGGTATGATGAGTTTTCATTCGCGAAGGAAGCCATTACTATTTCCGTTACCGATTATCTCTTAAAACCCTTAAGCTCCACGGATTTGCTGAATACTCTCGATAATGTTGCGTCCATCATTGAAGAAGAAAACAAACAGCGCGGCCGTCTTGAAGACTTGAACAAATGTCTGAAAGAAGGGCGACAAATTATCGCCGAACGGTTTTTAAGCGATCTTTCCACCGGCCTTGTCCCTTCAGCGGAAGCTATTCAAAAGGCAAAAACCTGCGGTATCGATATCGTAGCGCGGAATTTTGCGACTGTAATCTGTACGCTAACGTCAGCCGACGAAGGGACAGCGGCAGCGGAGTATTATGAGTTTTTAAAAGCCGAGAAAATCATGCGGCAGATTGTGGAGGGGAATCCGGATGTACTGATGTTCTGCAGAACGGTGAAAGAAAATATTCTGATTTTTAAGGGAGACGATCCGGTAGAAGTTGATAAGAGCTGCCATTTTCTCTGCCATTCCCTTAAATATGAAATTGAGCGGAAGACCGAATGCCGCCTTTCCGTTAATATAGGCGGCGTTAAGGAGCGTATCGGAGGAATCGCGGAGTCCCTTGAGGAGGCGGAAACCGCATCCCGGTTCAGATTTGTGTTCGGTAAGAATACTATCGTGAACTACGACGATACGAAACGGGCTAACTGCAGACCCGAGGGGATATTGAGCCTCGACACGGGTGAGCTTTCCGTGCTGCTTCACGAAGGGGATCGGGGTGTAATCGGAGATGTCCTCGATACCTATATTTCCCGCATGGAATCGGACGGAAGCGGATCGATTATCCGAAGTTTTCTGGTTATCGATATCACCCTGCAGGCGGTAAAGTTTGTCGAGAAGATCGGGGGAGATCCGAATGAAGTTCTCCCGGAATTGTTCCGGCTGGAGGATGCGATACGCTCCCGGGAATCGGCTGATGTGAAGCAGTTCCTTGAAAATCTCATCGGCTCCGCCTTCGACTTTAGAGAGTCCTGCCAGAAGAATAGATACGGTGACATAATCGAAAGGGCAAAACAGTACATAGCGGAGCACTATGGGAATCCGGACCTTTCTCTCAATGAAATTTCGAACCATGTTAACGTCAGTTCGAGTCACTTCAGTACAATTTTCAGCCAGGAAACCGGTAACACTTTTATTGGACATTTGACCGACACGAGGATCGGTAAGGCAAAGGAGTTTCTGAAAACAACGGGAATGCGTTCTTCGGAGATAGCGTACCAAGTGGGGTACAAGGATCCCCATTATTTCAGCTATATTTTTAAAGTGAATACGGGAAAAACGCCGACGGAATATAGAAATGGTTCGAAAGTACAGGCACCCTAACATGCGCGAAAGACGGCTCCCAATGCTGTTATTGTTTTCATTTTTATTTTTCGGCGCGGGGGATCTGTATGCTTCCGGGACAGCCGAGTCGAAGGGCCGAAATACCGGATGTGAAGCAGAGGCGGAGACGGGTACAACCTTCGCCATCGTTTATCCCATCGTCCATCCCTTTTTCGAGCCGGTAACAAAAATGGCTATTGAATACGGCTTGGAACAGGGTATTCGGGTAATAACAAAAGCTCCCGAAAGCATGAACATACAGCAGCAGATCGATATTGTCGAAGATCTAATAGAATCTAAAGTTGACGGGCTGGCAGTCTGCGCAACCGATCCCTCCGCGCTGACCCCTCTGGTGAATAAGGCGATAGAACAGGGCATCCCTACCATCACCTTTGAGTCGGATATGCCGCAAAGCAGACGGATATGTTTTTTGGGTACCGACAATTTCAAGGCCGGTCAGCACTTAGCGGAAGTTGTCGCGCGGGAACTCGATTATCGGGGTAAGGCGATTATCTGTACCGGCCTTCCCACGCAACTGAGCCTGAACCAGCGGATCGAGGGTATTAAGGATACATTACGAAAAAAATACCCGGATATCAGTATACCGGACATAAGCACGGGCAAAGGGGACCCGGACCTGACGCTTCAGGTGATTCAGCGGCAGATCGCTGAGATTCCCGACTTCGATGTGTTTATCAGCATCGATGCAACCGGCGGGCCCGTGGCCGTTTCAATCTGGAAAGCAAAGGGGTGGAAGGGAGACAGACATAAAATCATAACTTTCGACGACATGCCGAACAATATTGCCGGAATACGTGTCGGGATCGTCACGTCGGTTATCTCTCAAAAGCAATGGACCTGGGGCCCCCTTATAATTGACCGGCTTATCGATATTAGATCGGGTAAAGATGTCCCCGACTACTTCGATACCGGAACGGTTGAAATAACTATCGATAATATCGATACATACCGGAAATAATCCCCCTTTCCGCGAAAAATAACCAACACCCACTGACGACCCTCGTAAAATTTTCAGCTAATCGAAAAAAATATCGCATTTGTGAACCGCTGTACCCGTCCTATACTGAAACATCAAAATCTTTAAAGGAGTTTCAGTATGAAGAGTAAATGGACTGTAGCGCTTATCCTGATGATCGCGCTCTCACTCATGGTTTCCTTCACCCTATTCGCGGGAGGGGGACAGGAAGAAGGTTCCGGCGAAAGCGACATGGATGAGAAAGAAATCCTGGAGGATGAACTGACTTTTGCCATCGTTTATCCTATCGTACATCCCTTCTTCGAACCAGTGACGGAATTAGCCATTGAATACGGGAAAGAAAGGAACGTGAAAATCATTACGAAGGCACCCGAAGGAGTAAATGTAAACCAGCAGATACAGATTGTTGAAGACCTTATCTCCATGAAGGTCGACGGTATCGCTCTCTGCGCGACCGACCCGAATGCATTGACACCCTATCTAAACAAAGCGGTTGAAGCGGGAATACCCGCCATCGCCTTTGAATCGGACATGCCCGAGAGCAAGCGGTACTGCTTCATGGGTACCGACAATTACAAAGCCGGCGTTCATCTCGGCCATGTAATCGGAAAAGAAACCGGAGGTGAAGGTTCGGTAATTATCTGTACCGGACTACCAACGCAGCGGAGCTTAAATGAACGGATCCGGGGAATCGAGGAATGTCTCGCGGCGAACTATCCCGGCGTGGAAATCGTCGACCTACAGACCGGACAGGGGAATCCCTCCCTCACCTTAAATGTTATCGAATCACAGGTCCAGGCCTACCCCGATTTCGACGTATTTACCAGTATCGACGCCACCGGCGGACCGGTTGCGGTATCGGTATGGAGATCGAAAGGCTGGACGAAGGACGACCACATGATTATCACTTTCGATGACATGCCGGAAAACCTCGACGGAATACGAGGCGGACAGGTGCAGGCGGTTATAACGCAGCGGCAGTGGACCTGGGGACCGAAGATCGTAGACCGGCTTCTCGATATTCGAGCCGGCCGGCCCGTAGTAAACTACGACGATACGGGAACGATCGAGATAACCGAGGACAATGTAGACTCGTACTACAAAGATCCTCCCTGGGAATATGTGTTTAAAATAGAATAATCGATAATTGCCATGTATGCCGGTCGGCTGTCGTAAATCGCAATGCCGGCCGGTATTTCCTTTCTCCTAGGGAGCTGAACACAGCGCCCGCAAGCGGAGAAATATTTACTATTAATGAAAGGATAAAACTATGGAAACCGGAAAGGGATCGGCGGAAACACTTGATCAGCCGGGTATCGGCGGAAAAATTATTAAGGGGTTATTCGGACATCGCGAAAGCGGACTGGCCGTTTTTATTATTGCCATTTTAGTTGCAATGTCTATCGCGCGTCCGGACACCTTCTTTACTACGAATAATTTATTCAATATTTTGAAACAGGTGAGCCTGGTCACAATCATTGCGGTAGGACAAACCTTGGTGATGGTGACCGGAGGGATCGATCTGTCGGTCGGATTCAACCTGGGTCTCTCGGGAGTTTTACTTGCGTATTTTATTCAGCAGGGAATGAACCCGGTGCTTGCGGTCATCTTCGGCATCCTCTGCAGTGTCGGGCTGGGATTCTCCAACGGACTCATCATTACAAATTTGCGGCTGCCTCCCTTCATTGTAACCCTGGGAATGGCAAAAATAGCCAACGGCATTATGTGGGTGGTAACGAGGGGGTATCCCCTTCCCACGCGGACACCCTTTATTATCTGGCTGGGGAATGCCTACCTGGGACCAATCCCCGTACCGACGATTATTATGCTGGTAATAGTGGGAGTGGGGGCCTATGTGCTTATGAAAACGGTATTCGGGAACCGGGCAAAGGCCATCGGCGGTAACGAAGTTGCCGCCAGGCTGTCCGGTGTCAATATAAAACGAAACAAGATCCTTATTTATACGATCGCGGGACTTTTAGCGGGGATCGCCGGCCTCATCATGGTCGGCCGTGTAAACTCGGGGAACCCGAATGCGGGGCTCAATTTCGAACTCGATACCATTGCTGCAACGATTATCGGCGGTACTAGCCTGGCCGGTGGAGAAGGTACGGTAATCGGAACGCTTTTAGGTGCACTGCTCCTGGGAATTATCGCAAACGGTCTGGTGCTGCTGAATGTCAGTATGTACTGGCAGACCATCGTCGCCGGTACTATTATCATCGTGGTCTGTGGTCTTGATTCCCTGACCCGCAGGAAGAAGTAGGGGTGCCGGATATGAGTAACAGTGAGGAGAAACCGTATTTACGGATGCAGGGGATCACGAAATCCTTTCCCGGCGTACTGGCGCTGAATAACGTTTCCTTCGAGCTGCGGAGGGGAGAAAACCACGGCATCGTCGGAGAAAACGGTGCCGGCAAGAGCACCCTCATGAAGATACTCGGGGGAGCATACCTGGCCGACAAAGGATCGATCGAGATTGCCGGAGAAGACGTCCAAATTCATAATCCGAAAGACGCGTTAAACCGGAATATCAGCATTATTTATCAGGAATTTAATTTGGTACCCATGCTGAGCGTAGCGGAAAACATATTTCTCGGCAAGGAACTTGTTCAGGGTCCCTTAAGGTCGATGAACCGGAGAAAGATGCGGGCGGAATCTAAAAAGGTGATAACGAAACTCGGACTATCCGGACTCAACTGCAGCCTCCGGGTGGACCGGCTCAGTATTGCCCAGCAGCAGCTGGTGGAAATCGGCAAGGCGCTTTTTAACGATGCGAAGATTCTCGTCATGGACGAACCGACCTCGGTCTTAAGTCAGAAAGAAACGGAAGCCTTATTCGTTCTCATGAGGGGTCTGGTCAAGGATGGCATTTCCATTGTGTTTATTTCCCACCGGTTGGAAGAGGTAATAGAACTCTGCGGCAGAATTACCGTCCTCCGGGACGGGGAACACGTGGATACCCTGGACAATAGCCGGTGTCAGGTAACCAAGGACGATCTGATTAAGAAGATGGTCGGCCGGGTCCTGCACGATTACTTTCCCGAAAAAATGCACACTGTGTCTGAGGAAAAGCTCGTGGAGGTACGGGGTCTAAGCTGCGAAGGGGTCTACGAAGATATCAATTTCGAACTGTACCGTGGGGAGATCCTCGGGTTTTACGGGTTAGTCGGTTCGGGTCGGACTGAAATTATGAAATCGATATTCGGTTCCCATGAATATCAGGAGGGGGAAATTATCGTTAAAGGGAAGGAGCTGCATACAACAAACATCGGATATCTGAGGAAAAGGGGGCTGGCCCTTGTTCCCGAAGACAGAAAAAGCGAAGGTCTGATTCTGAAACTGAGTTTGGGAGATAATATCTGTCTTCCCAACCTGAAAGATATCGATCGTTTCGGTTCCATCGTAGCCCGGAAAAAGAAGCAGCTCGTTAACAAGTATATGGAGGAGCTGTCGGTCAATCCGAAGCTCCCTAACCGCCTGGCGAAAAATTTCAGCGGCGGCAACCAGCAGAAGGCGGTTATCGCGAAGTGGCTGGCCTCGGCTCCGGAGATCATTATTTTTGACGAACCGACGAGAGGTATCGATGTGGGGGCTAAGGCCGAGATCTACCATCTTATCGAGGAGCTGGCAAAGAAAGGGGTTGGGATTATCTTCGTTTCCTCCGAGCTGATGGAAATTCTCGGAATGTGCGACCGGGTTATCGTCATACACGAAGGAAAAATCGGGGGCATTTTCGACCGAGAAAACGCCACGGAAGAGCGCTTAGTGCATGCAGCCTCGGGCTATCTCCCGGAGGATTCCGAATGCTGATAAAAAAACCGGAACAGGAATTCGGAACGGGATATACAGGTATTACGGAGATCGGGGGAAAGCACGGAGATATGCTTCTTGATTTCGGCATCCTCGTATTAGGCCGGGGCGAAGTGCATACCTGCAGCCTGCCGAAGGAACGGGCGTTTATGCTGATGGACGGGAAGGTTGAATACCGCTGG
>CAZSGZ010000198.1:0-6990 GCA_964606455.1 uncultured Spirochaetales bacterium
TCTATTTTTTGAATAACACCTTCCTCGGTATGGGCGGAGAGAAACACAACCGGGATATCGCGGTTTTTCAGAATAATTTCCGCGGTTTCCGCTCCGTCCATCCGGCCATAGCCGAGATCGATATCCATCAGGATGAGGTCTGCTTTCTCTCGGCCTACGGTTGTAAGCGCCTCTTCGCCGGAGTAACAATGTAGCACCTCGGCCCCTTTTCCTTCTAAAACGCGGGAAACATTCATTGCCGTCACCGGCTCATCTTCCACGAGGAGAATTGTTGTATCCGAAAATTCATTATTATTCATGATCAGTAAATACCATACAAGATGACCAATTTGTTGTCAATAGCTCTATTTTATTAAATAGCACCAATTATTAGCTTATTGCTAAGGAAACGTGATGGTAAAAACGGGATGCGGGGCCCGCTTAAGCTCGATACTTCCCTGCAGCTGCTCGGTCAAAATCGTAATGAGCTGTAAACCCATGGATTTCGGTGCTGATAGATCAACTGCGTCCGGGACCGGCGGGCCGCTGTTCGAGACGGTGAGCACGCAGCGGGGGCCTTCTTCCGGTCCGGCGGGTCTCTCCTGTTTCAGCGTAACGGTAAACCGCATTTGACGGTCTCTCGAAAAACCGTGTTTAACGGCATTCGTTGCAATTTCATTGACAATGAGACCGACGGGTATAGCCTTCTTTGTCGGCAATTTGATTTCTTCTATATCCGTTTCAACGATAACATGCTGATCGGTAATAGATGAAAATACCAGGTCCACGAGGTCCGGAATATATGAATTCGTGTTGATATGTGTTATATCCTCGGTTTGATACAGCTGCTCATGCACCAATCCTATTGCGCGGACCTGCTTCTCCAGGTTCGATAAGTCCGCATTATTGCCCGGTTTTGCACCGGTCAAATTTATTAAGGAAGAAATCATAGCGAGGTTGTTTTTTATTCTGTGGTTCATCTCCTGCACAAGGAGCCCCTTCGCCTTTTCGGCTAATTTCCGTGCCGTAATGTCGATACTGACGGCCCCCAGATACGTTTCCTCTCCAATTGTTACCGGGAATTTATATGTAAGCCAGTAGGTGTCGTTTCCTTCAAGGGGAACGACACTTTCCGAAACTGTCAGCTTTTGTTCCCTAAAAACAGCGGCATTTTCCTCCTGATACTTTTTCCGGACATCGGGAGGAATTCCGTCATTCGGATCTTTTCCGACCATCTCTTCGGGGGTTGCATGGATTCGTGAAGCAAAAAAATAATTACAGTAGACAATTGTATTGTCCCGGTCTTTAATAAAAACCGCCCCCGGAAAGTAGTTTATAAATGCCGTAAAACGCTCTTCACTCTGCCGCAGGGCCGCTTCGGCTTTTACCCGGTCGGTAATATCGATTTGCTGAAAAATGGCGTTGGTTATTTCGCCTTCCGCGTTCCGTAGAGGAGAGATGGTACAATCGAGAATCCGGTGGGTTGCGCCGGGAACATCGACATGCCGGACTTGGCGGTAATCGTAGTCGATTTCAAAACGAAAAGCATTACCTTTCGTAAACACTTCCTCGACCCGGGAAACCAGCCCTTTTTCAATCAAGATATCGTCTTTATGAAAATCGTATTTCCCGACCACTTCGCTGTCATCGGAAACACCGAACAGGGCACGGCTGGCATCGTTGAGTTTCATCATTACGCCGTTTTTGTCGGAAATCCAGGAACTAATCGGACTTTGGTCGATAATGCTGTCGAGAAAGGCCTCGGAATTCCTAAGTTCCTTTTGCGCCTCGAAGAGTTCAAAGGCCATACCAACGGACTCTAACAGCACGAATTCTCCCGAGTTCTTCAAAACATAGCCGTAGCTGGTAATGTTTTTTACCCTTTCCACCATTTCTTTTTCAGCATGGCTGGTACAGAATACAATAGGGATTTCCCGGTCCCGCAGGATCCGTTCCGCAGCCGCGGTGCCGTCCATTTTTCCCGGTCCTAAATCGATGTCCATGAGAATAAGATCGATTTTCTCCCGCTCCGCCGCGGCGACCGCCTTGTCCCCGTTGTGTACCGTAATTACCCGGTAGCCGTATTTTTTCAGAACATCAGCTTCCCGCAAAGCGATGAGGGCTTCATCTTCTACAAGGAGTATAGTTTTCACCGAATGTAGTGTAGCAGGTTAGGCAATTTGTTTATATATGCTGGACGGGAAAGGTAACGGCAAATTCCGTCCCGCTTTTCCCCTCTACACGCAGCGAGCCTCCGAGCTGCTCCGTTAAAAGTTGTACCAGTTTAAGCCCGAGAGAACCGGAACGGTTGATGGGAAACGGTTCGGGCAGGCCGGTGCCGTTGTCGCCCACAATCATTTCCGCTTTATCTCCGTCGACCCGACGCATCATGACCCGGATTATACCGGGCTGGTTATCTGTAAAGCCGTGAAGGAAGGAATTCGTTATCAGTTCGTTTAAAATAAGGCCGCAGGGAATTGAGGAAACGATATCGAGATTAATTTCATCTATTTCCAGCCGCAGTGTTATATTTTTCCGCCCGTACGCGGCGGACAGCTGCCGTACAAGCGATTCGACATACTCTTTCATCTCAATTCGTGAAAAGTCCGAAGATTCGTACAATTTTTCATGTATCAGGGCCATGGAGTATATCCGCTCCCTGCTTGCCTGGAGCAGGTCCTTCGCTGTCTTCACGTCCTCTATCTGATCAAGTTCGAGATTGAGAAGACCTATTACGATGCTTAAATTATTCTTTACCCGATGATGGATCTCTTTCAGCAAAACATTTTTCTCGTGTAAATCCCGGTTTATCTTTTGAAAGATGAGTTTGTGTTCCGTAAGGTCCCGCGCAACGGAAACGACGCACTTTTCCCCGCCAAGGTCGAAGCACGTCGCCGATATTTCAACGGGGATACATCTCCCGTTTTTCGCGGTATGAACCATCTCAAAGGTGGAGCTGCCTCGGCATTGGAAGTCCCGCAGTACATTCGGTACAATTCCGGTGCTTTCCGGATCGTCGATATCCGCCGGGGTCATTGTCAGCAGCTCTTCTCTTGAATAGCCGAGCATGTCTACGGCACGCTGATTTGCCTCGAAAAATTTCCCCGGTGTCCCGTTCGGTCCTATGGTATACAGATAAATGGCATCGTTTACGCTGTTAAAAATGGTATGGAATTGTTTTTCCGTCCGCCTTCGGCAGGTAATGTCCTCTAAGGTGACAAACACGGCGGGATCGTCTCCGTCCTGAATACGGGCACTGGAAACTTCAAAAACCACATCCGCCGGTGCCGCCGATGCGGCAGGGCCGGGGGGGAATACCTGCAGGGTTATCTCTTTTTTGTAGTAATTTTTTCCCGAATGAAGCGTATCGAGAAGTAAGGCCCGCAATTCACACTTTTCGCAGCTTAGCCCGCCGCAGCCCTTCGGATCGTGCATGTGGTGAATACAGTGCAGGGCGTATCCGATATGGGTATCTATCAGCTCCTCCCGCTGGAAGCCGGTAACAATCGATGTAAAATCGTTTACTTTTTGTATCCCGGTGTCCTTGTCGATTAATGCAAAGATAACAGGCGTGTGCGCGTACATGGACTGCAGCTCGGCTTCGATCCGCTTATTCGCCGTCCGGGCCTTGAACAATTTATCCGCCGCGTGAAGTGTTTCGATAAATACATATTCCGCCCCCTGCTGCTCGACAATTCCGTACACGGCGGTTTCCCGGATTTTATCCAGCGTTTCCGGCCCTATGCCGCCGATGCGGTAGACAAGCGGGAGGTCCCGGACCAGGGCTAAGCGTTTCGCCGACTCCACCCATCGGACATCATCATCCCGGGGGACCGACAGCAGAACCATATCGACGGCGCCGTCCCTTTGCAGATAGTGTACCGCCTCCTCCTCTTCCGCCGCGTGCAGGAAGGGAATGCCGTTTCTCTCTAAAACGGCACAAATCGAGTCGGCACTATGCCGGTCTGCATCTGCTACCAGGACGTTAATTTTTGAAACCCCTTTGCCGCCGTCTACGCCTAGCGTACTCTCGGGCTAAGGTTGTTATTGCTGTAAGTAAACAAAAATTCCTCCATTACAGTACATAGCAATTTTATACTCATTTACTGCAGGCGGATGTATGAAAATGTATGAATTTTGTGTCGTAATTGTACTACGCGAGGTTATTCCAAAATTCCCCAATCGACGGCATACCGGACAAGTCCGGCGTTGGTTTCCACATTCAGTTTCCGAAGGAGGCGGGCGCGGTAGGTGCTTACCGTTTGGATGCTGATATTGAGCTCGAAGGCTATTTCTTTCATACTTTTACCGGCAGCAATCGATTTGAAAACCGTATACTCTCTATCGGACAGCCGGTCTAACGGAGAATCCCACGACTCGTTTCCCACGAAATCCGCCAATTCGGCAGCCAAATCGGGACTTATGTATCTTTTCCCAGCCGCAACGGTTTTAACGGCATGGATCAGCTCTTCTTCCGCCGTGTCCTTTGTCAGGTACCCGGAGGCGCCCATTCGCAGAACCCGCACCGCGTACTGTTTCATGGAATGGACCGATAAAACGAGGATACGAGCTGCCGCCCCCTCCCCGGTAAGCTGCTTGATAACTTCAATACCGCTCATTCTCGGCATGGAAATGTCTAAAACCGCCACATCTATGGGGCGGCTTCGAAGGACCTCCATTGCTTCCTGACCGTCCGAAGCCTCCGCTTCCACCTGAATTTCAGGTTCGTCGGCTAGAATTTTTTTCAAACCCTGCCGGATAATCGGATGATCATCGGCAATTAATACCCGTATCATCGTATTGTCCCCTGTAAAGATTTATTTACCGGAATTTTCAGGAAAATTTCAGTGCCTTCACCGGGGTTGCCGAAAATCGTCAAATTTCCTCCTAGCAGCTCCGTCCGCTCGAACATGCCAAGCAGTCCGAAGGAAGCGGCCCCCGTCGCCTCCTCCTCGCGAAAGCCGCACCCGTTATCGGACATTTCTAAATAGAGCACATTGTCTCGCAGCGTAAGACTGACCTGAAGTTTCGTCGCCGAGGCATGCCGCAGCACGTTCGCAAGGGCTTCCTGAAATATCTTGTAAACACCCTGCAGCACGTGGGGAGGGGCCTTAATTTCGAAGGGCATTTCCGCCACGGAACAGACCATGCCGGTGCTCCGTTCCACCGCTTCGAGCCGCTCCTCTATCGCGGCCTGCAGGCCGAATTCGTCCAGCGGAAAGGCGCGGAGATTTGAAACGACGGTCCGGACGGATTCAATTATGCCCGCGACATTCGTAACCACCGGCCGGATAGCTTCCGCGGGTACTTTTCCGTCCTTCATGAGCCGCAACAGGCCCATCCTCAGGAGTGCCAGGTCCTGCCCCAAACCGTCGTGCAGTTCGCGTCCGATATGCTGTTCATGCTCCTCCTGCAGCAGCTGCAGGTGCGCGGCAAGGTCCTTATATTTCTGCTCACTTTCCCGCAGGGCGGATTCTTTCCGGCGTAAAGTCGTAATGTCCCGGCATGTGTATAAGCGGGTTCCGCTGCCGATATCCACCCGTTTAACGTTGATGAGAACAATGCGCTCAACGCCGGTTTTGTCCCGTATCCTCCGTTCGATATTCCCCACTTCCACCGCTGAGTCGAGTTCCTCCTTCTTTACAACGGGGCCGCCAAACAGTTCCGCGATGTTCCCGAGAGCTTCCGCCTCTTCAACTGAATATCCGAACATCATATCGACGTTCGGGCAGATAAAAATAAAACGCCCCGATTCTTCCGTTAAGAATACGGCATCGGAAATATTCGAAAGGATGGTAAGGTACAGTTGTTCGCTCTTTCTTGTTTTCCGGTGCGCTTCAAACAATTCGAGGGCTTTCCGGACCGATTCTATAAGAACATAGTCGCCGGAATTCTTTACAACATACCCGTATTGTGTTATGCCCCCGACCTCTTCCATTACTCTCCGGTCGGTGTAGGCAGTGAGGATAACGATAGGCAGTTCCCGTATTTTTTCTATTTCGGAGCAGATCGAAGAGGTATCGGTCCCGTCTCCGAGATGGATATCCAGCAAGATAAGGGCAATTTCCGGGTCTTCCCGGACCTGCTTTATTGCGGACCGGCCGGTGTGGGCGACTGCTACCGAAAAGCCGCGGCTTTCCAGCAGCTCTCTTTCTTTTAACGCAATAACCGCTTCATCTTCCACTAAGAGTATTTTCGCCGCCGCGGAAGACTGCCGCATTTACACCTTCCCTAATATCAGGCTCGAGTTATGGCCTCCGAAGCCGAAGGAGTTGGAAAGGGCGTATTCCACCTTCCTCTCCCGGGCCTCGCCGGGAATGTTTTGAATGGGGACATCCGGATCTTTCGTTTCGATGTTGATGGTCCCCGGAATAATGTCCTCCTGTACCGCCTTCGCGCAGATAATTGCCTCGATTCCCGCCGCGGCGCCTAAGAGGTGCCCGTGCATCGATTTGGTGGAGCCGACGGACAGATTTTCTTCATTCCCCTTCACTAAGGCATGGATGGCCGTGGTCTCGGCAATGTCCCCTAAGGGGGTGGCTGTTCCGTGGGCGTTTACATAGTTAAGCTTGTCGCTGCTTATTCCAGCCTGTTCCAAGCCCATTTGCATCGAATAGAGGGCGCCTCTCCCCTCGGGATCGGGAATTACAAGATCGTGGGCGTCCCCGGACATCCCTACGCCGAGCACCTCGCAAATAATATCCGCTCCCCGTTTTTTCGCTGCTTCGTATTCCTCTAAAATAAGGACCCCCGATCCTTCGGCAATAACGAACCCGTCTCTGTCCTTATCGTACGGGCGGGAGGCCCGTTCCGGAGTATCGTTAAAATTGGTGGAAAGGGCCCGCATATTCGCGAATCCGTTGACGATTACTTCCTCCACAACACCTTCGGTACCTCCGGTAATAAAAGCGTCCGCCATTCCCGCTCTAATCATCAGCAGAGCGACGCCGATCGAGTGGTTAGCCGTAGCGCATGCCGTTTGGGTGGACAGGTTCGGCCCCTTAATGCCGT
>CAZSGZ010000199.1:0-6971 GCA_964606455.1 uncultured Spirochaetales bacterium
CCCATTTTCTCTGGGCCTTTTTGATTGATACGATTGTACGGGCCAAAACGTACCAAAAAATGGATGCTGTCGGTATTGAGCAGCAGCCGGATGAGATTAGCCGCCCCGTTGTTCTCATATTTGACCTGATCCCTTGACGCCCCCGTTTTAAGTAAATTATTAACCCGGGTTAATGTGAGGATACCTTCGGTTACCATGTCGATTCCTTCAATCCTGCCTAACGGCGGCACATTTCCGGTCATCGTGCTGAGGTCGACTTCCAGCTCCTTCCCTATAAGCCGGGCGACAATTTTTGCCGTTGTTCCTCCGCAGACTGCATGTTTTCCCACTTTTGCCAGCAGCTTTTTTACCGCAGCCTTGTCGTTTTTCCGGTTTTCCGGCGGCCCCGTTAAAATGGTTGCAAACAGCTTCTTCCTCACCTTAATGACAATGACACTGACATCGTCACCAACGTTACCGGCATACAGTTCATTAACGGTTCCGGCGATCTTTTCCGCAAACATTTCGGCACTCATGCCGGCGTGTGCCTTCTGTCCCACATAGTGTGCCGCCTGCTCCCACCCCCAGCCGAGGGGATAAAGACCGCCGATTCCGGCATTCAGGACACCGTCTGAAACAAATATAATCCAGTCGCCCTCTTTCAATTCCAGTTTAGTCCGCTGGATCTTTTTACCTTCGATATCTACATCCTCATACTCGACTGTTTGGACATGGTTATCCCGGACCAGTATCATATGAGGCGTGTCGAATTCGAATATCCAGGCGTTCCCCGGTGTAAAAAATTCAGCTATCGCGAAGGTGCTGTAGGCCATCTCCCGTTCCTTATCCACCGGCAGGGTTTCCGTCAACGTCTGCACAACATCACAGAGAGGAAGATCGTTTTCCAGCATGTGCATGGCAATTTGCGTTGTCAGGGTACCGAGGATATTTGCCTTTACACCGCTTCCGAGCCCGTCGGAAAGCGCCATAATAACGGAATCGGCCCGTCGGGAAAACGAAATGCTGTCGCCGCATAATTCTTCGCCTCGTTTGTGGATCTGCCGTACTCCGTATTCGTAAAATAGTTTCATAACCTTGGTGCTACTTGTTCTTCTCCTCTTCAAACAGAGACATCAGCTTAACTAATAGAACTTTCGTTTCCGCCGTTGTCTCTCCTAACAGCCTGGCAATTTCCTGGGCGGTCTTCATCTGCCGGGAAATTACTTCCTGCGCCCGCTGCAATGTCTGGGCCTTCAGTTTGCTGTAATTCTGCTTTGCCTTTTCTTCATCAGAAATATCGATAAAGATGCCGCAGTACAGATTCTCCCCTTCAATGGGAAACAGTCCGGCCCTGAAACTGACGTGGTGGACCGGAATAAACTCCTTTACCATCAGCTTTCCCCCGGCTTCGATTGCACGCTCGAAACAATCCGAATGGATGAACTGACTGGCCGGTTTCCCTAAAAGATCGTCATTTTCACAGTGGAATATGGTCCGGAAGGATGGATTGACGTACTGGATTCTGGTTTCACGATCCACGAGAAGGATACCGTTCGGCGTCTGCTGAAGAATTACGCTGTCAAAGGACTCTACTTCCTTTGTTATGTTTTCCGGTGCCGGCCCCCTCACCTCTGTTCTTCGTTCTCCCATATCAGCTCTTGCCTCCCCCTTCAATCGGTACATAGGGTGCAATGACCTTTTCCTTAAACACCCGTACGGCCTCATCCACGTCGGGACTGGTATAGGGTTCCTCGTCAATCTGCCAGTTTACCCCTTTTCCGCAGCGTTCCATGCAGAACGATCCTTTCAGTTCGATTTCCTCTTCAAGCCAGTATTCTTTTAAAAGTTTATTAAAGCGTTTTATAACCTCCCGTGCCCCTTTGATATGGCACGAGCTCCCTACGCAGACTGTAACAGTTCTGGCTTTCGGCATCTTACTTGTTCATCTCCTTCTTTCCTTCCGCTGCGGCATTTGACATCATTTCCGCCGCTTTTTCCCGTTTGTTTTTCGTCAGTACGTACCCTTTTCCGAAGGACAATGAATGTGTCGGACAGGATGCCACGCATGCAGGCTGTTCCCCGGCCGCGAGCCGTTCGATGCAGAGGTCGCATTTGTATGCGGTTTTTGTAATCGTACTAATCGCCGCGACCCCGAAGGGGCAGGCCTGGACACACATTCCGCAGCCGATACAGCGCTCGTCGTCGATAAACACCGGTCCGCCCTCCGTTTTGCGGTGGGCTGCCCCGGTGGGACAGGCCAGTATGCAGGCGGCCTCCTCGCAGTGATTACACGGCACCGGGACCGCCTGGAAACGGAAAGCCTCGACGTAAATCCGGTAGCCCGGACGCTCTCCCCGCGTAACGGCTTTCAGCAGGTCCTTCGATTCCGAGTGGGCCGCCGCGCAGGCGAGTTCGCAGGTATGGCAGCCGAGACAGGTATCAACGTTAACGGAAATTCGTTCTCCTTGTACCATAACTATTCCTCCGGCGGAAAAGGCTGTTTATAGATCATCGGTTTCAGTTTCAGCGCTTTCCGTTTTTTATCGATATGCCTAAGCATTTTGCGCGCCGCCTCGATGTGGTCCTCCTCAAAAACCCATTTACCGCCGACTTCCCGTTCAATCTCATCCGTAAGATACGCATGCAGGTTTTTACTCCCCAATACCGGCAGGGGTTTGGCGATGACCGTATATACTCCGGAAGCGACGAAGTAAAATCCGATGGATACCGCCTTTTCGGACATCCATTCAGGCGCCGCGCCGGCAGCCGGCAGGTCGGAAATATCATCTCCAAGCCCTCCTTCGGCGACGACATTGGACAGCACTCTGAGAATTCTGCTGTTATCGACACAGGAACCGAGGTGGAGGACCGGCGGCAGCCCGACAGCTTCGCAAACCTCCTGCAGCCCTTTGCCCGCGTATGTAAAGGCCGCTTCGGGCCGGAGCAGCCCGTGTTTTCCGCAGGTAATGGCATTGCAGCCCGTGGATGCAACTAAGACATCGTTTTTCAATAGTTCCTTCACAACCGTCAGATGCCCTTCCTCGAAATCAACATTCGGATTGGAGCATCCGATAACACCTGCCAGTCCCCGGATCCGTCCGGCAATGATGGCATCATTCAAAGGCCGGTAGGTGGGACGATACTTTCCTCCTAAAAAGGTAAATACCGATTCACTGGTAAAACCGGCCACCATTTTTTCAGTAACATCCGGAATGTACTGATTTCCGTTCCTGTTCGGATAATTGTTGATCGCCGCTTCGAGTATCTGTTTTGCAATATCGACGGCGTGATCTTCATGGAATTCAATATGCTCGAAACCCGGCATTTTCGCCTTCGGTGAGGTGGTTACCAGTTTGGTGTGGAAACACTGTGCAGTCTCACTGAGCCCCGGCCAGATACACTGGACATCGACAACCATCATGTCCACAACACCGGTCTGCAGGGCAAGCCCCTGCTGCATGTAGCTCCCGGCAACGGGTATTCCGTGGCGCATCATGATTTCATTGGCCGTACAGCAGATACCGCCTAGCTGGAGCCCCTTTGCTCCCTTCGCCTTCGCTTTTTCGATTATCTCATCGGTTTGAGATATGGCCGCGATAATATCGGACAAGGTGGGCTCGTGGCCGTGGACAATGACGTTGACGTGGTCTTTTTTGAGGATCCCGAGGTTAACCGTCGATTTTAGCGGATCCGGGGTCTTGAAAATGACATCCGATAGTTCCGTCCCCACCATCGATCCGCCCCAGCCGTCGGAGAGAGAGGTCCTAAGGCCGTGACGAATCAGGTTCTTGTATTCGGCGTCCACACCGATGTGGGTACGGTGCATGGTCTCGACAATTTCCCGGTCGATGGACCGCGGCATGATGCCCTTCTCTTTCCAGAGCTTTACCCTCGCCGGCGGTGCGGCTTCGGCCATCTTCAGCGTCCCGGTCTGCCGGCCGAAATCTTTCAAAACCTCATCCGCCACCTCCTTTGCCAGAACCCTCGGCTCTTTGCCGCCGCTCTCCACCCCGTACAGACCGGCCACGGCCTTCAGTTTTTCCATATCTTTTACGGAATAATCACTGTTCGGGTCCTCTCCGACAAGGAGCAGGGTGTGGGCAATGTCCCGGCCGTGGTCCGAGTGGGCCGCCGCCCCGCCGGCGATCATCCTGATAAGGTGCCGCGCGGCAATTGTATCGGCAGTCGCGCCGCACACCCCTGTCTTCGGCCCGTCTCCGAAGGGATCGATCCGGCAGGGCCCCATACTGCAGTGCCGGCAGCACAAACCAAGGCTCCCGAAACCGCATTGCGGCTGCATTGCCTCAAATCTATCCCAAATTGTCTGCAGATGCTGCTCCCCGGCCCGTTTCAGCAGTTCCTGTGTCGCCTTGTCCGCGTATTTCAATTCTTTTGCCATGTTACCCTCCGCGTTTCTATCATCACTGTTCGCAAACAGCCGAACAGTATTTCCATTCAGCCCCTCTTCGGGGCGGTTCAATGCACAGAGTTTTTTACATAGTACTTGTATAGATTTGATTGAAAGAAGGGTACATTAAGATAGAAGATGTCTAGTACGCTTTTCACCCCAATTTCCTTTCGACCATATATACGGGGCTGCATATACTATAGATAGCGTGACTGTATAGCATTATAGCGCCAATTTCGAAACCATTCAAGGATTTTTTTATTGAGAAGATAATACTTATTAAGCTATTGTATTTAATATGGATTGAATTTCGTCGAGAAACGGGCCTTCGACGGAAAGAACGGAGGCTTTCCCGAGGTTTATACTCTGAATTTCATTGGAAAATCCGATAATTCCCGCTATTTCGATGCCTCCGGCATGGTCGCGAATGAATTGTTTTTGCTCTTCCGTTTCAATTTTGTTTCCGATAATGGCAACTTTATGTATTCCGATGTCCGCGGAGAGTTTTTGTATTCTCCCGGCAGTCTCTAAACTGGTTAGGCTCGGCTCCACGACAACGCACATGACATCAACCCCGATTGCGGTCCCCCTGCCGAGATGTTCGATTCCCGCTTCCATGTCCAGGACCACCGATTCCTTTCTTCCGATAACCAAATGAGACAAGAGACTCTTTAAAAACGCGTTTTCAGGACACGCGCATCCCCCGCCTCCCCGGTAGGTCGTACCCATTACCAAAAGGCGGATCCCTTCGTGCTCGATCCAGTAGGTTTCCGGAATATCGTCCACCTTCGGATTCATTTTAAAAAAGGGAGAGGGTTTCCCCACTTCCGTTTCCGTTCTCTCCGCAATCAGCTCTTTATATTCGATTATCGGAGTAATATTTGTATCAGGCAGGCCGAAAATCGTAGCCAAATTCATGTCCGGATCGGCGTCGATGGCAAGCACTTTATCTCCCCTGTCCCTAAGCTCCCGGGCGATAAGCCCTGCAATCGTGCTTTTTCCCACACCGCCTTTACCGGTAATTGCAACTTTCATGATAGTCATTATAGTACCCGCGAGGCCCGCCGTCAAATGGAATATAGAATCTGTATTCTTGACCAATTTTACTTTTAGTCTTATCCTAGGCTTATGATGACTATTTCAATATCGAAATTAAAAACGCATCTCAGCGCGGAACTAAAAAAAGTAAAAGCGGGAGAAACACTCATGGTAACCGATCATTCACGGGAAGTTGCTCTTATCGTACCACTCCCTGAAAAAGTACCTTTAAAAAGTAAGGCAAGTGTTCCATTTCAACTGGAAGAACATAAACCGCTGGTAAAAACCGATCCTCAAACGATCCTACAGGAACTCCGTGCGGACCGGTGCTAGCCTACCTCGATTCGTCCGCGGTACTCGACTATTTGCTCCGTGGTGATCTTGCATTGAAGCACGCCCTGAAATATCCCCGTATTGTTTCAAGTGAATTACTGGAAATTGAATGCCGGCGGGTGTTTCATCGGTACCATATGATTGGAGAACTAACCGAAGAAGGCTTGGTAACGGTACATACATGGTTTTCAGACCTGTGTACAACGATCGACATCCTCGAATTAAGCTTAGCCGTTAAGAAGCGGGCAGCTGAATCATTTCCCATTAGCATAAAAACGCTGGACGCCCTCCATTTATCAAGCGCTTTAGTACTTCAAGCCGAGGAACCGGAAAAAATTACTGTATTTTCGTATGATAAAACAATGAATCTATGCGCGAAGGCCCTCGGCTTTGCCGCGCCGTTTTCTGTATAGACAATATCGATATGGATACATTCTGCCAGAAATACAGCGAAACGGTGCCGGAAGACGACATCCGCTGCCGCCACCTGAAAGATTACTGTAAATTCCGCACAGGCTGCATCGTGTTTTTCATGACTGAAACGGAAGAGCCCGGGGCGCAACCCGAAGCATCCGCCCCCGACGACAGCGGCAGCTCCTAAGTTCAGCCCCCCGTTTTGTCGATTATCTCATTAAGCCGCTTCCGGTAGTAAGAGAAATTATCGAAGTCGACCTCCGGCGGAATAAAGTGGTCGCCGTATGGAATATACCCACCGGTTTTCAGGGTGCGTTCAACAGGCCTGAGAAACTCGTCAATCCGCTCTTTCCCCTTTACAATTTCCGATTTTGGAATACCGCCCATAATAATTAAATCCGGAAATACTTTACGGACTTTTTCTACCCGCATGCCGCAGTGCCACTCGAAAGGATACATCCCGTTGATCCCCGATTCCATAAACAGAGGAATAATATCCATACAGTCCCCGTCGGTGTCGAGGAAAAAGTAATTCACCCCCTTTCCACGGAGAAAGTCGATCATTTTTTTGTAGTAGGGCATTTGGAATTCCCGGATAATGTCATCCGAAACCATGGAACCGCTTCCGAAGGAAATATCTTCCCAAATGTGAAAATGGTCGATATCAGTGTAGGAGAGGACCTCCTCGTACAGGGCGATCCACATATCGGTAAATGTGCCGACAATATCGTGGACAAGGTCCGGAGCTTCATAGTAACTGATAAACAGGGTATCGTAGCCCATCAAATGGGCAAGGGTC
>CAZSGZ010000200.1:0-6965 GCA_964606455.1 uncultured Spirochaetales bacterium
AGGACAGGCAGACGAAAATATGGAAACGTGGAAGAGACATTTTAAAAAAGGGAAAGACAATTTATCAAAACACAACCCGAAAACAGCGTTGAGAGAGCTGCACCTGGCATTGGCGCAGTGTCCCGCTAAGGAAAACAGCAGTTTAGCGAAGGTGATGTTTTACATCGGTATTACTTTAAAAAAACTGGGAGCGCCGAACGGTGCGGTAAAAAGCTGGGTCGTCGCGCAAAAATTAAACAAATCAGGCTATTCTTCGAAAATGATAAAACGGTTTGTCAATGATTACGGTATGACAAAGCAGAATAACGACTATGAAGACGACTGGAAGGCCTTTCATGCCATACAGCTTTCAAAATACCTTGATCTGAAAGAGGGCGGCACCATACCGACATCCGCCGAGCGGGATGTCATTACCGACCTCATTTGGGACAAATGGAATGCCGTCAACACGGACCATACGCTGTACGGATTAACAACTGATGAAAAAATTGAGTACTTTCAAAGCGTTGAAATATTTTTCCCGGTTCACCGGGAGCAGCAAAGTTACACACATTCTAGGTGTATTCATGTAAATTTTGCACAGCAGGAACGAATTTCATGGAAAGACCGGTGCTTTTGCGGGAGCGGACTGCCTTACGGGAAATGCTGCGGGCGCACTCCCGGGGAGGATGAGCTTTGTAATGGGTCGTATTGACACGCTATTTCGTAACACTCGGACCTGTGTGTCAAATAGATACAAGGTTTGAGATTGACAGATATTTCCAGAAATTTGGCTATGATATAATTCCTTTGCTGGTAAAGAAATATATACTTATCATTTTTACATATTCTTGGTACGCTCTTTGCTAATAATGTAGGTGCAAGGGGGAACCATGACTATTAAAGATATAAAGAAAAAGAAAAGCGTATCCACTGATGAAAATATACTTTCAATGTATTTGAAAGAGATAAATGAAATTCCACTCCTTACGAGGGAAGAGGAAAACAAGTACGCACGGGCCGCGGCAAAGGGCGAGCAGGAAGCGAAAGAAAAATTGATCAACGCCAATCTTCGCTTTGTGGTAAATGTAGCGAAAAAATATCAAAATCAGGGGCTTCCGCTCTCCGATCTTATCAGCGAGGGGAATATAGGACTGATGAACGCGATAGAGCGCTTCGACGTAGACAAGGGGTATCATTTTATCTCATACGCCGTGTGGTGGATCCGTCAGGCAATTTTAAAAGCGATTTGTGAAAAATCGAGGATGATTCGGCTTCCCCTAAACCGAGCGAACGAGCTTGTACAGATCGAGAAGGCGAAAAAGCACCTTCAGTCGGAACGGGGAGAAGATCCGGAAATGCTAAAGATCGCGCGGGCGGTAAACATGGAAGAGGGGCATGTTACGGACCTGATCAACATATCGCGGGACCTCGTTTCCTTAGAAACTCCGGTGTATAACGAGAAGGACAGTTCCATTATCGGCGACTTTGTGGAAGACAAGGGATATAAACATCCCGAAGAATCGGTAATAGAACAGACGCTGAAGGACGACATTAACGAAGTGCTTGCAACACTCAGCGAGAAGGAATCGGACATCATACAGCACCGTTTCGGTTTAAACGGAAGGAATCCTCTTTCCCTGAAGGAAATCGGTGATCAGTATAATCTGACGAAAGAGAGGATCCGGCAGATCGAAAAGAAGGCGCTGAAACGGCTGCAGCATCCGTCGAGAAGCAGACTTTTAGAAGCATACACTGCCTAAAGGCAGGTATTTACATATATATCAAGCAAGAACGGCGTACCGGTTGGTATGCCGTTCTTATTTGTTTATGATATAAGGACTTAGAATCGTACCGGCCCTTGACAATACCTATTAATTTCTATAAGGTTTACGGTATTACCAAACTGGAGGAAGATAATCACTCATGGCGAATAAAAACGTGTATTTTTACGGAAATAAGAAAGCGGAAGGCTCCGCGAAAATGAAGGAGCTGCTCGGCGGGAAGGGGGCGAATCTCGCGGAAATGACGAGTCTCGGAATCCCGGTCCCGCCCGGGTTTACCATCTCAACCGAGGTATGCCGGGAATATTATAAAAACAATCAAACGCATTCGAAGGCAATCCTGCAGGAAGTGGAAGACAACCTGAAAAACCTCGAAAAATTGATGAAGAAAAACCTAGGCGACGACAAGGACCCGCTGCTCGTTTCCGTTCGGTCCGGCGCGGCCGTATCGATGCCGGGGATGATGGACACTGTTTTGAATTTAGGTTTAAACGACAAGGCCGTAATAGGGCTTGCCGAGAAGTCGGGCAACGCACGTTTTGCCTGGGACGCCTACCGGCGTTTTATCAATATGTTCGGAGATGTCGTAAAGGGTGTCGCCCATGAACATTTTGAAAATGAATTATCGGCAATTAAGAAAAAAAAGGGTGTCGATGAAGATATCGATTTAGGCGCGGAGGACTTGCAGAAAGTCGCCGAGAAATACAAGGCTGTGTACAAAAAACACGCAAAAGAGGATTTCCCGCAGGACCCGAAAAAACAGCTGTGGGCGGCAATCGATGCCGTTTTCGGATCATGGAACAACGAGAAGGCCATTAAATACCGGGCCTTTAACGATATCAAAGGTCTGTTGGGAACGGCTGTAAACGTTCAGTCCATGGTGTACGGCAATTACGGAGAAAATTCCGGAACAGGCGTCTGTTTTTCCAGGGACCCGGCAACGGGACAAAAGATTTTTTACGGCGAATATTTGATGAACGCCCAGGGAGAAGATGTTGTCGCCGGTATCCGGACACCGAAGAAACTGAAAACACTCCAGAAGGAAAATCCCGCGATTTTCAAAGAACTTGTGAACATTAAAGACAAACTGGAAGCTCATTACGGCGATATGCAGGACATGGAATTTACCATTCAGCAGGGGAAACTCTATCTGCTGCAGACCAGGACCGGGAAACGGACCGGCGCGGCGGCAATTAAAATCGCGGTGGATATGGTCGGTGAAAAATTGATTACCAAAGAACAGGCCCTTTTCCGGGTTACTCCCGCGCAGCTTGACCAGGTATTCCACCCCATGATCGATCCGAAACTGAAGAAAAATTATACACCCCTTACCAAAGGTCTCAATGCTTCTCCGGGGGCGGCTACCGGGCAGATCGTCTTTACCGCCGATGAGGCGGAAGAGTGGGCAAAGGAAGGAAAGAAAATTATCCTTGTACGGAAAGAAACGTCTCCCGAGGACATCGGTGGTATGTACGCCGCGGAAGGAGTTCTGACCGCAACCGGCGGGATGACCAGCCACGCTGCCGTCGTTGCACGGGGAATGGGCCTTCCCTGTGTCGCGGGAGCGAAGGCGGTAAGTATTTCGGGAAAAAGTCTTACCATTAACGGCAAAAAAATGAAGCAGGGTGATGACCTAACCATTGACGGAACCACGGGTGAAGTCTTCGCGGGGAGGATCGACCTTATCAAACCGAAGATTTCGAAGGAACTCAGTACCTTTCTCTCCTGGACCGATTCGGTGAGGCATAACGCGGAACGGAAAAATGTTGTCGGAAAGGGAATCAATATCCGGACAAACGCCGACACCCCGAAGGACGCGAAAGCGGCCCGGGACTTCGGCGCGGAGGGAATCGGTCTCTGCAGGACGGAGCACATGTTTTTTGAGGAAGATAAACTCCAGATTTTCCGGGAGATGATTGTCGCCGAAGATACGGAGTACCGGAAAAAGACAATTAAAAAACTCATGCCCATGCAGAAGAAGGACTTCAAGGGCATTTTTAAAGCAATGGACGGGTATCCCGTTACCATCCGGCTGTTAGACCCGCCGCTGCATGAATTCGTGCCCTCCGACGGGAAAGAAATGAAGGAATTTGCAAAGACAGCCGGACTGTCGCTGTCGAAGCTGAAATCCAAAGTTGAATCGCTGCACGAACTGAATCCAATGCTCGGACATCGGGGCTGCCGCCTTGGAATAACCTATCCCGAAATCTACGATATGCAGGTCGAGGCCATTATGACCGCGGCATGTGAAGTCGCGAAAGCAGGGACAAAGGTATTTCCGGAAATCATGATTCCTCTCGTGGGGACGGCCAAGGAACTGTCGATTTTACGGGAAAACGCCGACGCGGTGGCGCGGGAAGTGCTTAAGAAAATGAAGATGAAAATTGCTTACCTTATCGGGACGATGATCGAAATCCCCCGGGCGGCCCTTACGGCTGATGAAGTGGCGGAATATGCCGATTTCTTCTCCTTCGGGACCAATGACCTTACCCAGATGACCCTCGGCTTCTCCAGGGACGATGTCGGCTCCTTTCTGCCTGAATATGTGGAAAAGGGAATTTACGAGAAAGACCCCTTTGCCGTGATCGACCGGGAAGGTGTCGGTAAAGTTATCAAGATCGGAGTTGAAAAGGGACGTTCGGTGAAAAAAGACCTGAAACTCGGTATCTGCGGCGAACACGGCGGCGAACCTTCTTCCATCGAGTTTTGCTACATCAGCGGAATGAACTACGTTTCCTGCTCCCCATACCGGGTGCCCATCGCGCGCTTAGCGGCGGCCCAGGCGGTTGTAAACAACAAGTAAGGCTGTCCGGGCGGACGATTACCGTTACCTGCTTTCATAAACAAAAAAGCGCCCTTTGCGGGGCGCTTTTTTTCTTTTACAATACCATACTATGAGGCTGAAAGCTCCTTTTCTTATTTTCCTTTTCTTAGCCGCCCGCACCTCCGCAGGGTATGCTCTCCCGTTGCTGCAGCCCCTTTGGAAAACCGCGGCCGGCGGGGCAATTACCGGTAGCGGAGCCGTTTACGGCGGTACGGCCGCTTTTTTGTCCGAGGACAGACACCTGTACATCCTCGACCCGCAAACGGGCGATATTTTAGGGAAATACAAAACGGCGGAGAAAGTCGGTTCGGGACCCTTTTCCCTGCCCGGCGGCATTTTCCTCGCGGAGCATGAGGACCGTTTTATCGGCATGTACAACCGCCGTGGCGGACATCTCCTCTCCATACCACTGCCCGGAAAACTTGCCGGGGGGCCTGCCGTCGACAGAAGGGGCATTGTGTATGCCGCAACGGAAACCGGGCATCTCCTTTCATATACCCATGCCGGGCGGAAGAGATGGGAGATGCGCTTAGGAGACAGTATCGTGTCAAATCCGGTGTTGACGGCGGAGGAGAACCGGGTTTGTGTTCTTACCGATACCGGCATCTTCTGGATTACGGACAGCGGCAGCCTGCAGAAAAACAGCGTTCCCTACGATCTGCGGAACGCTTTACGGCTGTTTTCGCTGCCCGGACAGGAGTTGTGCATACTGTTTCCGGACCGGTTTCTCATTACCGATGAGACAGGCGCTGTCCGGACAACAGTCCCGTTTCCACTCTCCTTCCGGTGTACCGGCGGCGGTGTGTATCCCGAAGGTTTTTTCGCCTTTGCGGGCAGCGGCAACACCATGCTGTTCTATACAGCCGACGCGCAAAATCCGAAGCGGATTTTTTCAATACGCCTCGAAACGGAGGGGGACCCGTCGGGATACGCACTGTACCGGCAGTATCTCATCCTCGGGTCGGACAACTGGGTTTTCTACGGCTATCAGCTGCCTCGGTCCGTTTCCACTGTGCCCCGAACGCCGCGGCATGACCGGGTTGCACCCGCGCTGTCCGCCGCCGCCGGAGCAGATTTTGAAATACTCAGCCGCTATGCCGCGTCCTCCGGCAGGAGAGAAATGCTGCTGTTTTTACAGGAGATAGAACAGCGCTTAGCGGAAGGGAGCCTGGGGGGAGATGATCTTGCAGTACTCACTCAGCTTGAAAACCTGATCGAGAAAAAACAGGGCGGGACAGCCGGCAGCGCGGAATTGTACGACAAGCTTGCGGACATACGGAGCAGGGCGGTAATCCTCATGGGAAAAATCGGCAACTTGGAAACACAGAGGATACTGTCCCGGATTTTGGCCCGGGAGGACCATCCGGATGTACAAAAATCTTTAATCCGCGCCCTCGCTCTTCTCAGGAGTGACCCGGAAGGAGCGGGGCTCTCGGCAGTGAGGCGGATCAGTACCGTAAATAACACCATTGCAAAGGACCCGGGGCTTGTATCGGAAATACTCTTTTTTGCCGATTCGGTAAAAAAATATAACGGACTGCTTGTTTCCGGCGACCTGTTATCTGTCCTGCACGAAATATTTTCACAGGATTATCCGAGGAACATACGGAAACAGGCATTGGAATTGATGGAAACGGAATAAGGGGGTATAGTTAGGATAGAAGGAAGGGGTATGGGTATGGATATAAAAAGGCTCGTTGTTTTCATTTTTATTCTTTTCAGCAGCCCGTTAATGTTTTCCTTAGAAGTTGCGGAAGATGAAGTAACAATCCCCGATACGGGAGACATTGTTTTTGAAAATTATTCCGGTCCGTACACTGTCGTAAGAACACTCGATGAGATTTTCGGAATCGGCCGGGATTTAGGCAGACAGGAAGGGAATGAACGTGAAACGGAAGCGGGACAGTACCGGATTGTCCGGGCCGTAGACCCGGCGACGGAAGAGGGTTTCGACGCGGACATTTTTATAGTAGGTCCCGAAGGTTATGTGGACCATATAATAAATATGCGGAGAAGGCTGGCGGGGTATTTAGAGGTAGCGTATCAGTACTCGCGCGAGGATGCGCTGCTTTTGGCAAAGTTCATTACCTATTACAATGCCGTACACCGCGGGGACGCGGGAATGATTCGGGAACGGTACAAACTGGTGGTGATGGAGAACCTGATTGAAGAGAGGATCGGACTATCCCGGTCCTACAGGGACTGGCCGGGCAAGACAATGATGGTGATACCCCTTACACGGCGTGCCGAAACGGGGGACTTCGGTGCCCTCGATTCCGACGAGCTGAGTGATGAAGAAGTTGTGGAGGATTTACGGGAGGAGGAAGACCGGGGAGTTGAAGACCGGAAAGAGCTTGTAGAACTGAAAGAACGGGAAA
>CAZSGZ010000201.1:0-6915 GCA_964606455.1 uncultured Spirochaetales bacterium
GCGCCCTTCAGCCCGCCGATGGAGAAGTTCTACATCCCCCAGCCCGAGCGGATCGCGGCTGAGGTGAAGCAGATGATCCGGGAGTGGTAATTATACGACCCGTGTTACCTTCGCGGAACTGTCCCGCTTGCGGGAAAAAATCGGATACGATCTGAACTCTTTCGCGGCCCAGTAGAAGGCGATTGTGTTTTCAACGGCCCTTGGTGTTGATTGTATCGTATGGTTTGAACAGAAGATGTGGCCGCCTCCGGGAGAAAGGGTGGAGATAACGTTTTTCACCTCATTGATTACGTCCTCAACCGAACCGGTTGCCATTACCCTTCGGGTATCCACGTTTCCCCATACGGTAAGCCGGTCGCCGTAGCGCTTTTTAACTGCCGCCGAATCGTTTACATCAGGCTGAAGGGGATTGATAATATCAATTCCCGCTTCAACCAAGCCGTCTAAGGCCCACTCTATTTTTCCGTCGCTGTGAAAGGCCACTTTCACATTTTTATCGACTTTTTTTGCTTCCGATACCATATGCGCATACCGGGGAACAAGCAGCTTTTGAAACAGTTCCGGGCTGAGAAGCGGTCCCGCGTCCATACTAAAATCATCGCCCCACCAGATAATATCCACTCCCATTTTCAGCAGTTCACGGGACAATGCCAGAGAGTGTTCCATACACTTGTCCAGTAATTCCTCGACGAAATCGATGTTTTCCACCAAATCCATGAGGAAGTTTTCCAGGCCCCGGAGGTACCAGGCGCCTTCGACCATGGTACAGGCCACGGCACCGATGATGCCGTAGGTATCGCCGTTTTCTTCAATCAGTTTTCTGTTTTCTTCGAGTCCCGCGGCGGACACTTCCAGGGGATTAGGCCAGACAAATGTATCGTATGCTTTTTTGTCCGATAGGGGATGCTCCACCATTTCACAATAGCTGCCGTACTGCTGTTTCTTCTCGCTCCACTTTATCCCGAAATCGTCCCGGTACAGGTTGTCGCCGATTTTTTTCGATTCGTCATAGATAGTACCAAAGCCTTCGCAAAATCCGACGGCCCTGTAAAGCACGTCATTCCCGAGCCGTTTCGGCAGGGCAAAGGGGTCCGTTTCCGTGTCGATTTCCAGTATCTTTATCAGCTGCTCCGCTACTTCCGGAGCAAGCCAGCTGTCCATAGGTACCTTGTCCCCTTCGCGATGGTTGATTGCCGCCTGTATTCTTTCCTTCGATGTCATGAAACGCCTCCAGTCCCGTTATTGTATACCAAATAATCATATCATGGAAATGTGCTTTGTCAATATTAAAAACATAATGTTATGTATTATGATATAAAATATTATAATATTTCTTGACAAATTCTATGTTCCGGGTTTAGTATTGCTTTTAACGGAGGTGTATATGAAACGAATGAATTTTTGGAGAGTGGTACTTTTACTGGTTCTCGTGACCTGCATGACCGGAGGCCTCGTGTTTGCGGGAGGGAATAAGGAAGAGAGTAAGACGGAATCGGAGGCAGCCTCATCTGAAGCATCGGCTGTTAAGGAAAAAATTGTTCTCGAATTTTGGTCCTGGAACAATGAGGGCTCGTATCCGGTTGTACATGAAGATGCGGAAAAACGCTTTGAAGCTGATTACCCGAATGTAGATGTTCGGCGGGAGTACATCAGCTATACCGAATATTTGGTAAAACTCAAGGCAGTCCTTTCAGGCGCGGAGGCTCCCAATGTTTTCCAAATTCCTTGGGCCGGAGAGTATACGGAGCTTGCCCGTTCCGGAAAACTGCTCCCGTTAACCGATGAACTGAAAGAAGGATTCCCCCGGTTTTTTGACAATGTAATGCAGGCTATTGCCGTTGACGGTGAAAGCTGGGCGGTTCCTCTCGATTTGAACACGCTTCAAATTGCGTACAATAAAACGGTGTTCAATGAGTTGGGATTGTCGGTGCCGGAATCAAAGGATGATTTACTTGCCATGACATCAAAACTGGCTAATAACGGAAAATTCGGAATTGCCATCGGAACAAAGGATTTGTGGGCGGGTGCGGATGTCTTTTTCGCCCAGGTTGCCTATACCGATCCAACCCATAAAAAAATGGCCCAGGCTGATGCCGGTGATATTTCCTGGAATTCCCCTGTTTTTGTAGAAGCGATTAAAACGGCCGATGAGTATGTCAAGGAAGGCGTGTTTGCTCCCGGGGCAAATTCAATGGATGCCTTCGTGGGTGCTAAAAACTTGTTCGTTCAGCAGCAGGCGGCCATGTTCTATCCCGTAGGCAATTTTGTTACCGGCGGCTTGACTGCGGACATTGGGGATAGTTTCGATTGGAGCCTGTTTCCCTTCCCGCCGCTGAAAAAAGGAGATGAACCTCTTCCCACCGGCGGCGTAGCGGAAATGTTTGTAATTGCCAAGGAATCGGATAATACCGACCTTGCGGTCGAGTTCCTGCGGTATCTTACGAATGACGAAGGCAAGGACATGCTTGTTCAAAATGATTTTATTCCATCCAGCGACTATGAAGGGTCCCGCGAGACGACCGACCTGTACCTTAACATGCTGAATGCTCAGTCAAAAGCGCAGAGCAGGGTCGTATATAATACGGAAGTATATACGGCAATTATGAACGGAATGCAGGGTATATTCGGACAGTCGATAAGCCCCGCTGAATTTATCGAGTCTCTCGTCGAGACGGCGGAATAAGTAAACAATACTGCAAAGCGGAGAGTTTCTTTCAGGAACTCTCCGCAATTTTTATATAACGAATACAAGCAGAAGGATATAGTATGCAGCATCAGCGGATTGGCCGTATCGGTTTCCTTTTTTCTCTGCCCGCAATTATTTTCTTTTTATGTTTTATTCTTATTCCGGTTTTATCAACCTTCCTGCTTTCTTTTACTCAATGGAAGGGTTTTAATCTCGCAAATATTCAATTCATCGGATTGAGTAATTTCCGAGAACTGTTTACCGATAAAGTATTCTTTATATCTTTGAAAAATACCCTTATTTTTGTCGTTCTTACGACGATCATTCTCAATGTTTTTGGTTTTATCGGTGCCTCGATAATCGACACTAGAATTAAAGGCACGGGATTTTTCAAAAACGCGATTTTTTTGCCCGTACTTCTTTCTCCGATTATTATTGGTATTATGTGGTCGCGAATGCTGGATGCGTTCGGCGTGCTGAATAAATTCCTTATGATGCTTAACATAACGAAGATGCCCGTTATGTTTTTAGGTGACGAGAAGATAGCACTCTATACCGTTATTGCCGCGACAATTTGGCAGTACACGGGGTATGATATGCTTTTGTATTACGCGGGACTGCAGGGAGTGCCGAATGAACTTATCGAAGCCGCAACAATCGACGGTGCCGGAAAGCTGACGATAAAACTGCGGATTATTCTGCCGGTGTTGAGTCCGGTAATCGCCGTAACCATGATTTTAAATATGATTGGAGGATTTAAGGTCTTCGATATCGTGTATATTATGACTGCCGGCGGGCCGAATAACAGCAGCCAGGTTTTCGCGACCTACCTGTTTCAACAGGCGTTCCGGTTTAATAAAATGGGATATTCGTCGGTAATTGCAATTGTTATCATTGTTTTCAGTTTTCTTGCGGCTTTTCTCCGGATGAGAATACGACGGGAGGAAAATTGAAATGAGGAGGTATTTTTGGAAACGTAATATCGTATCAGCAATAGTTATTATCATAATAGCTCTTCTATTTCTGGTTCCGGTAATATGGGTTTTTTCGTTGTCCCTCCGCAGCAAGCAAACCGTTTTTTCGGCAATGTTCTTTACGAGGGACCTGCAGTTTGTAAATTATTTTACAGCTTGGAAAACCTTTGGATTTAACAGGCTCTTCCTTAATTCCGTAATAATTACTGTTCTGTCAGTTGCGTTTATATTATTTGTAAGTTCAACCGCGGCGTATGCGTTTACGAAGTTAAAATACAAAGGGTCGGATGCCGTATTTTATATTATCTTATTGGGGATGATGATTCCTCCGGCGGCAATTGTCATTCCCCTGTTTCTTATTATGAAATATTTAGGGCTGTATAATACCCATCTCTCTCTTGTTCTCGCATATATCGCTTTCGGCATACCCATTGCCATCTTGATTTTCCGGGGTTTTTTTGTTTCCGTGCCGAAGGAACTGATAGAATCGGCAAGAATCGACGGCTGCCATGAAACTACAACATTTATACGGATTATTATGCCGCTTTCTACGCCGGCTGTCGCTACGGTCACGATTTTCTCCTTTATGCAGAATTGGAATGAATTTCTCTTAGCTCTGGTATTACTAAAGGATAGATTTCTGTTTACTCTTCCCGTGGGTATGGCGAATTATGTCGGTCAGTGGGACAGTCCGTGGCAGCTCGTTGCGGCGGGTGTTATTATTGCGGCAATTCCGATTTTCGTTCTGTATCTATTGATTCAAGATTTATTTGTCAAGGGTTTGACTGCCGGAGCAGTAAAGGGATGAAGAGGAACTCATATCGACAAAATGATAGTTACCATTTATGATTGGCCAGGAAAAAGTAGTTCGAACGGATAAGGACCGGTATACGATGCCCGCGAAAAAATTTCAAAGAAAACAAGGTTTCCCCTTGTACCTGCAAATTAAAGAACATCTTCTTTCCCGCATTGAGTCCGAGGTTTGGAAAGAGGGGGAGATTATTCCCACGGAAGGCGAATTGTGTGAGTACTATGGGGTAAGCAAAATAACGGTAAAGGAAGCGGTTAAATTACTGGTGAAGGATGGCAAACTGTATCGTATTCCCGGTAAAGGAACGTTTGTTACCAAGCCGAAATTGGAACAAAAGCTGAACAGATTTTTTAGTTTTACACGGTGGGCGAAGCAGAATGATCTGGATATTGCTTCAAGATTGTTGAAAGTTGAAAGCTACGGCTGCAATTTGCATATTGCGAATCATTTGGGAATTCAGGAGGATGATCCTGTTACGGAGATAGAGCGGCTTCGCCTTGCAAACAATGAACCCCTCGTCCATGAATTCATCTGGGTCCCCGGAAAACTGTGCGCCGATCTTCACTTAAAGGATTTGGCGAATATTTCGTTAAACGACATACTCTGGAAGGATTATGGGATTTCTTTGCAGCGGGCCGTGGAATCCATCGAGCCGAAAGCGGCTGAAGAATATAACGCGAAGCTGTTAGGCATAAAAGAGCAGTCGCTGCTTCTCCATGTGGAACATACCGCATACGATACAAAAAACCGGATAATATATTTTGTGTCTTCAATTTACCGGGGGGACAGAGTTAAGTTTTCAATAGAACTGTCGGCAACATAACAATACAGGGCGACAGGGAAGGGTAAACACAATGTTTGTTAAATATTATAATGTTATAATTATTAGATTATAAAAGGAAGAACATATGCAATCTGCGGCGCTTGTAACGTTTACCGATGCCCGGGATGAGGGGATTTCGAATCCGGAAGTTGAAGATGCGTTACGGAAGAAACAAAAAGAACTGCGTCTTTTTCTGGAGGAGAAACACGTTACCGTTATCGATCCGCTTGCCGAGCTGCGTCCCGCCGGCAGCAGCTGGTACGGTATTCGTTCCTTGGACGATATTAAAAAAGTCGTCCGGCTTTTAATGAATCACGAAGTAGACGCGGTAATTGTCGGTGTCTGGACCTGGTCCCCGCCGATGTTTATCAAGGAGTTCCTGCGGCAATTTCCGAAACCGGTCCTGTTTTATACCGAAAACGACCCGTTTTCCGGTGCCCTTTCCCAGATGACCGCCGCCTGTTCGAGCCTTTTAGAATGGAGTGTAAACAGCCATGCCTTACGGCATGAGCGGGTGTTCGGGAACAAAGAAGAAATACTTCCCTGGCTCCGGGGGATAAGCGCGGCGGCGGGAATGCGTGAGAGCGCGCTGATGCTCTGGGGCGGGACCTATGCGGTGAAAATGGACCAGCTGCAGGACGATTTCCTTTTTTTGAAAAGCTTTCTGGTACGGGAAATCCTGCAGGAAGATCAGTATGTGCTTATTAAACGGGCCGAGGAAATACGGTCTGCCCGGCCCGAGAGGTGTAAAAAGTTCTGGGAGTGGTGCAAAGAGAATGGAATGAAGGTTATTCCCGACAATAGAATGGTAACTCCGGAAGCGTTGGAAAAGCAGGCGGCCCTTCTCCTCGCGGCGCGCGACCGGCTGGCGGAACTTGGAGATGAAAACGTCCGGGGGGTATCGATCAAATGCCAGCCGGAAATTTACGCCGACTACGGCGTCAATGCCTGTACTCTTCCTGCTTTCCTCCCGTATGCCTGGAATGAAGAGGGGGAGCAGCAGGTACTGCCGACGGTATGCGAAGGCGATGTAAAGGGGCTGCTGACGTCGATGCTGATGCATGCGGTGAACCCGGATGTGCCCCCGGTGTTCGGTGATCTGGTGTCCGTGGGAGACGACCACATTGAATTCGCAAACTGCGGTGCCGGGAGTCTCCACTGGGCCGGAGAATGCGGAAAAGACTGCCGTCCCCGCGAGGTGTTTCCCCGGATCACTGCCCGGGCGAATATCCACGGAAATTCCGGCGCGGCGTTTACCTATTTCGGGCGCAATTTCGGGCCTGTTACCATCGGCAGGCTGACCCGGATAAACGGGAACTATTATATGCAGCTTGGAGCAGGAGAAGCCCTCGATGCCGAGACGTTTCTTACCGGCCGGCTGGGAGACAAGGAGCCGCTTCATTTGGCAGGCACTTGGGGGAAAATTGTTATCGGGATGGACATCCGTGCCGAGAATTTTGTCCGTGCAGCCGGGGCGAACCATCTCCATGCCGCGGCGGGGGACTGGACGCGCGAAATTACTGCGGCATGCAGGCAGTGGAACATACCGGTAGTCCGAATCGATTCTGACGCGGAGATGGAAAGCTTCTACCGCGCCGTCAGGGAAGGAGGCCGACATGGC
>CAZSGZ010000202.1:0-6898 GCA_964606455.1 uncultured Spirochaetales bacterium
ACGGTATTTTCGTGGACACAAACTTCAATATCTGCCTCGATGTTCTTAAGCTGTATGGTATCGATGAACTGGAGGATTTTTCCATTTCCCGGACCTTTGCAAACGCGATGGTCAAGCCGCAGCGTTTTGTTAAAGAGGGGGACCGATTCACCCTTACTGCCGGAAGCGCGGGTAATAAAAAACTGGAAGCGACGTTTCAAGATGAAGCCATTGAGATTATCAGGTCCCCGGGCAGTAATTATGAAATTGTGGAGGAGGATGGAGAATTGGCCATCGTCCCGTTAGGTGTTATCAAGGCAATCGAGACCCATACAATAAGCGGGGAAGAGGGCGACTACCGCGTAAAGAAACCGCTTAAAAAAATCTATGTAACAACGACGAAAGAAGGCGTTTCCTTCGGTGATTATTTCACTGTAGCTATCCGGGGGAACATGATGATTTTCACTTTTCTAAACCGGGACCAATTCAGACTTGTCCGGATACAAGACGATTACTACTTTTTCGACAAGTCCTACATCGGTTTTAAAGTTTCCCGGGAGGGCAATACCATATCGGTAACCGAAAAGAGCCGGGAGCTGTATACCTTCGTTCGCGAATAAACCGGAAAACTAAAAGATTAGCCGTTCAGGAAGAGCAGGCCCGCCGCTGCTGTCCTCGGTACCCTGCCGGAGGGGTGACAGAGCGCTGAATTTGTCCTAATATCTTGGCAAATTAGGAACAAATGTATGGACCATCTTGATTATTTGGAAAATATCAGTGTGCGGATTTTACGGGAAGCCTATGCCAATTTTTCGAACCTTGGAATGCTGTGGTCGATTGGGAAAGACAGCACGGTGCTGCTGTGGCTGGCGAGAAAGGCCTTTTTCGGGCATGTTCCCATCCCCTTAGTGCATATCGATACAAGTTATAAAATCCCCGAAATGATCGAATACAGGGACCGTCTGACGAAAGAATGGGGACTGACCATGATTTACGGACAAAACAAGCAGGCCTTGGAGGCGAAGCAGACCTTCCCCGACGGAAACGCGGACCGGATAAGCTGCTGCCGGCTGTTAAAGACCGAAGCCCTCCGGAACACCTTGAGCGGCGAATGGGACCGTTTTCGCTTTAACCACAACACGGGAAAGTATGAGGTGGATGCAAACCGGGAGCCCTTTACCGGGGTTATTGTCGGGGTCCGAGCGGACGAGGAGGGGTCACGGTCGAAGGAGCGGTATTTCTCTCCCCGGGACACCGACAACGAATGGGACGTGGACGACCAGCCGCCGGAGTTCTGGAACCAGTTCAAGACCGATTTCGCTCCCGGCACCCACCTCCGGATTCATCCGTTGTTAGACTGGACGGAACTCAACATTTGGGAATATATCGAACGGGAGAATATTCCCACCGTAAGCCTCTACTACAATCAGGGAGACGGCACCCGGTACCGCTCCTTAGGCTGCGGCCCCTGTACGACGCCGATAGAATCGCCCTCGCGAAACGTCCGTGAAATTATCGAAGAACTGCAGACCGGCAGATTGTCCAACATCGCGGAGCGCTCCGGCAGGGCCCAGGACAAGGATGACGGCGGCGGATTGGAAACACTCCGGCGGGACGGGTATATGTAATGAACGGAAACGGGAGCACCGGGAGCGCCGACCGCAAACAGATGAATATCGTAATCGCAGGACATGTCGACCACGGGAAAAGCACCGTCATCGGCAGGATGCTTGCCGACACCGGGTCACTTCCCGAGGGAAAGCTGGAGCAGATAAAACATCAGTGTGAAATAAACTCCAAGCCGTTTGAATATGCTTTTCTCTTAGACGCTCTGAAACACGAACAGTCTCAGGGAATAACCATCGACAGCGCCCGGGTCTTTTTTCATACAAAGGCGCGGGACTACATCATTATCGACGCGCCGGGGCATATTGAATTTTTAAAGAACATGGTAAGCGGCGCCGCCCGGGCGGAGGCGGCTTTTTTAGTCATCGACGCGGAAGAGGGGATACAGGAAAATTCCCGGCGGCACGGCTACATGCTGTCCATGCTCGGTATTAAACAGATTTGTGTGCTTGTCAATAAGATGGACCTGGCTGACTACAGCAAGGTAACCTTTAAAAAAATAACCCGGAAATTTTCGAGATTCCTGCGGAACCTGGATATTTATGATGTTGCCTATATACCGGTAAGCGGAATAGACGGTGTCAACATTGCCTCCCGGTCGAAGAAAACCGACTGGTACGAAGGTCCGACGGTGTTGGAACAGCTTGATCGTTTTGAGAAGGAAAAAGACAGAAGAGACAAACCTTTCAGAATGCCGGTACAGGACGTGTATAAATTTACCCGCTACGGCGACAAACGGCGGATTATTGCCGGATTCGTGGAGTCGGGGACACTCAATATCGGCGATGAGGTGTGTTTTTATCCTTCGGGGAAAAAGAGCCGAGTAAAAACCATCGAAGCCTTTAACAGCGGGCAGCTCCTTTCCGTTCCGTCGGGTTATTCAACGGGGTTCACCACGGAGGAACAAATTTTCGTTACCCGCGGGCAGATCGCCGTAAAGACTTCGGAGCTGAAGCCCAGAGTCGCCTCACTTGTAAAGGTAAACCTTTTCTGGCTGGGAAAAAATCCGGTTACCTTGAAAAAGGAGTATACCTTTAAGCTGGGGACGATAAAGGTCCCCGCCCGGGTGGAGGAAATAACGAGGGTCATCGACGCGTCGAGTCTCGACACGCAGCAGAAAAAAGATATTATCGAGCTGCACGATGTTGCCGAGTGCACTATACGCCTCGGAAAGGCAATTGCCTTTGATGTCGTTGACGATATTCCGCACACATCCCGTTTTGTTATCGTAGACGACTACGAAATTCGGGGCGGCGGAATTGTCCGGGAGCCGATCGAGGACATTCAGTCAAAAGCGCGGCGGAATATCCTCATCCGGAATTACAATTGGCAGCCGAGCCATATTTCTCCCCAAAAACGGGCGGCGAGATACAGCCAGCGGGCAACACTGATCCTGGTTACGGGACAGGACAGCGACGCGAAGAAAGCCATAGCCGAACGTCTGGAAGAGCGGCTGTTTACCGAAGGCAAGCTGGTTTACTTTATCGGAATCGGGAATATTTTAAGCGGCATCAGTGCCGATGTTACCGAGGAAAAGGGCGGCAGGACGGAACAGGTCCGGCGGTTGGCGGAGGTGGCGCATCTCTTTCTCGATGCCGGTATGATTCTCATCGTTACCGCGGTCGAGCTGACGGAAGAGGATTTGGAATTGGTCCGTTTCTCCATAACTCCGGACAGAATTGAAACCATCTGGGTGGGCGATAAGGTAACGACCGATATTGCCTGCGATTTACAGATTATGAACAATGTCCGTCTGGATGAAGCTATGGAAAAAATTAATGATATGCTTATCGAGAACAAAATTATTTTTCACGCTTATTAGAAAGGGATACTGTAAATGAAAACTGAATATACGGTGCGGTGTACGGCATGCGGAAAAGAGTTGGACGACACGAATCTGCCGCTGGAATGTGACTGCGGAACACCCGCCCTCATTCGCGCGGATTACGGAAAAAAACAGATCGAAGTGGGAAACGACGGTCTGGGACTGTATAAATTCGGGGACTGGCTGCCCCTGCGGCGTATGTTGGAAGGGTCCGCGGCGCCGGTGACCTATAAAAGCAGCGGTCTTGCCGGGATCCTTGGGCTGTCGGATTTGTGGATAACCTTTAACGGCTGGTGGCCCGAAAAGGGCGCGTATATGAAAACGGGAACATTTAAGGAGTGCGAGGCTTTTACCGTGTGCGCCCGGATGCCGGAAGATTTCGGCAGCACCCTCGTTGTCGCTTCCGCTGGCAATACCGCGCGGGCATTTGCGAGGGTCTGTTCCGAGAATGATATCCCCCTCGTGGTCGTTGTGCCGGAAACCTACCTCGATGCAATGTGGTTCGAGGAGGAGATAAAGCCCTGCGTTAAATTGCTGGCAGCCGGTGGCAACAGCGATTATTTTGACGCGATACATCTTTCGAATTTGATCTGCAATGTTCCGGGTTACGTGCCGGAGGGGGGAGCGAAAAATATTGCCCGCAGGGACGGAATGGCGACGACGGTCCTCAGCGCCGCTACCACTATCGGGTCGATTCCGGAATACTATTTCCAGGCCGTCGGCAGCGGTACCGGCGCGATTGCGGCCTGGGAAGCAAATCTGCGCCTCCTCGAAGACGGCAGGTTCGGAACAACGAAGATGAAATTGATGGTTTCCCAGAACGCGCCGTTTCTCCTTCTCTGCGACAGCTGGCAACGGAAGCAGCGGGAGCTGGTGGAGCTGGATTTGGAAACAGCCGCGAAACAGATAGAGATTATCAACGCGAAGGTCCTGTCCAACAGAAAGCCTCCCTACGGTATCGGCGGCGGCCTGTTCGATGCCCTCGTCGATTCGGACGGGGAGACCCTTTCCGCGACCAACGACGAGGCGGAGGAGGCCCGGCGGCTGTTTTTGGAAGCGGAAGGGATTGATATTTCTCCCGCCGCCGGGGTAGCATGTGCGAGCTTGATTGCTTCGGCACGGAGCGGTACTGTTCCAAAGAACGCCCTCGTTATGCTGAACATTACCGGCGGCGGCGGCGACCGCTTTATGAAAGAGAAACCGGTGGTCTTCATGAAACCGGACAAGATTATTCCGCGCAAGGACATTGAACGGAAAAAAATAGAACAAATGCTTGCGGCATTGTAAGGAGAAGGAACATGGACCTTTTTGATAAATGTAAAACAGACCAGGGGTATTTCGGAAAACTCCGCGCCTCGGGAGACAACTATTTTACCATGCCGGTTATCGACAGCAAGCCGGGACCGGAAATGGAATATAACGGCGAAAAAAAGATTATGTGGTCGGTGAACAGCTACCTCGGTCTTGCCGGAAACGAGGAAATCCGGCAAATTGCTCTGGATACGGTAAAAGAATGGAGTGTATCCTCCCCGATGGGTTCGAGGATGATGAGCGGAAATACGACGGAACACATCGAATTTGAAAAAGAACTGGCCGCGTTTTCCCAAAAGGAATCGTCCATTCTTTTTAACTACGGCTATCTCGGCGTTATGGGAACGATAGCTTCGTTAACGACGCCCGATGATCTAATTATTATGGACAAGCTGGCCCACGCATCCATTGTCGACGGCGTGCTGCTTGCTCCGGCGCAGTTTCGGGTATTCAAACATAACGATATGAACAGCCTTGAAATTGTATTGAAACGGGTCAACAAAGAACGGAAAGGCGGCGTGCTGATTGTCAGTGAAGGCACCTACGGGATGACCGGGGACTTGGCGAAGCTCGATGAAATGTGCGCTCTGAAAGAACAATACGACGCGCGTATTTTTGTCGACGACGCCCACGGTATCGGAACGATGGGTGAGCAGGGGCGGGGGACCGCCGACCACTTCGGTGTCCAGGACAAGGTTGACCTCTATTTCGGGACCTTTGCCAAGTCCTTCGCGTCCATCGGCGGATTTACCGCGGCGGAAAAGGATGTTGTCGAGTGGATCCGCTACAATGCCCGGACACAGGTGTTTGCCAAGAGTCTCCCCATGGTGTATGTGAAAACGCTGCGGAAGGCCCTGGAGCTGGTCCGGGACGGAGACGACCGCCGGAAGCGGATGTGGGAAATTTCGAAAAAACTGAAAACAGGCCTGAAAGAGCTCGGGTACTATATCGGTGAAGGGGAAAGTCCGATTTGCGCGGTTTTTGCCCCGATAGGCGAAGAATCGACTGTCGAGGTCGGTGCCCGGCTTGTTCACTATCTCAGAAAAGAAAAGAATATTTTCACAACCGCCGTCATTTATCCGGTTATTCCTTTAGGACTGCTGATGTTCCGGATCATCCCCACGGCCGCTCATTCCGATGAGGACGTGGATATTACCATCCGGGCTTTTAAGGAGATGCGGGACGAGATGAATTTGCACCTTACCATGACCGCCGATGACCGAAAAAAAATCGACAAGGTGTACGGAAAATAGTTTATTCCTTTACTCTGCCGAAGCGGAGCGCTTTCAGCATAATGTTGGCCAGCGGTTTCTCCGGGTCCCGGTCCAGCAGGTTCAGGTATTTCCCCTTTGCCTTGTTTATGGGGATTTTATGGGTCTCTACGAATTCGATCAGCGTACCGTCGGGGTCTTCGATGTAGCTGAAGGGGCCGCTGGCTTCTCCCATGTCGAAGGCATCGCCGCTGCTGACGGTGTATGGAGCGCCTTTTTCTTTGCAAGCCTGCTCTAATTCGCCGAAACCGCGGACATCGAAGCAGAGGTGGATAAACCCCAAGTCCCCCCACAGCCGGTTTTCAAAAATCTTCCTCGGCTTCCGTTGGGTGCACTGGATAAGTTCGAGTTTTGTCGGTCCTAAGAGCCTGCTGAAGGCCCCCTTCCGCTGTTCGGAATGGCCTAACAAGACCCGCCTTACCGGCTGGTCTCCCCCGGGAAGCGCCCCTAAGTCTTCGAAGCTGCCGGAGATATCGTATTCCACCGTATCGTACCCTAATATCCCGGTATACACGTTCCGCGCTTTTTCGATATCGGAAACTCCGATCATGCATCCCGCAACTCCGCCGGTTGCATGGGGTTTTTTCATAAAAAAGGAGTGATCTTCAATTACCTGAAACAAATTGCCGAAGGGGTCTTTTACAAAAAAGGAAAGAGTCCCTGCGGGGTCGCACTGAATACCGCACAGAATGTCCGCGTTCTCACTCTTTAGGCGGGAGTACGCAGCGTTGATATCCCGGGCCTTTATCCTTGCGGTAAAAATTCCGAGATCGCCGAGAGTGGGTGTAAAATCGGGAGGCTGCGGCTGCCGGCTGGTATACTGCCATATTTCAAAGCCCCCGCCGCCCATCAGGTTAACCGCCAGGGTGGCTGTTCGGCTCTGTAC
>CAZSGZ010000203.1:0-6848 GCA_964606455.1 uncultured Spirochaetales bacterium
CTATACCGACGCGCTGCTGCTGACCGCCGGAAAGTTCATCCGCCCGTTTCTTAGCTTGGTCGGTAATACCCACCCGTTCCAAAGCTTTCATGGCCATCTGCCTTTCCTTCTTCGGGAATTTATGGATGACACTCTGCCAGACTTTCACATAGCCGAGGCGGCCTGAAAGGACGTTGGTCATGACGCTCGATCTTTTCACGAGGTTGAAATGCTGAAAGATCATTCCGATTCGGCGCCGGATATAGCGGAGCTGCTTTGTCGGCGCGGTGGTGATGTTTTCTCCGTTCCAAATGACCGCTCCCCCGGTGGGTTCGATAAGGCGGTTGATACAGCGGAGAAGGGTGGATTTCCCGGATCCGCTCAATCCGATAATAACGAGAAATTCACCCTTTTCAACTGTAAATGAAACATCGGTAAGCGCCTTTGTCCCGTCTTCGTAGACTTTCGTCAGGTTTTTAAACTCAAGCATATGTCTCTCCGGACCGGCATTGTCCCGGTGTATATAAGATGGGGGAGGCCCGGGCCTCCCCGTTGTTTTGTCTTAGATCTTTTCTACTGCAGTTCCGTGATGTCAAGGCCCGAAGCCTGAAGTACCTGCCGGAAGGGATCGTAGAATTCATCCCCGTGTTTCTCCAGAGCCGTCCAGCTGTACGCCGTTTCCAGTGCTTCCACACCTTCCTCTGTTGATGCAATTTTCAGCAGGGCATCGACGATCGTATTCCGCATATCCTGCGGTATAGAGGGATGGAACTGAACGCCGTCATTGGGAATATCTTCGGTTATTTCTATAACAGCGATCTTCTCCATAACGTCGGGATGCTCATCTTCGATGGTGCTTCTGGCATCTACGTAGCATGCTCCGGCGTCCACATCGCCGTTGTAGACCGCGGCGACAACCGCATCATGACTGCCCGTATCCACGACTTCCATATCGCTATCAGGATTGATTCCCGCGGCCCGTAAGGTGAGCATGGGAATGATCCATCCGCTGGTGGAAAGAGGATCGGGACGGCCGAAGGTCTTTCCTTTCAAGTCGGTAAGAGAACTGATGCCGGTATCGGCGCCGGCGATAATCTGACCGTTGTAGGTCGGGCTTCCGTACCGGACCGAAACGAGGGCCGCTTCCGCAACGCCCCGGTCGGCTGCCATAACGTAAGCGAAGGTCGCCAGGGACGCCATATGCGCTTCCGGCGGATCGCTTGCAAGCGCTTCGATAACGCCCGCGTATTCCGTAGCCACGTTAGTGTCGAAGTACAAGCCGGTTTCGTCGTTCAGCAGGTCCGCGACCTCCTGGGCCCCCGATGCTACCCGTTCCATCTCCCCGGAGGGAACGAAGGACCAGATAATCGGGTTCTCTTCCGAGCCTAAAGGCGGTTCCTTCGATTCTTTTTCGGCAGTTTCCGTTTTTTCAGCTGCAGCCCCTGCAGCCTCTTTTTCCTTTTTACAGCCGACAAAGCCGACGACTGCAAAAACCAGAATCAAGCTCATCAGAATAAGCATCATCCGTTTCACTTTCATTTTTCCTCCCTAATTCGGTTATTTATATAAACTATAGTATAAGGGAAAAGACGGATATTCACAACTTCGAGTTTTTAAAAAATGTTTAAAATAGTGTTACGAATTCGTGAAGAGGGTCCCGGCCGGACCGGTGCCGCTATGCCGAGAGCGTCGATTATTCCGTGGTCAGCACTTTAAGATCGGTAAAATCGGCGTATCCTCCCAAGGAACGGAGGGCTATTTCCAGGCCAGTATCGATGCCGAACCATGTCTTATACCGGAGCTTCTCGATTCCGTTTACGGAAATGGTAATGTATTCCGCCTCGGGCTCATAGAGAATAGCTACATCGAGATATTCGGTGAGGGGTTCTTCGATAATCGCGTCTAAGACCATTTCCATCTGAACCGCATCGTCGGAGCGGTAGAGCTGAAGCCTGGTGTCGCTGGAACCATAGTAATCCGGGTCACGGGTAAGCCACACAAGAAGGGAGTTGCCGTACCCGTAGCCCTTGAAAGCATGATTGTCTGTCGCAAAAATGTGCATTCCCGTGCCGACCCAGCCGAAACCGCGGGAACGGGTCTTAAAGGTGAACAGGGTAGGTCTCGTCTGCTGTTTGATGGGAAGGACGAGTTTTGCGAAATACTGGTCCTCGTCCGTCTGGGTAGCGGTATTGCCGATAACGTTCCAGTAGCCTAATTGAGGTACTGACTGCGAAAACCCTTCCAGGAGAGTTTCGGTATAACTGAAATCGTCGATACGATTGCCGTTCCGGTCGGCTGTTCCCGCGGCGTCCGCTGCCGATGCGGTTTCGGCGGCCCTTTCAAGGGAGGCCGCTTTTTCGGCCAATTTATCCCGCTCCGCTATAGCCTCGTCCAATTTCCGCTGCAGTTCACGGATTTCCGCGCCGTTGTCGTCGTTTTCGTCCGCGCCGGCGGAGGTCTCCTCCGCTGCGGCCAATTGTTCTCGTAACTCTTCTATTTGCTGTTCCGCGGCGGCGAGGGTATCCGTCAAGCTATCGTTTTCTTTACTCAAGCTGGAAATAAGGCCTTCCTTTTGCTGAAGCTGCCGGCTGCTTTCTTCACGTAAAAAATCGATAGTTTCGGTTTTCTCGTCCGATTCCCGCATCAGCGAGGCGATTTTTTTCTCATATTTTTCTTTTTCCGCCTCTAAAATGAGGTCTTTGAAGCTGCCGAGTTTTTCTTCGATAACGCCTTCCGGCATCGGCGCCTGCCGGATCGGTGTTTCCGAGAGGAGGGCCCCCGATTCATCGATGGTAAAAGAGGTTTTATAGGAGGTGCCGTCAACGATAATGCCGGAAAAGGTAAGGCGGTTTGCTCCTTCCGGTATGACTTTTACAAAATCGAGAAACATATTTGCCGGTGCCAGGTTTTCCTCCTCTCCGTATAATTCGGTTATCTGCCACCGGGAGCCTTCCTCGTCGAGGGTTTTTACCACCGCCGAGTAGGTCTCTCCTTCGAAAATGATCCCCCGAATGTAAATTTCGTCGGGACCGGCTATACTTAAGTGGGACATGGAAAAATCAGCCTGGGAAATACTTTCAGGCTGGGCGTAAAGGGGAAAAAACAGGATACAGCAAAAGAAAAATAAAAAAAAAGTCCGTTTCATATGGTTATCCTTTTCAAATTTCGTCATATCCCGTTATAAACTGAAGAAAAAATACCTATTCCGGGTTACAGGAGGGCTTCGATTGTTGTTCTCGGCGAGAGAGCGCCGCGCCAGCGTTCGGGAATAACGGAGAGGCCGTTATGGGCGCCTAAGACAGCACCGACGGCAATACCCCGGGCCGCGGAATCGCCTCCGGCCATGACGTTTTCAACCAGTGCGGTTTCAAAATCGTCTTCGTATGTTCCGATTAAATGGATAACGCCGGGGACCCCGTGGTCCGCGGGACATGCTTGGCCGAATTCCTTTATTGTTTCCCTGCTGCCCGCGCCGATGGAGTCGACTCCTTTTTTAACCAAGCCGGAAAAATCGGCATCGTAGGATCCGCTGCCGAGAAGCCGGTCGATTGCTTCAATCGGTCCGGCCCCTTGGAGGACTTTCTGCAGCAAAGCGGAGAAAAACCTGGCGGCCTGAATTACCGAGGGGCTGTTGTGGGTCATGGTAACGGCGGAATCAATGCCGCCGGCGCTGAAGTAGAGAAGGACGGGCACGTAGAAGATCCCCGCGAGGTCGGTTGAACCCGAGCCGGGTCCCGCGGCACCATCGCGGATGTTTTCCCGGGTGTCCTTCATGGCGTGGTCTTTATAACCGCCGTAGGAATCGAAAAACTCCGTCCAGGCTTTTAGGTAAGCATCTCGGTTAAATTCTCCGGCCGAACCGACATGCTCGAAAAATAAAAGCATCTGGTCCCCGTAATGGGTTAAATCCCCGGCTTTTTTGTTCGGATGGAATGTTTTCACGATGGGATCGATCAGTTCCGTAACCCTGCCTATTTTTTTATCAATTGCCCGGGTATTGTACACCCAGTGGGCGCCGAGTGCATGGGAATCGCCGATAAACGCGCCGACAATCATTCCCTTCCGTTTGTCATCATTCATTGTTCATTCCCTATTAATTGAATATACCTACAAACGCGGGGACAGGCAAATAAGCGGAGCCGGGCCGGCTCCGCATTACCGCTTCCCGACGGGGGCGCAGTAGATGACAAATTCGTCCGTTCCGTCCAGTCCGAGGGCGCTGTCCAGTATTTTTTGATTGTATGCCCCCACCGCGCAGGTGCCGCAGCCGAGGGCTTCACAGGCCAGGTAGAGGTTTTGACAGAGATGCCCCGCGTCTATGGCAATGACCTTGTGGGATTCGTAGGCGTAGCGCCACTCGGTCCGGTAGGGAATAACGGACCAGAGAAAAATGACCGGAGCGCCGAAACGCTGCCGGAACAGCCCTTCGGTAATTTGGTCCCCCAGGCCGGGATCGCCGGAAACCGGGAGCAGAGCGTGTTCAAAGGGGAGATAGCGGTACAGACCGGGGGGCAGCTGTTCCGCCGAAAAAATGTAGAGATAGGTTTCAAAAGGGTGCCGCGCGCCCGCTGAAGGAACGGTCCTGAAAGCCCTATGGTCGTTCAGCTGTTTTTTTACACCCTGGGTTGCCCAGAGTAAAAAACTGAGTTCCGATATACTGAGAGCTTCCGAAGAAAGCTTCCGTCTGCTTCTTCGGTTTGCAATAGCTTCGGCAATACTCGTTTCGTTTGTTTCCGTTTCCCCGGGGTCGGGCAGCCGGATGAGATCTTTTCCCTTAGGTACTGCCTTTTCCAGCGGCGGAGCGGGCTTCCCCGCCTGCTGGTCGGTCACGATGTCGTTAAAACTTTCCCAAACCGCCCGTAAAAAGTGCCGTCCCGCTTGAATTTTACTGTCCATCCTGTATACTACTCCTTCATTGAATCATCATCAGCATTGCATAAAATAGACAAAATCGCTACAGTACACACGGAAATTGAGGAGATAAAGGAGCTTTGTATATGAAAAAAATCAGTATGGCAGTTATGACATTCCTTTTGTTGGGAGGTATCGGCTTTCAGGCGGCGGCTCAAACGCCTGTGGTCGACGTGCGGGACCTGGAATTTCCTCCAATTGACAACAAACAGGCGTATCTTAGCTGGATGCTCGAGCATACCAATGAAAAAGAGGATTTCCTCATTCAGCGCTGGAACCGAATTCAGCAGGACCTGGCCTGGTATCCGACAAGTACGTCGAAGCGGACAATCGAGGGGTTTTTACGAACGCCGCGGGAGTACTTTGTGCGGGATTACAATATCGCGAAGGCCTATGACCATAACTGGATCTTGATAGAAGACGGGCAAACCATCTCCGGCCCGCATATTGTTATTAGAATGACCGAGACAATTTTGCCGGAGCCGGACCACAAGGTGCTGGAGATCGGGACCGGGTCGGGATATCAGTCGGCGTATCTTTCCTGGCTGAGTAATCATGTCTATTCGATAGAAATAAAAAGCAATTTGTATCGAGTTACCGAAGGTATATATGACAAGTATGACGATGTCTACCCAAACTTTCAAAATATTACCCGAAAAAATGCCGACGGGTATTTCGGCTGGCAGGAGCACGCGCCCTTCGACAGGATTATCGTGACCTGCGCGATCGACCATATTCCTCCTGCACTGCTAAAACAGCTGAAGCCGGGCGGCATTATGGTTATCCCCGTTGGGCCGATAGCGGGCGACCAAGTCCTTTTAAAAATTACAAAGAACGTGGATGAGAACGGGGTTATCACGCTCCAGCGGGAAGATGTGTATAACGGCCGGATTCGGGTCAAATTCGTTCCTTTTACCAAGGAAGACGGCAGCTGGCACTCGAAAGACTGAGTAACATGAAGAAACACGGACCACTTTTCGCGGCACTTTTTTTTATTTCCGTAGCGCTGATCGCCTATGAGCTCGATGTTATGCGGGTCTTTACCGTTTCCTCCTGGTCGAGTTTCGGGTCCATGGTTATCAGTATCGCTCTGTTGGGATACGGGGTCGCCGGAACACTCCTTACCTTTTTGCAAAAGCGGTTCCGTAAAAACGCCGCCGCCTGGCTGCAGGTAACCGCGATTTGCCTGGGTCCGGTCATGGCCCTCAGTTATATCCTTGCCCAGCAGGTCCCTTTCAATCCGGTACTTCTGGTTTCCAACTGGACCCAGATTTTCTGGATAGCCGTCTACTATATTCTCTATGCCCTTCCGTTTTTTGTAGGTGCTCTGTTTATCGGTATCGCCTTTACCGTTCTCGCGGAAGGGGTTCATTCCCTTTATTTTTGGAACATGGCCGGCTCGGGAATAGGCGGTTTTATTATTCTCGGGTTTATGTATGTAATGCCGGTCCGGCGTCTTATTATTCCCATTCTTGTTCTGTCCGCTGTCGGCGCCTTTTTTATCGTGTTTTTCCGACGGCAGAAGGAAGCCGGCACCGGCGACGGAGCTCCCGCCGGTGCGTCCGGCGGGGTGCCGGGGATATCCCTGAGCGTTCGGACGCCGAAGCAGACGACCTTAGGTCTTGTCTTTGCCGCGGCGGCATGTATCGCCGCGATTGTCCCGGTCCTTCTTTTAGGCGGGCTGAAGCCTTCTCAGTTTAAATCGGTGGAACTTGCTAAAGTCACTTTCTCGGACCTCGAGCTGGTCCACAGCGAGCACAGTCCCTTAGGCCAGATGGAGGTGTACAAGAGTTCACAGCTCCATTTTGCTCCCGGCTTAAGCGACAACGTTATATTTTACATCGACGAAATGCCCCGGGATGCCTTCTGGGCATTGTATATTGACGGAAACGGTCCGATTAACATGATGCGGGAGCTGACGGAGGAGGAGAAAATTTACCTCGACTTCCTCCCCATGG
>CAZSGZ010000204.1:0-6818 GCA_964606455.1 uncultured Spirochaetales bacterium
TTAAGCTTTGTCCGGCCGAAGGAAACCGAGGTGTTCGGGAAAGATACCAATTACCTCATGCCCGTTTTGTCGGTCCTGGTGATGGTTGCCTGGGCCGCGTGTATCCGGCTTATCGGTTTTCTCTTTTCAAGTATTGTCTTTTTTCCCTTGATGGTGGTGCTGATTACTTCGGCACAGGCGAAGCGGAAACGAATGCTCAAGAACTGCGTTATTGCCCTTGCCCTCATCGGCGTCTTTTACCTGCTCTTTAGCCTCGTTCTCGGAGTGCAATTCCCCGCGGGCAAACTCGGAATTGTATAAATTCCGTTGACATCCCTAATATTTCTGTTATAATATGTTAAAAATTGAATAATGATGTTGCTTAATGTTAGTCTTGAACAGGAAAGGCTGTAAGGTGAGGTGCGGATGACGGAAAAAGAACGACTGAACAGAACATTGACCTTCGGGGGTACCGACCGGGTCCCCCTGATGGAGATTGCCCTGTGGGAACAGACGGTTGACGAATGGCTGAAACAAGGTCTGCCGGAAGCCGCGGCAAACGCGGATTTGTTCAGCGGAAGTGAATATTTCGGTTTGGAAGGGTATAATCTGGCCCTCATCAACCTTACCTTTCCGGAGCCGTGCCCGGAGGAAGAGCTCCTTTCCGAAGATGAGCGTTACGTACGCTATATCGACGGGATGGGACGGACACGGCTGGCCTTGAAGGAGGGTACCGTCCGGGGAATGCGTCAGAGCATGGACTGTTATGTCGATTTCCCGGTAAAAACCGGAGATGATTTTTCGGTATTGAAACAGCGGTACCTCACTAACAAGGCGGACCGGCTGCCGCGGAACTGGAGGGACACCTTCGGGCAGTTCCCGGGTGCACAGCGGCCTTCGACGTTTCTCGACCGCTATTTCGGCAGTTTCGGACTGTACAGCATGCTTCGAAACTGGATCGGTACCGAAAGCCTCTCCTTTCTGTTTTATGATGACCCGGCCTTAGTGGAGGAGTGCCTCGATTTCTTAATCGAGTTTATTACCGGAGACTGGCTGGGGACGGCGCTGAAAACGGCACAATTCGATCTCTATTACATACATGAAGATATGGCCGGAAAAAGCGGTCCCCTGATATCTCCGGCCATGTTCCGTAAGTTTTTCCTGCCCCGCTACAAAAAGCTGGTTGCATTTTTAAAGGACTGCGGAGTAAAAAATGTTATTGTCGATACCGACGGAAATTTCGAGGCCCTCATACCGGAATTCCTGGAGGCGGGGGTGGAGGGGTTCGGACCCATTGAGCGGGCCGCGGGACTCGATCCCCTCGCGCTGCGGGAAAAATACGGGAAGACCTTTTTCATGATCGGCGGCATCGATAAACGCGTTCTAAAAGAGGGGCGGAAACAGATCGACGGGGAAATATACCGGGTGCTCCCGCCGCTTTTAGAGCAGGGCGGTTTTATTCCCACCGTAGACCACTCGGTGCCGCCGGATATACCGCTTTCCAATTTTGAGTATTATCTTTCGGTAAAACGAAAATGTATCGAAGGCGGGTAGGATGTCGGTAATGGACGGAGAAACAGCGCTTCCCTATCTGGCCATGGACATGGGGGCCGGCAGCGGCAGGGCTTTTCTGGGAACACTCGCTGAAGGCAGGATACGGGTCGAGGAGCTCCACCGCTTTCCGAACAAGCCGGTGTATTTCAATTCCCACTTCTTCTGGGATTTTCTGCATTTATGGGAACAGCTGTTGGAATCTCTCAGACGCTGTGCCGACCGGGGCTTGCAAAAGCTCGGCGGAATCGGCATTGACACCTGGAACATGGATTTCGGTCTGATAGGAGAAAACGGCCTTCTGCTGCTCAATCCGTTCAGCTATCGGGACCAGTCCGCTGAAACCGTTATGGAGGAGATATCGAACATCGTATCGGACGATGAGCTCTATTCGCTTACCGGAGTCGGCATGAATACCATCTCCGCTCTTACCCGTCTGTACCAGCTGAAAAATTCCGCTGCTCCATCGGTCTTTTCCGCGGCGCGTACATATCTGCCTCTTCCCGACCTTTTCCGTTTTTATTTATCGGGAGACAAGAGCGGCGAAGAGTCGATCCTCTGGGGGTCTCAGCTGGTCTCGGTGGAAAACAGAAAATGGCTCACCCCCCTTATCGGCAGACTTGGTCTGCCGGAGAGCATCTTCCCCGCGGTACGGAAAGCGGGAACAGTGAGCGGGCAGATAACGGAAGAGGTACGAAAGACGACGGGCATGAGGGAGGCCGCCGTTATTGCCGTGGCGGAACATGACACAATCAGCGCCGCGGTCTCGGTGTTTCAGCGGGAGGGAGACGATGTCTTTATCAGTACCGGCACGTGGTCGGTGATGGGCCGTTTTCTCGCCGGGCCGATGCTGGAACCCCGGGCGCAGGCACTGGGGTATTTAAATGAAATTGCCCCCGAGGGGGTCGTTTTTGCGAAAAATCTGATGGGATTTTACATTATTGAAGAGTGCCTTTCCGCATGGAAACGGAGGGGGGCTATGAACTCCTACAAAGAGATGATAGCTGCCGCGGAAGCGGCCGCGCCTTTTCGTCTCTACATCGACGTCAATCATCCGGCCCTTTTTTCGACGGCAAACATGGAGGAAAGCCTTCGGGAATACTGTTCGGAATCGGCTCAGCGGTATCCCGAATCGGAAGGGCAGGTGGTGCGGGCGGTCCTGGAAGGGCTGGTATTTTCATACCGGCAGGGTCTGGATGAGCTGGAGGAACTTACGGGCAGGCGCGCTGGGTCCGTTCACGTTATCGGCGGGGGAACGAAAAATACACTCCTGTGCCGGATGATCGCCGACGGGACTAAGCGGAATGTGAGGGCCGGCGCCGCGGAACCCGCGGTGTTCGGGAATATCGGGATGCAGGCCCTGGCAACGGGGGAGATCGGCAGTCTGGATGAACTGCAGGAGATGGTGGGGAACAGTGTTTCCACGGCCGTTTATACTCCGCGGAATACAGGGGAGTGGGACCGGAACTATACCGAAATGAAAAAATTCATACAAGGAAAGAGAAGATATGAAATATGAAAAACTGATAGCGGAGGAAACGGAGAAACGGCGGCAGGCGCTCAGGGACCTGAATCTGTTCGACGGCAATATATGGCTCGGGCGGGGAAAGGAGTTTCCCCTGGCGCCGATAATCGGAGGAGAAAAACTTGCGGGAATATATAAAACCTATTCGGTTACCGGGGGGCTGGTATCGCATTGGGACGCCGTCAACCTGTCCGCCCAGGATGCAAACGAAACGCTGATACGGGAGGAGCATGGATTCCCGGACAACACCTACAGTGTGTGGACGGCCCTGCCCCTTTTACCCCGGGAACAGGGCCCGCTGCCCGGGTACGAGGCGCCCGCGGGAAAACTCGGGGGGGTGCGGATATTTCCGAAAACCCACCGCTATGAATGCACCCCCTGGGTGTTAGGCGACCTCTGTTCCTGGTGTGTCGAATACAATGTGCCCCTCATTATTTGGCATGTGGAGGCGGACTGGAACGGGTTGTACAATATTGCCCGGGAGTTCCCCGGGCTGCGGCTGATTGTGGAGTCGCAGTGGCAGAAAATTCTGTATCACAACCGTACGCTGTACAATTTAATGCGGCACTGCTCCAATGTGTATACGGAGCTTTCCAATTTCGCCGGGCAGGATTTTCTGTCCCACGCCGTACACACATTCGGCGCCGGACGCTTTCTCTACGGGTCTTTTCTGCCCGTGAACGATCCCTTCGTGCCGCTCGGGATGGTCCTCGACGCGGACATAACGGATGAAGAGCGCGTAATGATTGCAGGCGGTAATCTCCGCAACATAATAGAGAGGATACAAAGATGAATGATTTATTTATTATCGATACACACGTCCACACCGGGTATCCGAATGTCTTCTTTTCGCCCGAGGTAAGCGCCGAACGGCTTCTCGCGCGGATGGACCGGCTGAAGATTCTGTACGCGGTGAATCTCGTCAGTATGAAAACTCTAACAGGAAAACAACTCCCGGAGCTGGAACAGTCGCGAAACGAGTTCGAGGAATCGGGGAAGCGGCTCTTCTACTGCGGATTTTTCGACCCGAACCGGGCGGACGAAGATATGCATGCATTGCAAACGGCCGTCGGCTGGCCCGGATTTGCCGGCATCAAAATCCACCCCTCTTTCAACGGCATCCCCGGAGATGCCGATGCCTACAGGCCGGTGTGGGAGTTCGCGTCTGAAAAGGACCTGCCGATTGTCGCCCATACCTGGAGCGTGTCGAGCTACAACCCGGCGCAAAAGCTCTCCACTCCCGATAAATTCGAAAGGTGGGTGCGGGAATATCCTTCGGTGCGCTTTGTCATCGGCCATTCCGGCGGCAGGACCGGCGGCCGGCTGGACGCGGTGCGGATGGCCCGGGACTACGCGAATGTATATATGGATTTCGGGGGTGACGTATACGACTATCGATATTTTGAAGGTATGGCCCGGGACGTCCCGCACAACAAAGTGCTGTTCGGTTCCGACTATCCCTGGCTTGACCAGCGGTCCCATCTGACCCGGGTGTACCTGTCGGAAATACCGGTGGAGTTTCAGCACAAAATACTGCATGATAACGCAATGGAAGTTTTTAAACTGGAGGAGAGAACATGCTGACGGTTGATTTGAGCGGCAAAACGGCCCTCGTTCTGGGGGGCAGCAGAGGAATAGGTGCCGGCATTACCGAGATACTGTGCAGGGCCGGAGCATATACCGTTTATACTCATACGGGTAACCCGAAGAACCGGGAGCGGATCGCCGAAATGAACAGGCGCATCGGCGAGGAGGGCGGAAAGGTCCGGGATGCCGCCGTGGACGCGCTGAACAGTTCCGAGACCGACGCGCTGGTAGAAGAAATTACGGGAGTTACGGGACGGTTGGACGTTCTTGTGTGCAATGTGGGGAAAAATTATGCCAGGACCCCCGATAAGATACAGGATAAAGAATGGGAAGAGTTTCTGAACATCAACCTGACAAGTTCTTTTTACGGAGTCCGTGCCGCTCTCGGGCCGATGGAAAAGCAGGGGTATGGAAAAATTATCCTTATCGGTTCGTCGGCGGTCTACGACGGCGGCGGCGGAGCAATCGACTACGCGGCGGCTAAGGCCGCTCTAACGGGGATGATGACCTATCTGTGCAGGGCCTATCTCAAAAAAGGGGTCCGGACGAACATTGTCCATCCCTGTGTTATCGAAACCGATCTGCTAAAAGAGCGCTACGGTGACCCGGAAAAAAAACAGCTTCTGATAGACCAGATACCCGTGGGCAGGCTCGGCCAACCCGAAGACATCGCGGGGCTTACCGCCTTTCTTGCAAGTTCGTGGGGGGACTACATCTGCGGCCAGGAGATTCTCGCCGACGGCGGGAGAACGCTGTACAACAAGTAGGCCTTTGCCGGACAGCGATAGGGAACATGCGGCAGCTCCCGCGGGCTATCGCTTTCTATAGTATTCAGCGTATGCCTTTCGGACCATTTCCAGATGCGTTTTCATGGCCTCGGCGGCTTTTTGCGGGTCCTTCGATGCAACGGCCCTGAATATTGCCAGGTGTTCCCCGTAGAGCCGGGTCGGGGTTTCGGCATGTTCCAGGACCAGTTTCCGGGCGTCGGCAATCGATATCTCCATCAGGGTGTTGACCAGCTCCGACCCTTTGATGAGGACGATGTTGTCGGTGCATTCGAAAAGTTTTGTATGGAACGCGATGTCCCAGCGGACCCCTTCGTTGTAATCGTCGGCCGCGGCTTTTTCCATATCGGCCAGGATGCGTTCCAGCACCGCCAAGTCCGCTGTTCCGATCTGTTCCGCGGCCAGCTCCGCCGCTCGTACCTCGAGGACCCGCCGCAGCTCCAAAAGCTCGAGGCCGAAGTTCTTCCGTTTTAAAAAGAGCGGCGCCAAGAGGTCCAGGAAGGGGCCGAGGTTGAACTCCGTCAGATAGGCGCCCCCGCCGGCCTTGATGTCCACTAGTCCGATGGTCTGCATCACCCGCAGTGCCTCCCGGACCGAGGGGCGGCTTACCCCGAAACGTTCCGATAGTTCCCGCTCCGACGGGAGCTTGTCCCCGATCTGTATCTCCTCGTTGGCGATAAAGTCGACAAAGCTGCCGATGATCTCCTGGTAAATCCGCTTGGTGGTAATGGGTTTGATGTTCATCGGATAACAGTATACGGGCCGGTGGGGATTACGGCAATCGGCGTTCCCGGATGCGCCGCGGCAACGTCAGCGATGAACCGCGTAACCGTGCGGCCAATATCGTCAGCCGCGCCCGGCAGCACCGGCGTACAGTACAATTTTTTTTGTTCTTTCGCGGGAATGCCGTCCGAAAGGAATAACAGCCCCTCCCTGTCCGTAACTTCGAGGACCCGGCAGAGCATTTGAAATTCCCACTGGTCGAGCTTCGTTTCGTGTTTGTTTTTTTCGATATCGGTTAAAAATTGCCGCCAGTTACCGTCGTAGGCAAACAGCAGGTCCCGAAACGCCTCGCTGCCGATCCCCTCCCGGCATTCGCTTGCCTGCAGAATCGAGCCGCCGGGTTTTACGGCGGGAAGGGCCATGCACATTCCCTTTACCGACTGATAATAGTTGCAGTCCAGGGGGTATCCTCCGCCGTTTGTAACCACAAGGTCGTAGGGAACATCGACGGTACACCCCGCGTGCTTTGCGGCGAACCTGCAGCCTTCATTGTGCGCGTCTTCCACGTCCCCGCAGAAAATTCCCGAAATCGCAAAGTCTTTATTCAAGGTTACGTTAAACAGAAAATCCACGCCCACTTTCCGGGCTACATCCAGTGCGATTTCGTG
>CAZSGZ010000205.1:0-6817 GCA_964606455.1 uncultured Spirochaetales bacterium
TAATCCAAAATCAGATGCATGGCCGTTTCGTCGCAGGCTTCCAGTTTCGGGCATTCGAGGCATTCACGCCACAGTTTCCGGGGGAACTTGTCTTTGTCGGCAACCGAGAAGCCGAGGCTTTGAAAAAAATCAATCTGATAGGTAAGGGTAATAATTTCCGGCATTCCCATCCGCCGTCCCTCTTCGATGAGTGTCCGGACCAGCTGTTTGCCGACTCCCTTGCCCTGATATGGTTCCTTTACCGCTAAGGACATTATCTCCCCCATGTCCGTCCAGAGAGGAATAAACGCCCCGGAAGCGGCAATTTCCATAGTGCCTTCTCCGGCCGCTTCGCCGCCGACGGGCATGAGGGCGACGAAAAAGCTCGACAGGGTTGTAACGATTTTATATTTGCTTCGCGGCAGCATGAGACCTTTTTTTGCCATACCGTTTGTAAGGGTGAGGATTTCTTCCACGTCCGCTGCCACCGCCCGGCGGACCACCGCGGGCCCGCCGTTTCCGTTTTTTATCTGTTCCATAGTATTGTATTACTTCTCGTGGTACGTGGCCATCTGCTTTATCGCCGGGGCCTGGCCGCTGTTTTCGGTAATCTTCTTGTGGACAATCGCGTTTACCCCGGTGGAAAGCCCGTACAGGTTGATGAACCCGCTGGCGTCTTTGTGGTCGTAGGATGTTTCTCCAAAGGAGGCAAGCTCCTCCATGTACAGGGAATAGGGCGATTTCCTGCCGCCGACGATAATGTTTCCCTTGTACAGCACCAATTTTACGGTCCCGGTAACATAGCCGCTTACCTTTTCCATAAACGCTTCCATCGCTTCCCGTAAGGGGGTAAACCATTTGCCGGAGTAAACGAGGTCGGCGTACTTCATTGCCATAGTCCACTTGTGGTACATGGTGTCCTTGTCCAGGGTAATCATCTCCAGTTCCCGCAGGGCATCATACAAAATCGCACCGGCGGGATTTTCGTAAATACCGCGGCTTTTCATCCCGACTACCCGGTTTTCCACGACGTCGGACCTGCCGATGCCGTTTTCCCCGCCCGCCTTGTTCAGGTATTCCAGCATTTCGTAGGGTTTCATTTTCTTTCCGTTCACCGAAACGGGCTTCCCTTTTTCGAAGTCGATGGTCAGTTCCGTTTCTTTGTCCGGAGCGTCTTTCGGCGATTTGGAAAGGAGAAACATCTCTTCCCGCGGCCGGTTCCAGGGGTCTTCCAAATCTCCCCCCTCATGGCTCATGTGCCAGATGTTCCAGTCCCGGGAGTAGATATTTTTCTTTGAAATATCGCCTAAGGGGATGTTGTGTTTTTCCGCGTAGTCGATGGCCGCTTCCCGCGAATTGATGTTCCATATCCGCCACGGAGCGATCACCTTCAGGTGGGGTGCGAGAGCCTTGTACGTCAGCTCGAAACGTATTTGGTCGTTTCCCTTTCCGGTACAGCCGTGAGACACGGCGTCGGCGTTTTCCTTCAGGGCAACATCAACCTGATGCTTCGCCTGCAGCGGCCGGGCAATGGAGGTCCCTAAGAGGTACTTTCCCTCGTAGACGGCACCGGCGCGAAGAATCGCGAAGAGGTAGTCTGCCGCGAACTCGTCTTTAATATCGCGGATGTACAGTTTCGATGCCCCCGAAGCGATTGCTTTCTTCTCCATATTGTCCCAGTCCTCATCCTGGCCGACATTGGTACATACCGCTACAATTTCGGCGCCTTCGTAGTTTTCTTTCAGCCACGGAATAATAATGGACGTATCGAGCCCGCCGGAATAGGCAAGGACGATTTTTTTAATTGGTTCTTTGTTCATGTCTGTCTCCTCTTGTTACTATTTGTTTATAGGATTTGCTGAAATACCGAATCCAGTACGGCAATACCCTTTGTTATTTCTTCTTTTGTAATGATAAGCGGCGGTGCAAAGCGGAGAACGTTCGTTCCCGACCGCAGGACCAGCAGACCGCCGTCTCTCGCTTGTTCCATAACCGCGGGAATTTTTTCCGCGTCGTGTACCTCGAGGCCGAGGAGAAGTCCTTTCCCTTTGACCCGGCCTAAGGCCGGAAAGCGTTCCGCCAGCCGGCCCAGCTCCTCGGCGAAGTAGTCTCCCTTTTCCTTTACACCGGATAGAAAATCCGGAGTGAAAATTTGGTCCAGCACGTAGGAAGCCACCGCCGTGGTAACCGGGCCTCCGCCGAAGGTGGTGCCGTGGGCGCCGATTGTAAGGAGGTTATTGATTTTTTCCGGTATCAGGGTCGCCGAGAGGGGAAGCCCTCCCGCTAACGGCTTTGACAGGGTGATGATGTCGGGTTTGAGACCCGCCCAGCTCGAAGCGTAGAACTCTCCGGTCCTGCCGCAGCCTGTCTGCACCTCATCGGCAATGAGGATTATCTCTTTTCCCGCGGACAGTCCGTTAAGCTTCCCGGCGAACTCCGGCAGCATAACGTCCAGTCCCCCTTCTCCCTGAACAACTTCGACAATTATCGCCGCGAAATCATCGGTAATGCCCTTTTCCAGCGCCTCCGGATCGTTGTAGGGAAATACTTCGATCCCCGGCAGCAGCGGCTTGAACGGGTCCTGGTACTTTTCCTTCGGCGTGCAGGAGAGGGCGCCGAGGGTCCTGCCGTGGAACCCGTTGGTAAAACAGGCGATTTTATGTTTTTCCGGCCCGCCCTTTGTTCCCGCGTAGAGGCGGGCGTATTTCAGTGCCGACTCGTTGGCTTCGGACCCGCTGTTCCCGAAGTGGACCGCGCCGAAATCGCCGGTTGCGGCAAGTTTTGCCGATAATACGACCGCCGGTTCGGTAGTATAGAGGTTCGACACGTGGACCACCTTCTTCATTTGTTCGCAGGCGATCTTCGCCAGATCTTCCCTGCCGTACCCTAAGGCGTTTACGGCTATGCCGGAGCCGAAATCGAGGTATTTGTTTCCTCCCGAATCGAAGAGGTAGGGACCTTCTCCATGGTCTATCATCAGCATTTTTTCCGCGTACTGCCGCGGGAAATAGTGTTCGTCAATCAGCTTGCTTGCCATATGCTTTCTCCTTCTTTACAATACGCTTCTTACAACACAATACGGCTGCCCGAATTGCCCGAGAGCAGGGCGGCCAAATCTCCGGCGGAGGTGTACCCGCCGATAATGATGTCCTCCACCCCCTGCTCTAAGGCTTTAATCGAAGAACGGACCTTCGGAATCATCCCCCCGGCAATAACCCCCGCTGCTATTTCCTTCTCCGTGTCTTCCCCGGCAAGGAGGGGGATAACCGCGCCGTCTTTCAGGATACCGGGCACATCCGATAGAAAGAGCAGGTGTGTACTCGGCAAAGCGGCCGCGATTGCCAGGGCCGCCTCGTCCGCATTGATGTTCAGCGGTTCTCCGTCCGGGTCCATGGAAGTTGAAGAAACTACCGGTATGTAGCCGTTTGCAAGCAAAAGATGCAGCAGCTCGGGATTTACCGTTTCCACTTTCCCGGTACAGGTTACCTCACCCTCGCCGCAGGCAATCCGCGAGCCGGTAAACAGTTTTCCGTCGGAACCGCTTACACCCACCGCGGGCATATAGCGGCCGCACATCCGCACCAGGTACTTGTTCATCTTTCCGGCCAGCACCATATCGACAATGTCCATCTCTTCCGGGCTCGTCATCCGGACGCCTTCCTTAAACACAGGCCGCAGCCCGAAGATTTCCGTTACCTTCGATACTTCCGCGCCGCCGCCGTGGACTATAACAAAACTGAACCGGCCGCGGAGCTCATACATCTCTTTCAGCAGGCTGTCCAAATATTTCCGTTCCGCGGCGGCCCGCCCGCCGATTTTTATCGTTACCGTCGGCAATGCCGTGTTCTTTTCCATCGTTAAAGCTCCCCCTGCAGGGCGATGCCCGCCGTTTCGTTACAGCCGAAGCGGATGTTCATGTTCTGCACCGCCTGCCCCGAAGCGCCTTTTACCAAATTGTCGATTACCGAAAATAAAAACAGGGTGTTGCCTTCTACGTGCATTCCGATGTCGCAGCGGTTCGACCCCCATACGTCGCCCGTTTCGGGGATTCTCTTCCCTGTAAGGCGGATAAAAGGTTCTCCCGCATACCGGTTTTCCAGGGCGGATTGTACATCTCCGGCGTCCTTACCGGCCGCAAGCTCCACGGCGGTTGTTACCGCCATTCCCCGCTTCAGCGGGACGAGGTGGGGGGTAAAAAACAGGTCGGGCCGGGCGCCGGCTGCTGCCGCGGTGTCCAGCTCCTGCTGTATTTCCATGCTGTGGCGGTGGCTTTTCCCCGGGGCATAGGCGTTCGTACTTTCCGTCCGTTCGCAAAAGAGCAGGTTTTCCTTCGCCTTTTTCCCCGCCCCCGAGATGCCGGAGAGGGCGTTGACGATAATTTTCCCGCCGACGATACCGTTTTCTATAAGAGGAAGGAGGGGCAGCAGGGTGCAGGTGGGATAACAGCCGGGGTTGGCAATTATATCCGCCGCTGCAATGCTCTTCCGGTAGATTTCGCACAAGCCGTATACCGCCCGCGGCAGAAGGTCGGGCCGGGGCGGCTTTTGACCGTAGGCCCGCTCGAATACGGGTCCGTTTTTTATCCGGAAATCCGCGGACAAGTCGATAACAACACTGCTGCCGAAAAAGGGCGCGCAGATCTCCGCGGATTTCAGGTGGGGCAGCGCGGCGAATACCACATCCGGTTTTTCCGCCGCCGCCGCGTCGAGGGTCATGAGGCTGCCGCCGGAGGGTCCGCATTTTTCCGCAAGCGCGGGATGCAGGCCGGGGTCCATGTCGAGGACCGCCGCCCCTGCCCGGGACGAGCTTACGGGCAGTATCGTTTGTATTTCGGGATGACGGAACAGCAGCCGGAGCAGGACCATCCCCGTGTATCCTGTCGTACCGAGTATTGCCGCTTTCATGAAAGTACCTCCAAATCCGGAATAATGCCGCGGAGTGAGGAAGCCAGGGCCTCCTTCTCCGCGTTTTCTTTTAATATGAGTAAGATCGTATCGTCACCTGCTATGGTACCGAGAATTTCAGTAAATTCCAAATTGTCCAGAGCGAAGGCCGCGCTGTTTGCGTGTCCCGGCATGGTGTGCATAACGGCCAAGCTGCCTGAAAAGCCGATGGATATACAGCCCCGCTGCAGATCATGGTGGAACCCGGCCGTTGTTTCTTTCATCGACTCCGCCGCCGGCAGTTTATAGTAAAACCCGCCGGCCGTATCGGGGACTTTTCCCACTTTCAAGAATTTCAAGTCCCGCGAAAGGGTGGCCTGGGTCACCTGAAAACCTTCTTCTACAAGGCGTTCTAAGAGATGCTCCTGGCTCCCGATCCGGTTTTCTTTGATAATGTGTTTAATCGCCTTCAGTCTGTCAATCTTGAGCATGCATAAATATACACTATTTTTGTATATTTATGCAATACATTACCCCCTTTGAAGAAACAAAAAAAAAGCCGACAATAGAGAGTAACGGATACAGACAGGAGGCAGGAGTTATGGACCGGAAAGACCCCGATGCAATTGCCGGGCACCGCAGAGACGGGTATATAGAAATTTCAATATCGGAAGATTTGCTGGAAGCACGGGCGAACTTTGTTGCTCCTATCGGCGGCGGAAAAATTATTGATGTAGAGTACGCGGAAAAACTCTTCGCCGCTAAGGGAATTACCTATGGAATCGACTGGGACGCGGTCCGGGAAGCAATTCTTACCTGCAATACCGAGCGGAAAAAGCAGATTGGTGTGCTCATTGCTTCGGGAAAAAAACCGGAAGATGAAATACCCGCTCATTACGAATTGGCCGAAGATCTTCTGTCTCCGGAAATGCCCGAAGAGAAGGGGGGAAGAATCGATTACAAGTATATGAGTCCCTTCGTTATGGTGAAAAAAGACCAGCCTCTGGCAAAAAAATTCGAATGGAAGGAAGGGAGTGAAGGCACCGGGGTTACCGGTGAATCGGTCCCGCCGGGGAAAAAAGAGATTACTCCGGTTAAGCCCGGTGACGGTACCTATACCGGTGACGATAATATGGTCCGCGCGGCCTTCTCCGGAAGATTGACCATGCAGAATGAGCTGTTTTTCGTATCGCAGGTGCTCGATGTAAAGGGAAACGTGGACTATCACACCGGTAATGTCATTTTTTCCGGCGACATTACCATTTCCGGAGAAATTAAAGACGGGTTTCAGGTGTATGCCGGCGGTTCCGTCTTCTGCAACGAAACAATTGAAGCCGCCGATATAACGGCGAAAAAGCAGGTTATTGCCAAGATGGGCATTTTTGGTAAAGACAAGGGAGTTGTCCGGGCGGGTGAAGAGATACAGGCAAAGTTCATTCAGCACGCAACAATAAAAGCGCGAAAGAGTGTGTATGTGCAGGACTCGATGCTCAACTCCTTCGTAAAGACACTGGACATGGTAAAAACCGGCGAGCACGGAAAAATTGTAGGGGGTGAAATTTCGGCGGTGCATGGTGTTTCCGCGTTTCAAATTGGAAACGACGCGTATCATCATACTTTTATCCAGTGCGGGGTCGATTTTACGGCAAAGAAAGAACTGGATAAGATCAAGAAAAAACACTTGGCCCTCTACCTCAAGCTGCAGACAATTCAGGAGATGTACAACAAACGCAAAACGGAGCAAATGGCAAAGGTAATCGAAAAGATGCAGGAGCAGATCAACTCTCTTGTCGATAGAATGAACGAGCAGCTTGAAAAAATTTACCAAAATGAAGACGCGATAATCGAAGTAAAGGACACGGTGTTCCCCGGTACGGCCCTCGATATCTGCCATAACGACCTCAATTTCTTTCTTAAAATATAGTATTCTCTGAGCCAATGTTATCAAAGCCAGA
>CAZSGZ010000206.1:0-6816 GCA_964606455.1 uncultured Spirochaetales bacterium
ATCGTTGTAGGCCTTGATAAACTCGGGGTTGTTGTTGGTACAGAAAAGCGGTTTTTTCTGCAGCACGTTGGGAAACAGAAAAGACCCGTAAAAATCGGCATACACAATAGCGGCAAGGGCGGGGCAGATATACTCGATTACCTCTGTTTCCGTTTCCATGGAAAAAAGGCGGTCAATAAAGGAGCGGACTGCTCTCATTTTTTCTTCCGGAATAACCATCAGCCTAGCCTCCGAGGAGCCGGAAAATCAGATGCGTCCTGGAATCGACGCCGGTTTTATTGTAAATGTGGTACAGGTGATGTTTTACCGTGGCCTCCGCTATCTGCAGTTCAGCGGCAATATCGGCATTCGAACATCCTTTAAAAAGAAGGAGGATAACTTCCCGTTCCCTCGGGCTTATGGAAAACCGCTCGAAGGCGGGCTCGAGAACGAGAAAGCCCCGGCTAAACCCGTCCGATTTAACGGAAACCATGAGCTGCGGTTTTTCCGGAAAGTATTCCCTAAAAGATAATTCCGCCTTCGGCAGATGAGAAAACTGCAGCGTCCATTTCTTCCCTTTCCGTGCAAGCTCTACTTCACCTGTTCCGATATAGCGCTTACCTAAAAACATGTTGTCCACCATGGTCTTGAACTTGTTTCCGTTTTCATCCCCGGCCCGGCAGGGAGTGTTGTAATGTTTCTCGCCGAAAATTTCCCGGAGCAGCCGGACCATTCTATCCCCAGCATCAACAACCTCTCCGTAGCCGTTTACCAGGGCCGTAACCGGTGCCGGTGGAGGACCGCTTAACGCCCGTTCGATACCGGCGGGAATGAACGAAATACAAAACGCTAAGAGCCGCAGTTCCTCCCTGCTGTACGGCTCGGGATAGTCGGCCAGCCGTCCCAGGGCGATGAATCCGGCCAATGTCCTGTCGACAACCAGCGGCAGATAGCAGCCGTCCTTCGCGGGCTTTCCCCGGATTTTGTCGGTCTCGTTTAAGAAAAAACTCTTCTTATACAGTTCCGGCGTTACGATATTATGATACACCGCGGGCAGGTTTCCGGTTGTAATCATCTGTTCGGTAAACAGATCATACTCACCTAAACCGGCGTTATACGCGTCGATAAAATCTATACTGTTGTTCGTGTAGAAAAGCGGCTGCTTCGAAAGAATATTCGGAAACAGATAAAATCCGTAAAAATCGGTCGGCACAATGTCTGCCAGTGCCGGGCAAACATACTTCAGTACCTCGGATTCCGACTCCATCGTAAACAGACGGTTGATGAAAGCCTGAACAGCAGAAATCTTACCGTCCGGAAGCTCCATACTATCAGTATACAGTATGACTATATGTTTTGCTCGTTTTTTTCTGTTAAAATCAGGTTAAAGCGGGTGAAATCCGCCTTTTTTTATGAGCACCTTCCCTTTTTCATCGATCCGCCGCCGCAGATAATGCTCCCGGTAAATATTGACAATGCAATTTACAAGGTTTATACTAATTTCCATGATTACTACCGTTACCACGAAAAATATGATTTCCATACCGATAGGCATTGCCCGGAAGATGGGGATCAAGCCGGGGTGGAAGCTCGATTGGGAACCGGGACCGGAAGAGGATGAAATTACCGTGCACGTAATTCCGGACAAGGCGGAAATGGCACGGCGTTTGAAAGGCAAGGGAAAAGCCTTTTACACCGGCGGTTTTGCCGTCAGCGGCCTCGTTGCGGAGCGGGAAGCGGAAGACTAGAGAATGGCCGAATATCTGCTGGACACTACCGCCTTACTCGCCCATTTCTTCGACGAACTCGGCAGCGATGAGGTCCAGCGCATTGTAACGAATCCTGAGGCGGAAATTTTTATTTCTACTGTAAGCATTGCAGAGTTTGCCCGCCGTTTGCTTACCCTCGGTTTCGATACGGGAAGTGCCCGCGAGCAGGCCTTAGCCTATGCCGGGCTGGCAGCCGAGCTCATCCAGCCGGACACTGCTATTGCAGTCCGGGCCTTCGAACTGGGCTCAACGGCATCTTCACGGGTACCCCTTATCGATACACTGATTGCCGCATCCGCGATGCTTACGGAAGCGGTCCTTGTGCACCGGGACGTTCATTTTGAAGCTCTTTCTTCCGTTAAGCAGCTGAAGATCGGCTAAAAATTACCACATCAGCTTCAGCCCGTACTGCTCATAATTCCTGAATGCGGAGTCTCTGCTAATAAGGGTATAATTTCCGCAGATTGCCTGCCAGATGATCATTCTATCGAAGGGATCCCTGTGGCTGTCTTCTGCAGGCAGCTTATGAAATGATATGGAGTCGCCGCTCTCTAAAGGCAGAAAAGAAAACCCGAACTCCTTTGCAAACACGGGAATACTTTCAATATCGACACCGAAAAATTTGAATTTTTGTAAGGCCGTTTTTAGTGATATCTCCCAGAACGATACCGTACTAACGATAATTTTATTGTTTCTGTTTTCAATTATTTCCCGGGAAGCGGGACTCAGCTTCGATGATTCTATAATCGACCAGATTAGGGTATGTGTATCGAGGAGGTAAATCACGAAAGCCCTAGAAACTCTTCTTCCGTTATCTTTCCGCCGTCTTTTTCGCTAAAGCGGGCCTTCCCGTCAAGCATTCCAAGGTCACGGTTCTTCTCCTTCACCGGGACAAGCATTGCTACAGGCTTTTTCGCTTTTCCGTAGAGTATTTCAATCTCCTGTCCTCCTCGTACCATGTCTAAGAGTTGAGAAAACTGTGCTTTAAATTCACCGACTGTAAATGCCTTCATAATTATATTGTACAGATTTATTTGACAACTTGTCAAGCAAAATAAATCGGTAATTCAATCCGGTTCATAGCCTGGTTTTTTTATCAGCACATCCATCCGCGGGAGAATTTCCGTATCATAGACTTGCTCGGTCCAATTTTCCGGTTTTACATCCACAATATCAACGGAAACGGCATCACTGCTGCAGGCGGTTGTCTCAATTACGGCTTCGGTAACTTTATCCGAAAGCTGCTTCTTTTGCTGTTCCGTTCGTCCGGGATACAATTTAATTGTTATATGCGGCATATAGGCCTCCTCTTTATTGTTACGACCACTTCCGAAGCAGGTGCATTTTCATGATTTTCGGGTTAAAAGTCACCGTTGCATACCCGATCGGCGTATCTTTGTAGGAGTAGAACACCTCGTCCAGGGCAATAAGGGGTGTACCCGCGGTAATTTCGTACATTTCCGCTTCCTCTTCCGTTGCAAGCCTCGGCACGATTTCTTCGATAGAATTGGAGATCCGCTCCCGGCAGTGGCGCCAGAGAAGCTCCATCAGGGTGCTGTCCTCTTTTATTTCATCCAGGCCGGCGGTGAGGAGCTGCCGGGGGACGATATTGACGGTATTGATTGCGTTCTGCCCGCCCGCTACATAGGTAAGATCGAAACTCAGGACCTCACCGTCTAAGGAAAACACCTCACGCTCCCGATCGGTCGGGGGCCTGAAGCAGAAGTTCCGCTGGTCCCGCCGTACTTCGTATCCCGCGTCTTCCAAAAGTTCCTTGAAATCGGGCATCAGGTCGATACGCATTTTCAGTTCCATGGTGCTCGGATGAAAAAAGTTTCCGGCGCCGTGTTTTTTCGAAACGACACCCTCCATCTCCAGAATCCGGAGAGCTTCCCGGACGGTCCCGGTGCTCACGCCGATCTGCTTCGAAAGCTCGTCCTCCGAGGGCAGTTTATTCTGTTCCATCCCGCCGCCGAGTTCACCGGCCCGGATCATCTCCACGATCGCTTCTTTTGCCGCACCGTAGCGCGCAATACTTTTTGATACAACCATCGCTTTCCTCTTTTACATATTCACATATTTTACACTAGTTTCAACGGCTTGCCTGCCCTTCCTGTACGAGAAATATCGTTACACCTAATACAGCAGCCATTACCGCCGCACCCGCCGGTCCTATCCCCCACACGCCGAAGCGCAGATACGCGGCAGGCCCGGTCACGCTGGCGAAAGTGGACCCCAGCAGCCCCGCGGCGATGCCCATGCTGATAGCCTTGCCCCGCTGTTTCGGGACCTGTTCACTGATAAGGGGAAACAGTCCGAGAATAATTGCTTGAAAGCATATCCGGACAAATGCAATACCGATTACCGCGGGAACAAGCCCCCGATTGAGAAAGGGCAGCAGAAAAAATCCGGCCAAAGCTCCAGCCGCCCCGAACACTATATTTCTCTTCTTTCCCAGCCGGTCGATGTACAGACTGACCAGGATGCTCATCACCAAGTCTCCGATCCCGAAAACAAACGAAACCGTCCCGAGCCGGGCCGGGCCCAAACCGTATTCCCCGCCGATCCAGACACCGTAAATAATGGAAAGGTGAACATTCGCAAAAATGACCAGCCCCATCGCGGCAATACTCGCCCAGGCGGAAACGGCATTGCTGCCGAGACGGAAAAAGCCCTTGAGCCCTCCACCGGGTTCGGGCATTTGTTCAGGCATTTCGATTTGCTTCCGTGCCCGGGGCAGGGTAAAGAAGACCGCCGCCATCAGCACCAGGAACCCGCCGAGAAGGTAGAACGGCACCTTCCAGTTAAACGCTTCGATCAGAAATCCGATAGCGGGCAGGCCCGCGACACCGGCTAAGGCATAACTGTACTCCACGATACCTAAGCCCCTGCCCCGCTTTTCGTAGGGGATCATGCCGCTTAAATAGGCATGAAGGTTCGGTTTAAAACCGGCCACGCCAATTCCGCCGATAACGATAAAAACGGCAAACAGAAAAGCGCTGTCCGTCAGCACGGATACGAAGGTCCCGGTCCCCGCAATACACAGACAGACCTGCAGAATTGTACGGTATCCTTTTCTGTCGGCCAGCGTCCCCCACAGCGGCGCGGTCAGGCCTACCAGGCTCCGGGCCGCGAGAATAACCCCCAGTGTCTGCACCGTTGTACCGATACCCGAAGAAATCTGCCGAAGAAAGGGATCAAATACCTGCCCCGCCGTATCGACGAAAAACTTCGCAGCCATGCCGAGAACGATGTAGTATCCCGTTCGGCGAACTCCTTTGTTATGTTTCACTTCTCTATCCGTACCGGAAATAGCCGGCGTAACCTGCCCGTCGATAATAGATGACCGGACAAGTCATAAAGTCATTCAATGTCTATTGTAGCGATTTTTTTAAAAAAACACAAGAAAACCGTGGAAATTAAAATCACCGTTTCCGTTTTCCCCCTTATATAGTATAAAGGAGGTATGGCAAAGATGGGTTTACCATTACGAAAAGCGGACAAACATTACACCTATGGAGATTACCGGCACTGGCCGGAGGATGAGCGGTGGGAACTGATTGACGGCGTTGCATGGAACATGAGCCCGGCTCCGAATAGGTATCATCAGGGGCTTTCTACACACCTGGCCGCCATTATTTGGGACTATCTGGAAGATAAATCCTGCAGGGTTTACCACGCTCCCTTCGACGTCCTTCTCCCTGCTTTCGGGGAGGAGGAAGAGGACAATGTTTCCACCGTCGTACAGCCCGATTTATCGGTCATCTGCGATACATCAAAACTGACTCCGAAGGGCTGTACCGGAGCGCCGGATTGGATTATCGAGATTATTTCCCCCTATACGTCCCGGAAAGACATGACCGTTAAATTCGACCTGTACCAGCGCCACGGTGTGCGGGAATACTGGATTATCGAACCGGCGGCGCAGTACATTCATGTTTATCTTCTCGACAATGAGGGGAAATATCCGGCTGATCCGGACGTGTATGAAATGTATGGAGAAAACACGATGGTCCCCTGTACAGTGCTGAAGGGGCTGACCATTGACCTGCGGGAGCTCTTCGGCAAGAGCGGCTGAACACTATTTGTTAACATAATACCGAAGCAGGAGGAAAACATGCCGAAAATAGTGGGAATTTGCGGAAGCCCGAGAAAGGGCGCGAGCGAATATGTCCTGGAACAGACCATGGCGGCTGCCGCGGAAACGGCGGGAATAAAAACGGAGACAATTCTTTTAAAAGGCCGGAAGATCAACTTCTGCATCCACTGCGACAAGTGCATCCGCGAGGAGGCGGACCGCTGTACCCTCCATAACGACGATATGACACCTCTCTACGACACCTTTTACAGCGCCGACGGCTACATCATCGTTACGCCGGTATACGATATGTCGATTACCGCCCAGTTAGCTGCTTTTTTCAACCGCTTCCGGGCCAGTTACACCATCTTAAAAGACAACCCGGCGTACTTTATGCACAAAGTCGGCGCAGCCGCTGCCGTGGGCGGGACGAGAAACGGCGGACAGGAAGCGGCAATACAGGTAATCCACAATTTTTACCACACCATGGGGATGACCGTCGTCAACGGAAGCATGGCGGGATATGCAGGTGCCGCCTTGTGGAGCCGGGACCGGAAAGCGGATGGCGTGAAGGAGGACGAATTCGGGCTGCGGAACGCAGCGGACTTAGGGAGGAAGGCGGCCGCCATGGCCGGCCTTCTTGCGGAGCAGACATAACCTGCGATTTCAGCTTCAAAGAAGTGCCGGTCTACCCCGCGCGGATAATATCGGTTTTGGAGAAATCATCCCCTTTATAGAGCAACGGTTCTCCGGAATATTGCGACAGAGCGTAGGAGCAGCAGTCTCCCAGGTTTAGACCCGCCGGATGCCGTCCTTTACCGTATTTCCGCCAAGCCGTTCTGGCAAGGTGGTATTGCCCCGCATCCATAGGAACAATGTCTGCTTCGAGTTTGTAAAACAGAAGATCGAGTTCCCTGCCTCCGGCATCTCCCTTTTTTGATTCGACAACGACAGCCGTCTCTAATGCGGAAATCGCACCGATTAGACACC
>CAZSGZ010000207.1:0-6811 GCA_964606455.1 uncultured Spirochaetales bacterium
TTAAAAACCGACGGCCTTATCAATTCCGGCAGCTCCGGCGGCGCGGCGGTAGATAAATACTTCAAGCTTATCGGGCTGCCGGCGATAATTATGGAAGAAGCTTCGGGTCAGCTGGGTTTTATTCTCCCGATTTCTCTCTTTCCGGCGGAATGGGTCGAGATGGCAAAGGGGGAACAAAAGAATTGACAATAGCGGGTACTCTACTATAAGATTGGGCACTGTATTGCATGAATAAAGTTATTAAAGTATTATTAAATTTTTCTATCAAATATTCAATAATAATACTGCTTCTTTTTCTGGGTGTGACGGCATTTTTCGCTTTCCAGGCAATGAAGGTAAAAATCAACCCTGATGTAGAAGGGATGGTTTCCGAGCAGGACGAAATTGCGAAGCTTATAGAAAAGTACGGGAGCGCGGAATCGGAAGATGATCATGTGGTCGTGACGGTTACCGCTGAAGATCCCTTTTTGCCGGAAAAACTGCAGGCACTGGAACAGGCTATTGAAGAATTTGATGCCCTCGAAGGTTCGAGTAAAAGCATTAATCCCTTCAATATGCTTTCCTTTCACAAGGACGGAAAACGGCTGGAAGTCCAGACCATGTCCCCCAGCAGCGGTGCTCCCGAGAATTACGCCGATGCCCTGGTACTGAAGAAGCGGCTCTTAGCAGACCCCTTTGCGCGAAATTTTGTCGTTTCCGAGGACGGGAAGACTCTTTCCGTCCTTATTCCCATTACCGCAGCCGCCAGGCAGAGTGAATATATCGTGCAAATGAACGATATTATCGCGGAACTGGAGGAGCATTATGAAACGCATTTTACCGGAGGGGCGGTCCTTTCGGACGCGGTCAAACAGTATCTGCTGCGGGACCTGACCATTCTGCTGGTTTTAGCTGTACTGGTTATCGTCGTTATTTACTATCTCAGCTTCCGGGCATTTCGCTCGGCGTTTCTTACACTGCTCATTGTCGGTGCCGGAACGCTGTGGAGCATCGGGTTTATGTCCCTCTTCGGGTTCACCATCACCATCGTCAGTATTACCACACCGCCCCTTGTCCTTACCCTCGGGAGTTCCTACAGCATTCATATTTTAAACCAGTACTACAGAGACTCGAAAGATCATTCGAAGGAGCGGACGAAGGAATTGGGGAAAGGAAGGCTGTGGATCGCCGATTCGGTAGGCCATGTAAGCCGTACGGTCCTGATGGCGGCCGCTACCACTGTTGTCGGTTTTATGAGTCTGCTCGCAACCAATTTGCAGCCTTCAAAAGAGTTCGGCATCGCCACCAGCTTCGGAATTATCTCCTGCGCGGTCCTCTCCTTTTTGCTCCTCCCGGCATTGCTTTCCTATATGCGCCACCCCCGGCCGCATCAGCAGAAGCGGGTGGCCGAAGGGTTTATTACCAGGCTGATGGGAAAGGCCGGCAGGTTCGTTGTCCGCCGCCGGATCTACATAACCGTCTTTTTCGGCCTCATCATCCTGGTATTTTTCCTTGTTCAGGGAAACCTGAAATACGAGACTTCGGTTATTGATTATTTCCCCAAGCGCGAGAAGGCCGTTCAGGACATGAATTTTATCTACAAGGAGATGAAAGGATACGACCAATTTACCATTACGCTGACAGCGCCGGAGGGTGAAAAAAATTACTTCCTGCAGCCGGAAGTGCTTGCAATGATATCCGATTTTGAGCGGGAAATTATGAAATATCCCGATATAACGAAGATGTTTTCATTTCCCTCCTATCTGCGGTACTTGAATTATGTAATGACCGGAGAAGATACAATACCCGAAGCCCGCCCCCTTATACTGCTTCTTTCGCGGTATATCAAGACCCTGGCGTCGGAGCCTGAGTTTCAAAATATGATCGGTACAATAGCAAATGAGGATTTCAGCCGCCTCGACCTAATTATCTGGGGGTACGATCACGAATCGGAGTCCTTAAGCAGGGACACTTCATTGGCCGCAATGATGGAGAGCGTTCAGGCGGACATGGATGCCATGCTCGACCCCGTCCTGGACCCTGCCATGTGGGGGGTAACCTTAAAAATTGTATCCATTTCGGACCTGATCAAGCGGGACCAGCGGATTACCACGATCCTTTCGCTTGTCCTTGTTTTCATTCTCACGACATTGACATTCCGTTCCCTCCGCCTCGGGCTCATATCTCTTGTGCCGCTGGTAACGGGCGTCCTGCTCAATTTTATCTTTATGGTTGTTTTTAAAATACCTATGGACATGACCACCGTCATGTTTTCCATTGTCGTTATCGGTGTCGGGGTGGACAACTCAATACACTTCCTGCTCCGCTTCCGGGAACAGGAAAAACTGTACGGAGACATCGGGACAATATTGGAACACACCTTAGCAATTGCAGGACGGCCGATCATTATAACAACAACCTCCATTATCGGCGGACTCCTTATCCTTACCTTCGCAAGTTTCCGGCCGATTATCTATTTCGGGCTTCTCGTTGCCATTGCCCTTTTTACGGCCGCCCTCGGGACACTCCTCATTTTGCCGGCAATTCTCACCTTCGGCTGGAAACGGCGGCATCCGGACAATCCGCTTCTTTGACAAAGATTTTTGTTTGTGACATACTTGACGCTCATAAATGATAAACGTCTGAAAGGAGTATGCCGTGGGTTTTTACAATACCGATAATTGGCCGGAGAAATCGGAATATTACCGCTTTCCCTGGTCTAATAATGATAATCCCATTTCTTGGCTCGAGATAACCGATATATGCAATATCTACTGCAAAGGCTGCTATCGGAAGAACCTCAGCGGACACAGGGACTTGAAGGAATTACAGGAAGAGGTCGATTTTTTTAAACGGATACGGAACGCCGATGGTATCAGCATTGCGGGAGGGGAACCCCTCGTATATCCCGACATTGTCAAGCTGGTGGAATACATCGCGAAGCAGGGAATAAAGCCGATTATTATCTCTAATACGTTTGCTTTGAAGAAAGAAAACCTTACCGATCTCTACAATGCCGGAATGGCCGGAATTACCTGTCATATCGATATGCTGCAGGACCGGCCGGACGTTACAAAAGGCAGTACCGAGCTCGATATTATGAAGCTGCGCCAGGAGAAGGCCGATCTTTTGTACGATGTAACCCGGGGCAACATGAATGTTACCTTCAATCAAACCGTGTATCATGAAAATTTTAAATATTTGCCCGACATCGTAAAATGGGCCCGGCAGAATATTGAAAAGGTCCACGGCCTTGTATTTATCTGCTACCGGGGTATCCCCATTAAAGAGGGTGTCTCCTACGATGTGGGCGGCGAGGACATTACCGAGAACATTCAGTATACCGAAGCAGACACTTCACAGATCGATATAACGTCGGTTGATATTTATAATCTGCTGAAGGACCATTTCGGTGAAACCTACGAGCCCGCGGCCTATCTCGGCGGGACCGGGCATATCCTGGACTATAAATGGTGGGCCGGAGCAACGATAATGGAAAAAAACGGGAAAGTCCACGGTCCCATCGGCCCCCGGACAATGGAATACTTGCAGCACCAGCACCATTGGAAGCACGGGACCTATTTCGCGTACCGGAAAAAACACAAAGTAGCCAGGGCGCTTATCCGGTTTACCGGCTTCATCGGTGATAAAAAGGCGAAACATACCAGACGGTCGATGCTGGGAACGCTGTTCAACCCGATAAAGTGGTTTCAGCCTCTCTATTCACAAACGATTGGTATTGTCCAGGCGCCGGACATGATGGACAACGGAATGGCCAGTATGTGTGAAAGCTGTCCGGACATGACGGTATGGAAGGGAAACCTGGTAAACTCCTGCCGTCTGGATGAATACAGAAAGTACGGCCGTCTGATGAACGCTATAGTCCACAACGATGAAAGTGAAGGGGACAAGCGGATTGAGGAGCATGAAACCGCTAAAACCGAGTGAGTTTCTACGGGGACTGAAAAATATACTGAAAGGTAAAATAAACTTCCCGAAATCGCTGGAGGGCAACGAGGCACTGCGGATCCTGTTAAAGCGCAGGTCTGTCCGGGCTTTTTCGGACAGGGAAATACCGGAAACCGTTATGTCCGCCATTCTCGAGGCGGCCCGCCTGGCCCCGAGTACGGTCAATCTGCAGACCTGGTCGTTCGGTTTGTTCGATAAACAATCCTGGGAACGCAAATTCGGTAAAAAAATGCCCTTTGGGGGGAGCCGGGGGGTAATTGTCTGTGCCGATATGCACCGGGTCCACGCCGCCACCGACATCCTCCCCCATAAGCCGCTGGTGGAATATACCTTGAGTGTCGTAAACGCCGGAATCGCTTCCTACGCCATGAATATTGCCGCGGAGGCCTGCGGGGTCTCTTCGGTAATGCTTTCCGAAACCGGGCAGAGCGGGTTTTACGACGCCGCATATCTGCGGGAGAAGCTCGAACTTCCCGGCGGCGTCTATCCGTTGATGACGATTGTTTTCGGCTATGCGAAAAAACCGCCCGCGGGAATGCCGCCGAAACTGCCCTTGGACCAGATAACCTTTACCGACACGTACAAAGAGCCGGACCCGGAAGTTATGGAAAGCTGGCTCGAACAGATGACCGCGGGGTACCGGGCGGCGATGATCACCAAGTCCTTCCGGGGGCAGATCCGCAGGTATTTATCGAAACTGGAAGATGCCGAGAGAGGGCTCCGCGACATGATTTTTTACCGGGATGAAGAGCCTGTGGACAAGGAACAGGCCTAAATCCACCGGTGTTCCCGGTACCACTTCACGGTCGCCGCAACGGCTTCGTTCATGGGGGTCCGCTGACTGTAGCCGAAGTCCCTTTTTGCTTTTGCGTTTGAAACGACCAGGTTCGGATGAACGAGCATCGATATTTTGTCCCTGTTTACGATACTGGCCCTTCCGGCAAGAGACGCGAAAAACTCGCTGAAAGCCGCGTAGGTTTTGAGGACGAATCCCGGTATCCGCAGCTGCTTCGGCTGAATACCTAAGGCGTTTCCAATGATGGTATTCAGTGACTGCCAGGTAACGATATCGTCGTCGGCGAGAAAGTAGGTTTCTCCAACGCTTTTTTCGGACAGTGCGGAGAGATAGATGCCGTATGCGAGATTTACGGAATAGATAGCACTTACACGCGTTTCCGGGTTCGGGACGATGCCGATTCCTTTCGCCGCCATTTTAAAGAAGAGAAATGTCTCTCTGTCCCTCGGTCCGTAGACGGGGGACGGCCTGACGATAGTTACAGGTACTTCCGAAGCGTACTTACGGCACACCTCTTCGCCCCGGGCTTTGCTCCGCCCGTAGGCCGTTCCGGGTTCGGGGGGCATCTCCTCGGTCCAGGGTTCGCTGCCTCCGATAAGCCCCACCGCTTCCTGACTGCTGATAAATACGAAGCGCCGCAGGCCGGGACTGTTTTTTCGGGCCGCTTCCAGCAGGCTGCCGGTCCCGTCGGCATTCGCCCGCAGCAGTTCTTCCGGCTTTCCCTTTACCAGGCCGGCGCAGTGAAAAATAAGGTCCCTCCCCGCGGTAAAATCCGCAAGACTGTCCGGGGCCCTAACGTCCCCGTAAATAAACGTTACTGGAAGGGACTGTATCCATTGAAGATTACTTGTTTTCCGGACAAGGCAGGTAACCTCGTGTCCTTCCCGCAGCAGGAGTTCTATTAGCTGGCTTCCAATAAAGCCGTTTCCGCCGGTTATGCCGACATTCATGCCGGGGCTTAATCCATCAGCTCCATTGCTTCCTGAACGACCGGGTCCATCATGTATTCGAACATCTTCATCATCGCGGCTTCCATGGAAACCATCATTTCACCATATTCTTCCATTATTTCCGCTAATTCCGCGGGAAACTCGGCGTCGGATATATCCGGATATTTTTCGTCCATCGCGTCCATCCGGGGTTCCAGTTCCTTCATTGCAAGGGCAAATTTTTCAATGGCCGAGGCCACTTCTTCCGCCGCTTCGGCAGCTTCCATCTCTTCGATGTAAATATATGTGGCGTCTATCATCTCTCTCATCACGGACTTGAAATCGGCGTATTTTCCGGTTTCCTGCTGCTGTTTTTCCTGCGCGCCGGCCATGCCGCCGACAAGAGCGATACCGATCAGCACCAGCACCGCAATTTTCAGTTTTGTATGTTTCATAATTTTTCCTCCGTTTCGATAAGTATACACACTGTTGTAAGGATTATTCCAGTCCGCCGGAACAAGTTCGCGGATTTTTTTCTCTTGACAAAGGGGCAAACTATTGATATAATTCATTATAATGAATAAAGAATAATGAATCAGCAGCAGAAATACTAATAAGGAAAGCGCATGGTAAGATTTCAGCCGCTCTATAAACAAATCCGAGACGCCATTTACGAACGGATCGTTGACGGAATTTACAAACCCGGCATCCCGCTTCCCACCGAGCCGAATCTTGCAAAGGAATTCAATACCAGTATCGCTCCTATTCGGCAGGCAGTCTCGGCATTGGAGGCTGAGGGTATCCTGCGAAAACACCAGGGGAAGGGCACCTTTGTAGCTGAAAACAAGACGAAATTGAGTCTGCTTACCCATTTTTCTGAATATCCTATTGTTTTTGAGATGATAAATGAGCTGCTTCGGGAATTCGAGAAAGAAAATCCTTTAATAGAAATCGAACATACAACAATCGAACCGGCGAAAGCCAGGGACCATTTGCTTTCTTTGATTGCCAACGGCAATCCGCCGGACATTATTCATATTATTGAATTCTGGACAAGTTATTTTTCGTCCATGGGAGCATTTACACCTCTGGATGCTTTATTGAAAGACAACTATTCGAAGGTGCATATAAAGGCGGC
>CAZSGZ010000208.1:0-6740 GCA_964606455.1 uncultured Spirochaetales bacterium
TATACCGGCCAGCATTCCCGCCCACAAAACGATTGAATCCGGGACCGGCGCCGGGGACCGCATGGCAATGCTCGAAAGAGAAACGGCCCGGCTGCCGTTTGCCGCTGCTGACGATATGGAAATCCGCCGCGGCGGTGTTTCATACAGTATCGATACGGTTCGGGCGCTGAAACAGCGTTATCCCGATATGGAAGGAAAGCCAGGTCTTGTTATCGGCGACGATTTACTTCCCGGTTTCCATGAATGGAAAGAGGCGGAGGCCTTGACGGCGGAAGCGGACCTTATTGTTGCCAGGAGACTTCCGGAAAAAATCGAAAATATTCCGTTTCCGCATGTCTATTTGGACAATCCCGTACTGCCGGTTTCATCCCGGGAAATCCGAGAGCGGATTACCGCAAAAAAGGCCTACAGGTACCTTGTAACGGAAAAAATATATGCGTATATTAGGGAAAAGCATTTGTATGGCGCTTGAAATCGATCCGCAGCTTGAACAATTTGTTCGTTCCTATGAATCGCCGAAGCGGTATCAGCATTCGGTGCGGGTGGCGGAATTCGCTCTCCAACTGGCGGAGAAGCATCGAGTCGATCCCGGTAAAACAGTTCTCGCGGCGCTTTTGCATGATATCGGGCGGGAATTGCGGAAGAAGGATTTGAGAAGGTGGGCATCAAAATATTACAAAATTGACGTGATAGAGCGGAGGCAGGCCGTGCTGCTGCACGGAAAGGCGGGGGCGGCAATTGCCCGGGAACAATTCGGTGTTGATGACGAAGAGGTCCTCGAGGCTATAACCTACCATACTACCGGGAAACCGGGAATGTCGGACCTTGGTAAGATTATTTTTATTGCCGACAACGCCGAGCCGGAGCGGAAACAAAGTACGAAGGAATACCGGGAAAGGATCCTCGGTCTGGCCTTAGATGATGTAATGAGAGAGATGGTGGAAGAACACGTCGATTATCTGCAGGAAAAGGGGAAATCGCTTGCGGACGTTACCGCCGCGCTGTATGTTGAATTAACGAGGGGAGTTGATATCCTTGAAACGTAAAAAAGGTTTCGATAAAAGTATTATACTTCTTATTTTTATTTTTCTCATAATTGCCGGTGCCGCGGTCTTTTTCGTTTTCAGATTCCGGACCGACAGAATAACCGAGGCTGTACAGGGAGAGGAACCCTTTTCCGTCGCCTTTTTGGTAACGGACAATGGTGAACTGCTTTTTACCGAAGTGTTCATGTATCACCCCGCGACGGAACGGGGGGCAATCCTCGATGTTCCCGGCAATACGGGGATAATAATCGATTCTCTCAAGAAAATTGACCGTATAGATGTCCTCTTCGGGGAGGAACGGACGGAATCGTATATAAGCCGGATCGAAACCCTTATTGATCAGCCGATTCCGTATTATATTCAGATAGATATTGACGATCTAACGGCGTTTATCGATCTCATCGAGGGGCTCGATATGTTTATCGCTAATCCCGTCGAGGAAATATCCGGTGAGGCAATAGTGCTGCTTCCTTCCGGCAGCATCAGGCTCGACGGCGCGAAGATGAAGACCTTCCTCACCTTTCACCAGGAAAACGCGGAAGGGGAATTTGAAAAAACGAACCGGCAGTTGAAATTTATGCAGTCATTCCTGCAGCAGCTTGGCGAAAAATCGGAGGAATTGCTGAAGGACAGCGTATTCGATCTTCTGAGGACTTTTATACAGACAAATCTGGAAAAAAACGCCTTGAAGGCATTTCTCAGGGAAATGAAAAATCTCGAAATTGAGCTGCTCGTTTTTCAGCGGGTACTGGGGATTGACCGGGGAGTTGACCAGAAAGTGCTTCTCTTTCCCCACTACGACGGGAAACTGCTGAAAGAGACGATAAAGCAGACACTTGAGAGTCTTGCCGTTTCAAAAGTAGCGGCAGCCCCCGGCGGAGCGGTGCGGATGGAGATTTTAAACGGAACAAAGCGGAACGGCCTTGCATCCCGCACCGCGGAATTGTTCAAGAGCTTCGGTTTCGAGGTTATTACCGTTGGAAACGCGGATTCCTTCGACTATGAAAAAACGGTGGTCATCGGAAGAAGCGATGATGTAAACCGGGCCCAGGAAGTGGCGGGGTTTATCGACTGCAAAACAATTCGAACGGAACAGATACCGGTTTTAGAAGCCGATGCCGAATACGGTTCTGATTTCGTGGATGTAACACTAATTTTAGGGAACGATTTTGATGGAAGATACTGTAAATAATGACGTTTTGGTCGGAGAAATAGCGGAATTTATCGACGCCCATAAAGGCGTGGACACAATCGCGCTGGATATCAGCAGCCAGAGCAGTTTTACCGATTTTTTTATTATAACTACCGTTACAAGCTGGGCCCATTTAAAGGGTCTGTTTCGGGAATTGAAAATATATCTCAAGGAGCGCGGAGCTTTTCCCCTCAGTCAGCAGAAGGTCCTTCGGGACGAAACGTGGGTTTTTATTGACTGTGGAAGCTTCGTTATACATCTAATGAACAGGGAATCGCGGGAATTTTACGAACTGGAAAAACTTTGGTTTGCAGGCAGTATCGTGTATCAGTCATCAAAATCGTCAAAATCCAGTCCGTCATCATAATCGAGTTCCTCGTCCTCTTCTTCCTCTTCTATCAGATCGTCGTCAAGTTCGTCCTCATCGATATCATCAAAATCTTCCTCTTCGAAGTCGTCGTCGTCCTCGAATTCTTCCTCGAACTCTTCTTCAAAATCATCTTCGTAATCGTCAAAGTCGTCTTCGAAGAGATCGTCATCATTTTCGGATTCATCGTCCATGCAAAATATCGATATCGGCGTCTTTGTATAATCAATAAACTCCATACGGCAGTTACCTCCAAAAATAGCACTTTTTTATAGTGACAATCTAATTTGAAGATTTACCCCTGTCAACTGCTTTTACGGAAATAATCAGCACTTTACAGAGGCGGTAAAATAACATATACATTTTTTATGGATATTGATGTACTTATTTCGGCGGCGCTGCGGGAGGACCTGGGGGCCGCGGGAGATATAACCAGCAGAGCACTGTTTACCGGCGAAGACTGCCGGGCGGCGCTTTTCAGTAAAGATTCGGGGGTCCTCGCGGGTTCCGAAATTTTTTCAAAGGTTTTCACCAAAGTTGATCAGAACTCCTCGGTCGATTTCCTGCTGCACGACGGGGACGCCCTCGGTTCGGGAGACCGGGTGGCGGTGGTGGAAGGGAAAACGGCATCGGTCTTGACAGCGGAACGGACCGCAATCAATTTCCTCTCTTATTTGTCGGGAATTGCAAGCGAAACACGGCGTTTCGTAGATATCGTTGCGTCGGCATCGGGCGCTGCAGGAAAGACCGCGGTGCTGGACACAAGAAAAACGCTTCCGGGGTACAGGAAATTGGCAAAGTATGCCGTTACCGTCGGGGGGGGGCGGAACCACCGGATGGGCCTCTACGATATGGTCATGATAAAAGACAACCACATCGATGCCGCGGGATCCATCTCCGAAGCTGTTTCCCGCGTGCGGCACGCCTACGGAGACCGGTATAAAATAGAGGTTGAATGCAGGTCCGTCGAGGATGTACAAGAAGCCGTTGCGGCAAAGGCGGATATCGTAATGCTTGACAACATGGACATGGAAGCATCCGCGGCGGCCCTCGAATTGCGGAAGGGGAATGTGCTTTTCGAGGTTTCCGGTAATATGAATTTGGAAAAGGCCGCGGCCTACGGCGGGACCGGGGTCGACTTTATTTCCGTCGGTGCGTTGACCCATTCGGTACGGGCTTTTGATTTTTCTCTTAAAATAAACTGACCGGGGGCGAGAGTATGGATATTTTTGACGCGGTAATTGTCGGAAGCGGTGTCGCGGGCTTAAGTACCGCGATAGCGGCGGCGGAAGAGGGCCTTCGGGTTTGTGTGCTGACGAAAGAGGAAGACGCATCGGAGTGCAACACCTTGTATGCCCAGGGAGGAATTGTCGGGGAAGGAATAGACGACAGCCCCGAACTATTAGCGAAAGACATTATGACCGCCGGAGATTTTTTAAACTTCACCGAGGCGGTCGACCTTTTATCCGCCGAGGGGCCGAAATGTGTTACCGAGTATCTCACAACGAAGGCAGGAGTCCCTTTTTTCCGGAACGAATCGGGAGAGCTGGACAGGACCCGGGAAGCCGCGCATTCCACCAGACGTATTCTCCATGTACGGGACGAATCGGGAAAAGCAATTGAAACGGGGCTGCTCCGTTACGCCGGGACGTTTCCCAACATCGTTTTCTTCAAACGGTACACGGCGGTAGACCTTATTACCAACAGCCACCACGCCCGGCATACCGAAGAGCGGTACAGACGGGCGAGGGTCATCGGCGTGTATGCCTTACAAGAGTCGACGGGAGAAGTTGTTTCCATATTCGCCTCCGCCGTCGTGCTTGCCACCGGCGGGCTTGGAAACCTTTTTCTCCACACGTCCAATCCGAAGGGCGCCGTCGGGGACGGTGTCGCCATGGCATATCGCGCGGGAGCGACCATTCTGAATGCCGAATTTGTCCAGTTTCATCCTACAAAACTCTTTCATCGAGACGTAAAGCGGTTTTTAATATCCGAATCTCTCCGAGGCGAAGGCGCCCGCCTTATGAACCGGAAGGGAGAGTATTTTATGGAACGCTACGAACCGGAATTGAAAGATTTGGCGCCGAGGGACGAAGTTTCCCGGGCAATTTACCGGGAAATCGAGGTGGAAGAGGACTCATTCGTGCTGCTCGATACTACCTGCATCGAGGGTATTTCACTGAAAGACCGGTTTCCGAGTATTTATTCAACCTGCCGTGAAATCGGGATCGATATTGAAAGGGAACCCATTCCCGTTGTTCCCGCCGCCCACTATTCCTGCGGCGGTATAAAAGTCAATTTGAACGGTAAAACCAGCGTGAAAGGCCTGTACGCGGCGGGAGAAACCGCGTGTACCGGCGTTCACGGAGCTAACCGCCTTGCGAGCGTCTCACTTCTCGAGGGTCTCTATTTCGGTATCAGGACCGGAAAGGCCCTTGCAGTGCGGAGGTATGAACTGTCGAAGGAACTGGCGGGGGAAATCCCCGAATGGATTTATCCGGAGCACGAGATAGAATTCGACCCCGTGCTCATCAGCAACGATTTGATGAATATCAGGGCCGCTATGTGGAATTACGCGGGGATTATACGGACAAAACGGAGGCTGCAGCGGGTCTTGAGCGATTTAAATTATTTAAGCCACAGGATCGAAAAATTCTATCAGGAGGCGCGGATGTCCCGGAGCATCATCGAACTCCGGAATGCGGTCCTTACGGCAACGCTCATTGCAAAGGCGGCGTCGAACAATCCCGAGTCGCGGGGCTGCCATTATGTCCGGTCCTAGCCTTTATTGACAATTTCAAGGGAATATATATAATACCTTCATTATGCAGGGGACAGTTACAGCCCGTTCCCCGGCAAAGTTGAATCTTCATCTTGAAGTTCAATCGAAACGGGATGATGGCTACCATTCCATCATATCGATTTTTCAGATGATTGGACTGTACGATGAATTGTTCTGCCGTTCTTTGAAAAACACTCAAGCCTGCCGAATAAGCGGAATGCCGGATGTGCCGATTGAGGAAAATATCATTTACCGTGCGTTTACGGTATTTCGGCGAAAAACGGGAATTAGAGCAGGAGTATCCTTTGAGGTAAAAAAAAATATTCCGAAGCAGTCTGGTCTCGGCGGAGGTTCGAGTAACGGGGCGTACGCGCTTCGTATGCTGAACCATTTGTTTCAAACAGGTCTGCTGCCGGAGGAGCTGCGGGAAATGGCGGCGGAATTAGGCAGCGATGTACCGTTTTTCTGCGGCGGACCATGCGCGCTGGTAACCGGGAGGGGGGAATACATTCAACCGGTCCGGGGGCGGTCCGATTTGTACGGTGTCGTGGTACTTCCAGGTTTTTCCGTCAGCACCCGGCTTGCCTACGGTGAATTTGACAAACGGGGTCCGGTTTACCAGTCACTGCCCCCGGAAGAGGCTGTGAGACGGTATCAGGAAGAGGAGCCGGAGAAGTGGGGGTTTTTTAACGCTTTTAGACCTGTTATTGAAGAACAATTTCCCGTTATCGGGAAGATTACCGATGCCTTGCGGGACTTCGGAGCGGAATATGCGGCAATGTCGGGAAGTGGAAGCGCGTGTTACGGTATTTTTCGAAAGAAAGAGAATGCGGAACGTGCACTTCATGCATGTACGGGAAGGTTGGGAAATTGTTGGTTAGTTTATTTACTTGATAAAAGTCCGGACACTGTACTACAATAGTAGTTGCATGTACCAAAGGAGGACTCCATGGAGATTACTGACATTCGAGTCAGGCGCGTTGAAGCAGACGGCAAACTCCGGGCCTATGTAACCGTTACTTTTGATGACTGCTTTGTCGTTCATAACGTTAAAGTAATCGAAGGAAAAAGCGGTACATTTATTGCGATGCCGAGCAGAAAGACAAAAACCGGAGAATATAAGGATGTTGCCCATCCGATTAATTCCGATTTCCGAAGGAAATTGCAGGACGTTATTCTCGAGGCGTACTCGGAATCGGACGGAGACACGGGGGGAAGCTCAGAGGAACTGCCGGACGATTAAGATAAGTAAGGAAACTATTTAAAAAATCAATATTCATTTTGGGACGTCGGCAAGCGGTAAGCCACATGGTTTTGGTCCATGCATGCGCAGGTTCGAATCCTGCCGTCCCA
>CAZSGZ010000209.1:0-6726 GCA_964606455.1 uncultured Spirochaetales bacterium
CGCAGCTGAACTTGGAAGTTCCCCGCCCCCCCCCTTGTCAGACGGGTAAAAACACGCTCGGCTTCCGCGGAAAAATCATCTCCGGTATAGGAAAACCGCAGATTTTTTCCAACAAAAACCAGATTCGGTATAATCAGCTCCTCCCGGTTCGCAATGAAATCCCGGACAAGATTGATAATGTCAGCATCATTTTGCTCATTTACTGCAATTTCAGAATTTTCAATTCGGACCTGATATAGGGCGTCAATCGGGTCCCCCCTGAACAGGGGAAGGAGACGGTAATAGATACGGACCTGCCGTATTTTCAAAAGCGGAGTTTCGGGATTCTCACTGTCGTATACTGCCAGCCCGCGTATCTTGATGCTTCTAAAAAAGGAGGGGGAAACCTCGTCATAGCTGATGGCACGGCCGAGAACTTCTTCGAGGTAGGCGATTGCCTCGGTACGCAGGCCGGACAGTTTTTCTTCTATGGTGTTCCGAACGGGAATAAAGAGGAATGCCGTTGTGCCCGTCAAGATGAGAAAAATAGTGATCTGAATAAGGAGTGATTTCCTGATTTTTATTCCCAAACATGAACTCCATGATACAATAGTACATCTATTCCATCATATTACTAGTATACTATACTAAAAAAAATTTCCACAGGGGGAGATCATGGCGGATATGAGCGGCAAAATTGTAAAAGGATTCATCGTGCTTGAAGGACTCGACGGCGCCGGCACCTCCACACAGCTTTCCCTCATCGGGTCCCGCTTCCGCGGGCTGCGTATTCCCTGCCGCACAACCTTTGAACCTACGGACAGTCCCATCGGAACACTTATTCGGAACGTTCTTTCCATGAACATAACCATGCATCCCGCTTCCCTCGCGCATCTCTACGTATCCGACCGGCATGAGCACCTGTACGGCAGCGGCGGTATTATGGAGCAAATCGAGGCGGGGGGACTGGTTGTTTGCGACAGGTATATCTTTTCTTCCCTGGCATATCAGTCAATTGACTGCGGATTTGACTATGTAAACAGCATCAACGGAATTTTCCCCCTGCCGGAACTGGTGCTTTTTATCGATCTCGAACCGGAAATATGTCAACGGCGCTTAGCGGAGCGTGGAAAAGCGGAATTGTTTGACGACCTTCAGTTTCAGCAGCGAGTACGTCAAGGCTACCGCAGTGCATTTTCAGCTTTTCAGGGCACGGACATGACGGTAGAGTTCCTCGACGGGACCCTCCGGCCGGATGCTCTTTTGGAAAAAATCTGGGAGATTTTTCGGAAACTGTCGATACTAACAGTATGAAACAACTGACCGGGGCCTTCCTGTTCCTGTTCTTTGCCGTTTCCTCGGCAGGCGCCTACAACGTGCTGTATGCCGAACAGTTTTACAGGCTGTACCACGACCATTTTCACCGATATCCGGAAGATACCCTTGAAAACATCTTTTATCTTGAAAAGGCACTTCATTCCGATTTCTGCAACCCCCTGAATGCATTGGCGGAAATTAACAACAAGCAGGAGTGGGAACGCTACCGCTATCTGTTTTCCATGCACGTCAATCTCAAGCTGACTGAACTCTATCTTACCCTCGGCAGCAAGTTCGACAAGATGGAAGCCTATTTTTACAACTATCCCTGGAAAGAAGAAAACATCAAAAGCCTGGACAAAGCTGAGCGGATTTACACGATGGCGCGCTATTACTGGAGTGAAGCACGACGCTGGTCGGGGAAACTGCCGCCTTCTTACATCAATTTGGAAGAAATCCAGTACTGGGAGGATGAGAATTTCCGGATCCGGACAAAAGACCTCGACTACGGAAAAATTATCGATTCCCACCTAACTCGGTTAGACCGGGTCCGTCAGCAGTTTCTCGAAATGGACGATTCAACCTACTAGACCGGCGGCAGATACATCGCGTCGCCGTAGGAAAAAAAACGATATTTCCGTTCAACCCCGTGAGTATAGGCTTGTTTGAGAAGGTCTGTTCCGGCAAAAGCGGAGATCATTACAAAAAGACTTGATTCGGGGGTATGGAAATTGGTAATTATCCCGTCCACGGCACGAAATTGATAGCCCGGGTAAATGTAGAGGTCAGTCGAAGCGCTGCCGGACCGGAATTCCCCGCCGGAGAAAGCCGATTCCAGGGTCCTGACAGTGGTGGTCCCCACGGCAATAATCGGCCGCCCCTCTTTTTTCGCCAGGGTCAGTATCTCCGCTTCCGCCGGGCCGACCGCATATGTCTCCTCATGCATTTGATGATCGTAAATACTTTCGGTACGGATAGGGAGAAATGTGCCGATTCCAACATGAAGGGTTACATACACCACCCGGACACCCTTTTCGGCAACGGCCCGCAGGAGCTCTTCGGTAAAATGGAGCCCCGCCGTCGGGGCCGCCGCTGATCCCGGCGTTTCGGCATACACCGTTTGATAGCTTTTGTCGTCACCCGTGTCCGCAGCCCGTTTTATATACGGCGGCAGCGGCATCTTGCCGTACTGCTCGATGTAATCTTCCGAGACGTCGCGGGAAAACCGGAGGCTCTTTACCGCACCCGTTCCTGCCGCTATTTCACCCGTTACTCCGCCGGGGAAGCTGTACTTCCTGCCTATTTTCTGCCGCTTCGATCTCGATACAAGCACGTCCCACAGTCTCGGTCCCCTTTGGGAAAGCAGAATGAATTCCACCTCCCCCCCAGTCTCGGAAGGGGCGACAAACCTCGCCTTGCGTACCTTCGAATTGTTCAGAACGAGAACGGATCCCGCCGGAAGTCTGTCGGGAATAGCTGCAAACACGTCGTCCTCGAAGCCGCGGTCCTTCCTGTTGACAACGAGGAGACGCGATTTTCCCTTCGCCGAGGGATACTGGGCGATTAATTCTTCGGGAACGTTAAAAGAGAAAATTCTGGTCTTCATGCTGCTTTGCGTTCAACGACAAGCCTAGGTGTTCATACGCTAGGGGGGTGGCAACTCTGCCCCGGGGCGTACGCTTGAGAAAACCGCACTGGATTAAATAGGGTTCGTAAAAGTCCTCGAGAGATTCTATGGCCTCGCCGATGCTGATTGCCAGAGTTTCGGCGCCTACCGGCCCGCCGCCGTATTTTTCGATAATGATGCGGAGAATTTCCCTGTCGTGCTCTTCCAAGCCTAACGGGTCTATCCCGAGGCGTCCGATGCCTTCCGTAACCGTTTCATGATGAATTGTCCCGTCCCCCACCACCTGCGCGAAATCCCGCATTCTCCGGAGCAGGCGGTTCGCCACCCGGGGAGTACCCCGAGAGCAGGTTGCCAGCAGTGCTGTCCCCTGCTCATCGATTTCCACCTGAAGTATTTTCGACGAACGGCGGATGATTTTTTCAATTTCACCCTGCCGGTAGAAATTCATCCGGATGGGAATACCGAACCTGCTGACCAGCGGTCCCGCCACCTGTCCCGCCTTTGTAGTAGCTCCGATCAGCGTAAACGGCGGGAGCGGAATCCGTATACTGCGCGCCGACGGCCCCTGTCCGATAATCCAGTCGAGCTCGAAATCCTCCATTGCGATGTAGAGCATTTCTTCGATGGCGGGTTTCAGACGGTGGACCTCGTCGATAAAGAAAACGGTCCGTTCCGAAATCGTCGTCAGCAGCCCCGCCAAGTCCTTCGGCTTGTCCAGTGCCGGGGCGGATGTGATTTTAATGTCCACATCCATTTCATGGGCCATAATCCCCGCCAAGGTCGTTTTCCCGAGGCCGGGAGGGCCGCTTAAAAAGATGTGGTCGAGGGCTTCGCCCCGCTGCCGGGCCGCCTGGATAAAGACCCTGAGGTTTCCTTTCATCTGTTCCTGTCCGATAAACTCATGTAAAAACCGGGGGCGCAGCGTACTTTCCTGTTCGTCCTTCGCGGGATCGAAATCTCCGGATAGTAAATTCATTGACTTAACTCTACAATCGCGTCCTTCATGATTTTCTGTTCCAATTCTTCCTTCGATAATTCGCCCTGGTCGTGCCGCTTCGCAATGTCCCGCACTATCCGTTTTGCCTCCCCCTTATCGAAACCCATATTGTACAGTGCCTCGACAATGTCCGCGTAAGCTTCCTGTTCCCGTTCACCGGTTGTCAGTTTGCCCCTGAGGGAAAGAATGATCTTCTGCGCGGTTTTTTTCCCAAGTCCCGGCAGCCTTGTCAGCACGTTGATATCTTCGTTGTCTAAGGCCTGAATAAACTGGGTATCGCTTATTCCCGATAACATTTTACACGCCTGTCTCGGACCGATACCGGAAATTTTTATCAGTTCTAAAAACAAGGACCGCTCGCTTTCGGCGGCAAATCCGTAGAGGGTCAGCTGGTCCTCTTTATGATACACATAGGTATATACGGAGGTTTCCGATTCAGGCGGCGGAAATTGTGAAATCGAGGTCGAAGTGGTGTGGATTTCCCACTCGATACCGTTTTGCCGCAGCAGCAGAAGCTGCTCCTCTTTTGAACTGATCGTACCGTACAGTCTATTGAACATTCCTCTCCGCTTCCTCTATTGTTTTCCCCGTACAAGGGCGGTAAAGTTCATATTGTTATAATGACAGATCGCCGCCGCTAAAGCGTCCGCTGCATGGTCCGGTTTCGGCACTGCATCGAGGCCTAGCAGTACTTTCGTCAGCTCCTGCACCTGCCCTTTTTCAGCCCTTCCTCTGCCGACAATCGCCTGTTTAATCGCCTGAGGCGGATATTCCCGGACGGGGATGCCCCGCTGCTCGAACAGAAGAAGGGCCACTCCCTTCGCCTGAGCGACCGGAAAAGCGCTGGCGGCGTTTTTTGCGAAAAACAGGTCTTCTATGCCGGCTTCGCGAGGCTTGTATTCCTTTACAACTTCTGTAAGGGCGTCGTAAATTGTCTTCAACCGCTCTCCCGCGGGCAGACCGGAATCCGTGGTAATGACACCGTGGACAAGGGCCCGGTACCGGCTTTTTTCTATCTCGATAACACCGTATCCCGTATTTGCCAGACCGGGGTCAATACCGATAATCCGTATCATTCATCGTCAAAGGAAAAATCGTCCGGAATATCCAAATTTGTATAGATATTCTGGATATCGTCGTGATCGTCCAAATTATCGATAAGCCGGAGGACCTTTTTCGTCGATTCTTCATCCAAGGAGATGGTCGTTTCCGGCACCATTGAAGTTTCCGCGCTTTCTTCCTCAAAATCGGCGTTCTGCAGGGCATTCAAAACGGTCTCGAAATCTTCCGGAGCGGTTATGACCTCGATAACGGTCCCGTCGTTCGTTACGTCCTCGGCCCCCGCTTCGAGGGCAACGTTGAAAATATCCTCTTCGGAATATTTTTCAGATGCGTAATCGATGATCCCTTTCCGGTGGAACAGATAGGAGACGCAGCCCGTTTCTCCTAAGCTTCCGTTTCCCTTCTGTAATATGTTCCGAACGTCCGCGGCGGTACGGTTCTTGTTGTCGGTTAAGGCCGAGATGAGAATTGCCACGCCGTTCGGGCCATAGGCTTCGTAGTTAATTTCCGTATATGATACACCTTCCAAATCGCCGGTCCCTTTTTTAACGGCCCGGTCGATGTTGTCCTTCGGCATATTCGCGGTTTTCGCCTTCAATACGGCGGTACGCAGCCGGGGGTTGGCATCCGGATCGCCCCCGCCCTCCCGGGCGGCAACGGTTATTTCCCGGATAATTTTTGTAAAAATTTTCCCCCGTTTTGCATCGGCGGCCCCTTTTTTATGCTTAATAGATGCCCATTTATTGTGACCAGACATATTTTCTCCTATAAAAATGTAAGAAAAGGGTAGCACGATAAAAAATCTGCTGTCAAGCTGTCCGAAAATTGTCGATCCCGACAGCTGCTTCGAGAACAATTCTATTCAAGACCCGCTGTCCCGCGTCGGTTACGCGGACAAAGCCGTCATTCTCACAGGCAAGTCCCGCACTTTTCCAGTTCTCCAATTCACTGCCGAAGATATCACCGAATTCCCGGTTAAACGTTGTACGGAACTTCTCCTTTGCAATTCCCCGTGTCATCCGGAAGCCCATCATCAGGTATTCCAAAAGAAACGTCCTTGCATCGACGTGCTCCAGCTCTACCTCAAGCTCCTCCGACAGTATCCGCTTCGTTTCATATCGAAGCGCCCCCCCGCCGGTAGGTATTGTCGATACCGCCCCGGGACCGCAGCCGATATACGGGTCCATCTCCCAATAGTGAATATTGTGACGGGACACCTTTCCGGGCAGGGCGAAATTCGAAACTTCATACTGTGCATATCCCGCCGACGCCAAAAGGGCCTTCCCCGTCTCCCACAGCCGAAGAGCTGTTTCCTCGTCCGGATAATCCAGCTCCCCCTTCGCCGCGGCCGCCGCGAGAGGAGTGCCCTCCTCTACCGTTAACGTATAGTACGAAATGTGTCCGGGACGGTACCGAAGCGCTGACCCGATATCCGCCGCCGTTTCCGCTGTGCTGCCGGTTGTAAGCAATCTGTTCTTTTCTCCGGTTACCACTGGAATCCTGGTGAACCGACTGGCCCTTCCCCTTGGACGTCTCACCTGTTTTATCATTATCGGACTTGCAGCAGGCCAGGTCATAGAGGGACTAGGCTGGACCCGGCAGGTGGCAGTGGTTGCCCGCCCATTCTTTCGTTTTTCCCGCATGGGAGACCTTTGCAGCGCCGCCTTTACAACCGCTTTTTTTTCCGGTGCTGCTGCCAACGCCATGCTGGCTGATTTTTACGACCAGGCCAAAATTTCAAAGG
>CAZSGZ010000210.1:0-6698 GCA_964606455.1 uncultured Spirochaetales bacterium
ATCAAAATGTATGAACTCGAAATTTGAAGATGGAAAATGACTGCGGCAGAAGTCTGCCCAGGTTGATGGAATTGGCCGACGTGAGGGTCAGCTCCCGCCGCAGCACCGGGTCTACAAAAGCTTCCTTTACCATCCGCTGGCAGTCGTCGAAAGCCCCGTTTACCTCGAGGGCCGTAACGTTGCCGCCGACAGTTGTAAGCTGTTTTTCCTGTAACGGACTTACCCTGCCGGAAGGATACAGAATAACAACTTCGATATTCTCTTTGCCGTGAAACGCCTGGGCAACGGCGCTTCCGGTATCGCCGGAGGTTGCCGTGAGAATAATAGCCCTTCTCTCGCTTCGTTCAAGAAAATATTCCATTACCGTTGCGAGAAATGAAGCACCGAAATCTTTAAAAGCACAGGAAGGGCCGTGGAAGAGTTCTAAAATGGAAATATGTTCATCAATCGGCCGGAGCTTCGGTTCAAAAGGAAACGCGGCGGTACATATCGTTTCAGCGTCCTGTGCCGGGACCTCTTCGGAAAAAAGCCGGGCGGTTACGGCGGATGCCAGTTCAATGAAGCCGGTATTTTTTGAAAATGAGGTCAGCAGGTCCCGGATGTCAGCCTTTTCCTCGGGATGGTACAGTCCGCCGTCGGGAGCAAGCCCGGTAAAGAGGGCTTCCCGAAAAGAAACGGACGTGCTTTTATCTCTTGTGCTGTAAAATCGCATGTTCAGCCTCGCAGTATTTACTAATCGTTTTCCAAAAAGGACTTATGAATAACGGTCAGCGCCTTTTTTGTGTCCTCCGCGGAAATCACGAAGGAAATATTCCGTTCCGAAGAACCCTGGGCAATGGCGAGAACATTGATGCCGGCGTCGCCGAGGGAGGAAAACAGTTTCCCCGATATTCCCGGCGTGCCTTTCATGTTTTCTCCGATTATTGCAACAATTTCCAGATTATCGAGTAAATCGAAGTGCTGGATAATCTTCGATTCAATTTCCGGCCGAAGGTCTTCTTGGAGTACCGGCAGGGCCCGCGCGGCTTCCTCCTGCCTGGTAACGATACAGATACTGTGTTCCGAGGAGGCCTGTGAAATCATGATAATGTTGATGTCCGCGGCCGCGAGGGCTTTGAAGACCCGGGACGCGATACCCGGGACGCCGATCATTCCGCCGCCTTCAATGTTTATAAGCGCGGTCTTGCCGATGGACGCGATACCGGTAATTGCATGGGGATTCGGGGCGGCCTCTTTTGAAATGCGGGTGCCTTCCGCCGACGGGTTCATCGTATTTTTTATATAAATGGATATATTTTTTTCTACCGCCGGTATCATGGTGGAAGGATGAATGACTTCAGCTCCAAAGTAGGACAATTCCATTGCTTCCTGAAAATTCAGTTCTTTAATAACGAAGGCATTTTCCACCAGTTTCGGGTTCGCGCTTAAAACACCGTCTACATCGGTCCAAATTTCCACTTTTTCCGCTTCCACCGCGGCCCCGATCAGGGAGGCGGTGTAATCCGATCCGTTTCTGCCGAGGGTCGTTGTTATACCCTCCTCCGACCGGGCAATAAAACCGGTAATAACGGCTATCCCGCCGCCGGTCTGCAGCTTTTGCGCAATATTCCGGTATGATGGTCCGAATTTAACTGAAGCGCTGCCGAAGCGGTCGTTTGTAACAATAGCGTCCCTGGTATCAAACATCCAGGCTTCATGTCCCTTTTCGAGAAGATATTCGGAGAATACGGTACAGCTGAGGCGTTCTCCAAAGCTCGCGATTAAGTCCAAACTTCGGGGCGAGCATTCCTGAACAAGTTCCACTCCAGTAAGAATGAGTTCCAGTTCTTCCAAAAGTCCGTCAATTTGTTCGAGTACAGTTTCCTTTCGCGAAGATGAAAACAATGCCCCGACGGTCTCCCGCTTAAGCTTCCGTATTGTTTCGAATTGCATTTTGTAGTTTTCATCTCCGGCTTCAGCCGTTTTTGCCGTTTCCAGCAGGGCATCTGTTACACCTTTCATAGCTGAAAGAACAACAGCCGGCTGATGATAGGCTTCCGACGTAACAATAGCGTAAACATTCCTGATTTTTTCCGCGTTTGCCAGGGAACTTCCCCCGAATTTCATTACAATCATAGTCCTATTTTTATACATTTTTTCCATATTATTCCATACCCTCTTTCAGGTAGATATTTATCGTCGATCCTGGTACTATGCCTGTGTATTTGCAGAGGGTGTATGCGAACGGTATGTAACGCTACTGTATTGATAACGACAATAGTATTGCTCGTGGTTTCTTCCTGTTCTACATCGACAGGCGGGGTAAAATCCGAGAAAGAACCGCCGCCGGAGTATTCGACGGAAAGTGAAATGACGGAAGAAAGCGGGAAAACGGAAGCTGTGCCGAAGGGTGACGGAACCGAAGGGCAGGAAAAACCGCCCCCCCCGGAGGAAAAACCGGAAGAAGCCGCGGTAACCCCCCTGACACCCTGGACCATTTACCGTTTCGTGTTTCGTTTTGCCGGCGACGGCTGGTCCCCGGTACATCGGAATGGTGTTCCCCTTCTTCTGTTTTATGATATCGACGCAAACGGCTACAATGACGTGTTTGCTCTGTTTATTGACCGTGAAGATGTCGACGATGCCGAATTCGCCGAACTTTCCGATTTTTCCCGCCTGTATGACCCCGATAGTGAACCCTTTGCGGTTGAAGTCCGTCTGCTGTTTCAGCGTGACGGCGCGTTATATCCGGGCTATACGATGGAATTGGGCAAAAAACTTGTAATCGATGATATGTCCCAATTTTTCATATCGAAAACGGTAAAAACCCCCTTTGCATTGTCTATCAACTTTCAGAATCCGGAGGGAACGGAACGGACATGGTTGTTTTGTGAAAAAGATACCTTCGAGCAGCTGACGCTGCGGGAAACATTTGCCGCTTTTATCGATATTCAGGATATCAATACGGACGGATATAATGATATTCTTCATTTTGAAAAGAGTTTTGAAGAGGGGATGGGATATGAAACCTACATCACCTGGTATAATTGGAACGGAAGAACTTACTTTCAGGACAAAGTCACAAATATTGTCCGTAATTTACGGGATTTTTTGGAAACGACACGGGACCTTATCAGTAATGAACAATGGGAAGAGCTGATAACATACGGTCTTCCGCAGCGGCAGCTGCGGCTGTTATCGAAACGGAACGTCGCGGAATCGGATATAATCCGGTCGCTGTTTATACCCATCGCTCTCGAAAAGGGTTCGGAACATCCGGAACTGATCGATTTGAACGTTGAAACTAGTATCTTTCCTGAAATTCTGGAAAATCCGTTTCAACAAAATGAAAACGGAAATTTTATTTTTCCCCTGCGGGTCCGTGTTATTGCAGAAAAGGGTGAATACCTTTATATTTCCAGGATAGGCATGAGTAAGAACCCTTTTCAGCCTCAACAATTTTATTTTATTTTGATGAACGAAAATGTTTATAATTGACGGCAGTTTTCCAATTAAAGGCACAATACGTGCAAACGGCAATAAAAACGCGGCCCTTCCATGCATTGCCGCGGCGCTGTTAACCGATGAGAAGGTCATTCTCAAAAATATTCCCGAAATAGAAGATGTAAAAGTAATGTTCAGCATCATGCGGGCCCTTGGTGCCGACGTGAAAAAAGAGAGCAAGGGCGTTTATTCCCTGCAGACTCAGAACATTAAAACCCATGAAATTCCCGGAGAACAGGCGAAACATATTCGCGCCTCCATACTGTTTGCCGGTCCTCTGCTTGCACGACAGCACAAGGTGTTTCTGCCGCCTCCCGGGGGGGATGTTATCGGGCGCCGCCGGCTGGATACGCATTTTCTTGCTTTTTCCGCGCTAGGCGCGAGGGTTGAAATCGACGGCATGTTCCGGCTTACCGCAAACAAATTGGTGGGAGTTGAACTTTTTTTAGATGAAGCGTCGGTAACCGCGACTGAAAACGCCATTATGGCGGCGGTCTTGGCTTCCGGTAAAACGGTTATTCAAAATGCAGCTTCGGAACCGCATGTGCAGGATTTATGTAAAATGCTCAATTGTATGGGCGCAAAAATTACCGGAATCGGATCGAATATACTGCACATTGAAGGGTCAAAAAAACTTGGCGGCTGTGAGTTCACAATCGGTTCCGATTTTATGGAAGTCGGTTCGTTTATCGGTCTTGCGGCCGTTACCAGGGGAGAAGTGGAAATAGAAAACGCGGAGCCCGAACACCTCAGAATGACCAAAATTGCGTTTCAAAAACTTGGTATCCATTGGGAAACGGATAAAAAAACTATCCGCATTCCCGGAGGGCAGGAGTTAAAAGTAATTCCCGATATGGGGGGGATGATACCGAAGATTGACGATGCACCCTGGCCCGGCTTTCCTCCGGACCTCATCAGCCTGATTACCGTTGTTGCCACGCAGGTGGAAGGGACCGTCCTGATTCATGAAAAGATGTTCGAATCGAGAATGTTTTTTGTTGATAAATTGATTGGAATGGGGGCGAGAATTATCCTCTGTGACCCTCACCGCGCCGTGGTGAGCGGACCGAGCCGTTTAACGGGTTCCGACCTCGTTTCGCCCGATGTTCGGGCCGGTATGGCCATGGTTATCGCGGCCCTCTGCGCGGAGGGAAAAAGCCTTATCCGTAATGTGTATCAAATTGAGCGGGGATACGAAAACTTGCTTCCCCGGCTGAAGGCCTTAGGGGCCCACATTAAACGGGAAAAAGAAGGCTGAATCTCTCCGCTATCCCTGCAGCCGTTTCAGCGACCGTCCTATCGAAAAGAGCAGGAGTACCCCCTGCAGGACAAATAAAACGATCAAAGCAGCGAAAAACCCGAGCCAGCTGTGGATAAAGGACAAGAAAACCCGGTTCAGATAGTAGAAAAAATGAATAATGTAGTGGACAAGAAACGGCAGAAAGGGGATTAAAATATACGCGGCGGCGGACGGCCTGCCGGAACCGGGCTTTGTCCGTAACCCGATGGAAAGGGTAAAAAAGGCAAACACAAGAAAACTAAAGGGATACATAATTCGCATGAGGAGTTCAATATACACGGGCTCGCTTCGGTACCCCCGGGAAGGCCAGAGTTTTCGTAAATACAAGAGGTCCCCGAAGGAGAGAATGTCGGTATTATGTTCTCTCCTGCTAAAATGCTGGAATTCACCGGCTTGAAAGGGAAGGAGCAGGGTGGACGGGGGGGGTTTATCCTTCGGGCCGGCTACATACCGGGGATAGAATTGGGTTTCTTCGTCGGTTTTATGAATGCAGTGCATAAGAAGGTTTCGGTCAATGCATTTCCCGTAGGGCGCGTAGAGATGTTCCGCCGCCGTGTTGTCAGCGGTATTGATGGAAAAGAGTTCGATGTCCTGAAAAAAAATTCCTTCCCGGGTAACAATACCCGTTTTAGCATAAAAAAGGCGGATGTACGTTTCCGTTTTGTTTAAAATAAAAAAAATGTCCGGATAACCCGGATAAGCAAGGGCCTGAATAACTTCTTCGAGAAAAAAGGCTTTTCCTTTCAGCTGCTCCTCCGTTTCCTCCAGCATTTTTCTAATTTCACTATCCGCCGGATAGGTTTCGTGTAAGTCCCTGAAAAGAAAGTAGGCTTCAATGCTATTTCCATACGAAAGTGTCGATTGCCCTTCCGCTTTTTGGGTAAAACGCAGCCGGTTTTCCTCAGATTCCCGCCCGGGGGTTACGTTTGTAATGTTGTTCCATGCTTTTTCTTGTATTTCCCGCGCCTCTTTGCTTCCCAGTTCAAAGGCTATGGTTGCATAGTAGTAGGCCGAGTGAAAATTGTTTTGTTCAAGATACGCGGCTGCCCGTTTTGCTAGCGATTCGGCGGTATTTTGGCCTGCTTCCGCCGGTTCATCCCGCTGCTCCCCGGGGTTTTCCCGTGCTGCCGTTTGCTCGGCGGCATATTGGGTTTTTATCCGGTCGAATTCACTGTTGATGTTGGAATTATTCGGGTCTATTTCACGGTACCGTTTCAGATTTTGATACGCCCGTTCAATATCATGTTCCTCTTCCGCCTCGTATGCTGCTTCAATGAGCTCTTCTCCGCTTTGGGTAAGATAGCGGATATCCTTCAGCCGGTTTTGAAACCGGGGGCTCCCGATTTCCCGTAAACCGGTGTAGAGCATCATGACAATGATGAAAAATGCGGCATAGGAAGAGAAAGATTGGGTACTGTTAGTTAAAAACGCGGGAAACAGTGTCAGGCTTATCAACAAGACCGAGCAGAAAAAGGCTGGAAAAAAGAGTAAAAAATTGGACAGTCCCCGAAAGAGCACCCAGTTTCCTTTAAAAACCGATAAAATTCCCGTACGCGGAAACCATACGAAGGCAGACAGCAGAAGGATAGCAAACAGAACTATGGAAAAAAGCAGAACAATTTTGGCGGTTTTTCCGCCCGGGGAGGTGCCGTTTGGGTTCCGCTGTTTCATGTACGGCCCCACCTAAGGGAAATAAGGAAAAACAGAACTGCAAAGTAACCAATTCCCGCTAAAGGGGGATAAACGTTGACCGGAATTAGAAGTTCGAAAAAATGCCCCGCGGTGCCCGCTGCAAACAGGGAGAAGAGAAAAAAGAACAACCGTACAATACCGAGAACAAAAACGACTGCAAAAAGAGGGAATTTACTTATTCTCAAAATAATTCCGCTGAAAACAAAATATGATAAAATGAGAA
>CAZSGZ010000211.1:0-6691 GCA_964606455.1 uncultured Spirochaetales bacterium
CCTGCCCATGGGACTTACCAACAATGCGCATCCTCTGGGTATTGCCGCCGGTCTTGCCGCTGTCCGGGTTTATGAAGAGGAAAAGCTGATTGAAAATTCGAAAAGGATGGGGGAAGTTTTAAAAGCAGGACTCGAGGAGTTAAAGAAAAAGCATCCCAGCGTGGGGGACGTCCGCTGTATCGGTCTTTTTTCGACAATCGAATTGGTGAAGGACAAGGAGACCAAAGTACCTCTTTCGCCGCAGCCGGGGTCGCCTGCCCAGCCCGGAGATGAAATTATCGCCCCGAAGCTGATGGGGACGATGAAAGAATTGGGGATGCATTGTTTCGCAAAATGGAACTACATTTTTCCGGTCCCGCCGCTCTCCATCAATGAGTCGGAGCTGGGAGAGGGCCTGGGTACACTGGACAAGATTCTGGATATGACGGATAAAATGTTACAGCTATGACGGACAAGGAAATCAAAGAATACAGGCAGGACGGTTTTTTCATCAATACGGACCGTGAACAGCTCGATATCGGGACAGTTCACGAGTATCTGTGCGGCAAATCGTACTGGGCGCAGGGCCGGTCCCTGGAGACCGTGAAATTGTCAATTGAAAACTCCCTCTGCTTCGGGGTTTACGAAGAGGCGGAAGGGCAGACAGGCGGCCGGCAGGTCGGATTCGCCCGGGTGGTAACCGATTATGCCACCTTTGCCTGGCTCTGCGATTTGTATATCGATGAGGCGTATACGGGGCGGGGGCTGGGTAAGTGGCTGGTGGAATGTATCGGCGTCCATCCCGGCCTGCAGCGGCAGAAGCTCTTTATTCTTGCTACGAAAGACGCCCATGACCTGTACCGGCGATACGGGAATTTCGAACCCTTTCCGGAACCGCAAAAATGGATGCTACGAAAAAAACAATCGATTTTATAGAAAACCTCTCGTATCAAGACCTGCCCTCCGAGGTCCGTCACCAGACGAAACGCTGCCTGCTGGATACCTTAGGCGCAATGATAGCCGGGTACGAAACGCCGGTGGCCGGGCTGATGGAGGCCTTCGCGGAGGAACAGTTTCCCGGAGATCAGGCGGAAATTATCGTTTCCGGAAGGCGGGTTTCCGCTTCCGGCGCCGCCCTGTCAAACGGCTTCGCCGCGAATGCTCTCGACATCGATGACGGTTACCGGAACATAAAGGGTCATCCCGGTGCCTGCGTCGTTCCGGTGGTCCTGACCGCGGCGCAGCTGACGGTTTCGAAAGCTGCGGCAGCCCGGGCTGCAGAGAGCGGCCGGACCGGCCCGGGCGTTGACGGAAAAGCGTTTTTATCCGCTCTCGCGGCGGGGTATGAAACTGCTATCCGGGCCGGACTGATACGGCATGCGACATATGAGACATACCATTCATCGGGAAGTTGGGGTGCCGTCGGAGGGGCGGCGGCAGCGGGAAAACTACTCGGGCTTTCGGAAAAACAGCTCCGCAACGCCTTAGGGGCCGCGGAATATCACGCACCGATAGCTCCGATGATGAAGTGCATCGAGGTGCCCGGCATGGGAAAGGACAGCATCGGCTGGGGCTGCATGGTCGGGATGATGTCGGTTCTGATGGCGGAAAAGGGCTTTACCGGTATCAACCCGCTGTTCGACGACACTCCGGAACCACGGTGGATCGAAACTATGGGGAGTGAATGGGAAATCATGAACGTATACTTTAAGCCCTACGCATGCTGCCGCTGGGCCCAGCCCGCTGTGGACGGTGCACTCAAACTGGTCCGTGATTACGGAATACGGCCCGAAGATATCGATGAAATCCGGATATATACCTTCCGGGAGTCCGCTGCGCTTTCTGGGGCTCCTCCGAAAAATACCGAAGAGGCGCAGTACAACATCCTTTTTCCTGCGGCGGCCGCGGTCCTGGACGGTGAAGTGGGTCCGGAACAGGTGCTGCCTCCCCGGCTGTTCGAAACGGACATCAGGGAAATGATGAAAAAGATTTCCGTTGTCCCGGAAAAGCGGTTTCAGAAGCATTTTCCGGAACGGGCGGAATCGGAAGTGGAAATCCGATTTCGGCGGAGCGGCCGGGTTCCGCAGGAAAGGGTCCGCTCCGGTGTAATGCCGGCCCGCTGGGATGCCGGGGAAAGTGCGCCGACGGACGGTGATCTGGAGCGGAAATTCTTTTGGCTGGCGCATCCCGTTCTCGGGAAAGAGAAGACGGACAAGCTCCGCGATGCGGTGTGGTCTCTGGATACGCTGCCGGATTTGGAAGTTTTTTATCGATTGCTCCGGCAGAAGGGCTAGAGATGAATAAAAAACTTTACACGCCGGAAAAGACATGGTATTATCGTCTATATCAACTCATTGGACGTCCAATGTTAAGGGTTGTATCCCTCCTTTGGAATGCCGAGAAGGAGCAGTAGATGTTTTTAAAGGGTCTGTCGGGGGGGATATACAAACCCTTAAATCCGAAAGACATCGATTCCATTCATAACGCGTCTCTTACCATCCTGGAACGGACCGGGCTGGCTTACGAGTCGGGGCTGGAGGAAGTCGCGGATATGCTCGAAGGGGCGGGTGCCCTGGTCGACAGGGGCAAAAAGCGGATTACTTTTCCCAGTAAGCTGATTCGGGACCAGATCAAGAAAGCGCCGGCGGAAGTCGTTTTATACAGCAGGGACGGGGAAAACGACCTCAAGCTTGCCGACGATCATGTTTATTTGGGCACCGGCGGCGCCGCCCTCCGCATCCTGGATATGGACACGGGAAAGGTCCGCTCTACGACACTGAATGACCTTCATCAGATCGGACGTCTGGTGGACAAGCTGGACAATATCAACTTTCTTGTCCGTCCCTGCATCCCCACAGATATTCCGGGGGAGGCCTACGATGAGAACATGTTTTACGCCTGCCTGCGGGCTACGGGTAAGCATGTAATGTCCGGTCTCACAAGCGCCGCGAATGTTTCGAAAGTCATCGACATGGCTGTTTTCCTTGCCGGAAGCAGGGAAGAGCTGCAAAAAAAACCCTTTATTTCTGGAATCACTTCCTTTGCTATTTCTCCCCTGAAGCTCAGCACCCAGGCGGTTCTCATCATGCAGGAACTGAACCGGAACATGATCCCGGTTGCTCTTTCCTGTGCACCCATGGCGGGTTCCACTTCTCCCATTACGATGGCGGGAACCCTGGCTCTGATTCATGCGGAGCAGATGGCGGGAATTGCGATTTGTCAGCTGACCCGGCCCGAAGCGCCGGTACTCTACGGCGGTATTCCCGGGAGAGCGAATCTGCGGACCATGGGCTATTCAGGAGGCAGCGTGGAATGCGGAATGATGAATGCCGCCATCCATCAGATGGCGAACCACATCAAAGTTCCGAATTACAATTCGGCCGGCCTGTCGGATTCCAAGTTTCCCGATGCACAAGCGGCGATGGAGAAGTCGATTACCATCCTCCTCGCTTCCATGGGCGGTTCGAATTACATTCATCATTCCGCAGGGATGCTCGAATCGATGCTAACCGTTGCGTATGAACAGTATGTTATCGATAATGAGATTTTGGGAATGAGCTGTAAAGTGTTAAAGGGGATAAACGTAGATGAGAGGCATCTTGCCCTGGATGTAATCGATTCCGTCGGTCCGGGCGGAGAGTTTATGACCGCGGACCATACACTGGAGTTTATGAGAGAAGAATACTATGAAAGCAGCACCTTGAACGGAGAGAAATGGCTTTTTGGTATACGTCTCGACGATATGGCGGATGCAACTTTCAAGGCAAGGGCTATAGCAAGAAACATTCTTGCCCAGGAAGAAGAATCCTATATTCCCGAAGCAATTGACCGGAAGCTCCGGGAACAATTCAATATTTTACTGTAAAAGGAGGGACTATGCTGTTATTAATCAACAATTACATTACCAATTTCGATTTGGGAGAACTGGAAATACGGCATTATGTCGGCGAGCGGATGAAAGCTCTTTCGGGTATAGACTATATGGTACTCCATACCAGCGAAGTGAACGGAGATACGTTGAAGAAATATCCTGAAGTTAGGGGAATAGTATCCGGTGGGAGCAGGGATTTTTGGGATGATATCGATGCACAGGCTGAATACGGAGGACAGATGGAGCTGATGCGGAAGGTCGATGTCCCGTTTCTCGGGATCTGCGGCGGACATGCCGTCCTCGGTCTTGCATTCGGCGTTGGATCCCGCCGCCTTGATTACGGGCTGGAGCGAAAGGAATTCAATCCCGTGGAGTTTACAGGTAAAAGTCCGCTCCTGAAGGGGATCGGCGAACATTCGATGATGTGGGACTACCGCTGGTATTTTCTTCCCAAAGCGCCCGAAGGATTCGTGAACGTCGCCCGTGCCGAAAACACCGACATCATGATGATTCAGAAAGAAGACGGCAGCCCCCTGTACGGCACCCAATTTCATCCGGAAAAGTATAACGACCAGTACCCCGACGGAAAACAGATGTTTAAAAATTTTCTCGAAATCGTGGAGAAATACTCATGATATTCAAAGGCGGACAATATAAACCGTTCACCGACGAAGAGGTAAAGAAAATAGACGAGGCGGCCGGGACTCTTCTCGAAAAAGGCGGGGTTAAAGTCTTTACGCAAACCGGCAGAGAGGCTTTCAAAGCCGCTGGAGCCGATGTAGATGAATCTGAATGTCTCGTAAAGATACCGAAATCCATGCTGGAAGATGCGGTTGCCTCCGCGCCCTCGAAAGTGGTGCTCTGCGGAAGGGATCCGGACCGGGACTGTAGTCTCGAAGGGAGCAACGTATATCTCGGTACCGGCGGTACTGCAATCAACGTGCTCGATATGGAAACGGGAGAACGGCGCCCCTCAACGAACCGGGACGTTCGTGAAATGGCCCGGCTGATGGACGCTTTGGAAAATGTATCAGTTTTCACCATCAATGTTTTTCCGAATGAGATCGCGAACAAGGACGAGGTGGATATAAACCGATTTTATTCAGCTATAACCAACACCTCAAAGCATGTAATGGGGGGGATTTATTCGCTGAAAGGATTAAAGGAAGTGGTTGAAATGGCATCGATGATCGCCGGCGGTGAACACCGGCTTCGGGCACGCCCCTTCGTTTCTTTTATCACGCTGATCATCAGTCCATTTAAAATCGATGATATTTACGGTGAATGCACCTGCTACTGCGCCGAAAAGGGGCTTCCCGTCGTTGTCCCCACCGAGCCGCTGTGCGGTACTACTTCACCGATAACCATGGCATCAAACGTAGTCATGCACACCGCGGAAACGCTGTCCGGCGTCGTCATGACTCAGCTCATCAATAAAGGGACACCGGTGATCTGCGGCAGCGTAGGGAGTATTACCGACCTGCGGACCATGGGGCATCTTTCCGGAACAATCGAGCGGGGAATGATTAATGCCGGAGTCAGCCAGATGGCCCAGTATTATCAAATCCCCTATTATTCCACCGCGGGGATGACCGATTCTAAAGTCGTGGATGCCCAGGCAGGATATGAAAGCGGTATGATGAACCTCCTCGTGGCTATGTCGGGAGCGAATTATATCCACGATGCGGCGGGACTGATGGAGTTTGACCTGACCGCCTCCTATGAAAAACTGGTTATCGATAATGAAATCATCGGCCGCTGCCTGAGAGTGCTGCGGGGTATCGAGGTAAATGACGACACCATCGCGTTAGACCTGATGCTCGACGTTGGCCCCGGGGGTGATTATCTCGGGGAGGAGCACACGATCCGGTATATGCGGAAGGAATTCTTTGAAAGTACCGTGAGCAGTCAGGAGCACAGGGATGCATGGGAGAGAAACGGTGAACGGGATACTGTCACCCGCGCAGGAGGAATAGCGAAAGAACTGCTGAACTCCCATACCCCACCGCCCATAGAAACCAATATTGAAAAACAAATACGGAACAGATTTCCGGCTATTCGGAATTAGATAATCCTCTTCTTTTTTCGGGGTGTCTCTATGCTGAGGCACTCCGAATTTTTTAATGCCGCTCTGAATCGTGGTGATAAAAAAATTTGCTTTTTTTGATAAACCATGCTACAATATCGTATCGTTCAATGGTTGGACGTCCAATTAGTTTATGTGTAATGTTATTAAACAGAATACCGGCTTCATTTTGTGTGATTTTTTTCCTTGACAGCACTTCAAAGTGTGGTATACTTTTTGTATGATAATGTTGCATAGCGTACGAAATAGTCGCACTATTTGAAAGGCACCGGATGTGTTTCAAATACAAATATATATGCAATCATTTTTAAAGGAGAAAAAAATGAAAAAGATTTTTCTGTTTGGCCTTATGGTCCTGTTTCTTGCAGCGGCACTCTTTGCCGGAGGAAAGCAGGAAAAGAGTACCGAATCGGGCACCACGGAAAGTACCGAAACGGCGGCACCGCAAAAAAAGATTCTGCGGATCGCGGACACGACTCCGGACAGACTGATGCCGGGTGCAATGACCGGAAATGCCATGAGCTACATCGGTTCCGTTTATGACAACCTCATTGCCGTCAATCCCGACACGAATGAGCTCGAACCCGAGCTGGCCGCGAGTTGGGAGACTGAAGACGGTTTGGTGTGGACTGTGAAACTGCAGCAGGGAGTAAAATTTCACGACGGCAGCGATTTTACAGCGGAAGACGCTATTTTTACAATGGAACGGACCCAGGATCCCGATTTAGGACATCAGTCGAAGTGGAACTTTATCA
>CAZSGZ010000212.1:0-5479 GCA_964606455.1 uncultured Spirochaetales bacterium
CGTAATTCCTAACACCGCGCCGGTATGCTCCGCGGCAAATTCGGAGGAGACAACCCCGACAATAAAGGTAAAATCGCCGCCGAAGGCCTCTCTCCCGGTTAAAACCGTATGGAAACCCGGCATTTTCAGTTCCTCAAACAGGTAGGGCGGAGAGGTAAAATGGGCGGTTATGTCCCCTTCCGCAAGGAGGGCGTTCATTCCGTCGGGGTGGCTCATGGCAACGAGAAGATGGTCCAGGGCGTCCGGTCTGCCCAGTTCCCGCTCGCAGGCCATCGACAGCAGAATATGCTGAATGCTTCCGGGCTGGGGAAGAGCGATACGGTGTTCCGCTGAAAAATCGGACAGGTCCCGTACCGCCGGGTCCGAAACGACCAGTCCGAGGGGGGCCGATGAGAGCCCGCAAAAGATTTCCCACGTCATCCCTTTGTGCTCCCCGATAAGAAAGGGGGGGATGCCCATAAAGCCCGCGTCCAGCTTTCCCGCCAGCATCGCCTCCCTGATGGCGGCGGCGTTATTTAGTTTTATCCACTTAACCTCCGTATCGGGCAGATATTCGGCAAACAGGTCCTGTTCTTTCACTATCTGCAGCGGGAGATAGGCCAGGCCCCATTGTTCGGCTATACGGAGAACATCTTCATCTTTTCGGCACCCTGAAAACAGAACAGGGACAAGGACCAGTATTACCAAGGCGGTTTTTTTCATAACGTATTCTTTTATGTATATAATATATCAATCTGTATTTGACAACAGCATGATCCTGATTCATACTATTCTCTATATTGAAAGGGGGCAACCGATGGCGGAAACAATACCAAAACTTTTACAGGAAATAAGCAGACAATATCCGAATAACGCGGCGCAATACCAAAAAGACAGCGAAGGCACCTTCCGGCGCACCGATTTTTCCGGGCTGTACACGGAAGTCGGTTATTTTGCCCGGGGCCTCCTGTCTCTCGGCAAAAAGCGGGGGGACCATATCGGGCTCATTTCCGAAAACAGGAAGGAATGGCTTATCTGCGACTTGGCAACGCTGAGCATCGGGGCGGTGGATGTTCCGAGGGGCTGCGATTCCACGGAACAGGAAATTACCTATATTTTGAGCTTTGCCGAATGCAGGACGGTTTTTGCCGAAAACGGGACCCAGGCGGAAAAAATTCTCAAGAACAAGAAAGACATTCCGAACTTACATGAAATTATCATTCTCGACCCGGAATTCAAGAAAGACGACAGCATTCGGGAAAAACTGAAAGAACTGCTCCAGGGCGTTGTCCTCTACACCTTCGACGAGGTGATGGAGCTGGGAAAGAACTATCGAACGGAGGACCCTCAACTTGTCGAAGAAGAAATAGCCCTGGGGAAAGCGGGGGACATTGCAACGATAATTTTTACCTCCGGGACCACCGGGGAACCGAAAGGCGTTATGCTTACCCATGAAGCCTTTCTCAACCAGGTGCGGGGAACGCCGCAGATGCTGCACCTGACACCCGAGGACATCTGGCTGTGCGTTCTTCCGGTCTGGCATTCCTTTGAGCGGGTCATGCAGTATGTCGCCATGGGGTCCGCCTCCGCTCTGGCCTATTCCAAACCGATCGGGAAAATTATGCTGAAAGACTTTGAAACCCTCAATCCGACCTGGATGGCATCGGTACCGCGGATTTGGTCCAGTGTCCGGGCGGGGGTATACCGGAACGTGAATGCCGAGGGAGGCGCGAAGAAGGCCATTTTCAATTTTTTCGTCGGGATAGGAAAGGTCCACGCCAGGCTCACCTATCTCGTCCGCGGACTGCTTCCGGAATTCAAAAAACGGAGCAGGGTGCTCGATTTTCTTGCCGGGATTATTCCTTTTCTCCTTCTCTATCCTCTCCGGGCCCTGGGGAAAGTGCTGGTTTTTAAAAAGATCCAGGCAAAGCTGGGGACAAACTTTGTCGCGGGGATTTCCGGCGGCGGGGCCCTGCCGGCAGAGGACGATCTGTTCTTTGCCGCCGCGGGTATTCTCTTACTCGAGGGCTACGGTCTTACCGAGACCGCGCCGGTTTTAGGCGTTCGGAAACAGGACCGGCCCGTTCCCGGGACCGTCGGACCGGTTTTTCCCGGAATGTCCGTTAAAATTGTCGACGAGCAGGGGAACACGCTGCCGCCGGGGAAGAAGGGCCTCATTCTGGCAAAAGGCCCCCAGGTAATGGTCGGATATTTTAACAAACCTGATCTGACGAAGGAGGTTATAACGGAAGACGGATGGTTTCATACCGGAGATTTGGGAATGCTGTCCCGCAACAACGAATTGAAGATCATGGGCCGGGCAAAAGACACCATCGTTCTTCTCGGCGGGGAAAACATCGAACCCTCGCCAATTGAACAGAAAATCCAGGAGTCCGTCCTTATCGAACAGGCGGTGGTTGTGGGGCAGGACCAGAAATTTCTCGCCGCCCTTATTGTGCCGAATTTCGAAGAACTGGAAACTTATGCCGGGAACAACAATATTTCTTATGTGCATACCGAGGATTTGGTGGAAAGCCCCGAAATAATCGACCTCATTCACCGCGTTATTTCCGAAGCGGTCAGTACGAAAACAGGGTTTAAACAATTCGAGCGGATTTTCCGTTTTTCCCTCCTGCCGAAACCCTTTGAGTTAGGGGATGAACTTTCACAAAAGCAGGAAATAAAACGGCATGTTATCGCGGAAAAGTATAAGAAGGAGATCTCTAAGCTTTTTACCTAGGCCGGCTTTTCGATGCCGAGCTGTTCTGCAGCCGGGCTTCCCATGCCTCCATCTTGCTGGTGAATCGGAGAATGAGTTCTTCAATGTCCTTTTTACGGGCAATTTGCCGTACCCACTCCTCGGGTATGCTGTCATACCCGAAGGCAATGCCCGCCAGCCCGCCGGTAACCGCGCCGAGAGAATCGGTGTCCTCTCCGAGGTTCACCGCCGCGAGGAGCGTTTCCCGGTAATTCTTGCCGTGGAGCAGGACCCAAACCGCGCATATCAGGGTGTCGATTAAATTGTTTGACGCCCGGAGGTCCGACTCGGTGAGAGAAATAATCCTTCCGCCGAATAATGGGGAAAAGGCGGAAAACTCTTCCCTGTCCCCGTACAGCGTGGTAATTGCTTCCTGAGCGCCGACAACGGCATCCTGTATTGGTTTTTCATCCAGCAGCCCGATTGCTATTTCATTGTACATAACGGCCCCGATAACACTGAGGGGGTTCCCGTCGATAAAATTGACCACTTCCCGGACCACCTTTGCGCGCTTCTGCAGCGAAAGACCGTACGTAACGTATGCCAGGGGCAGGACCCAGAGCAGGGAGAAATTATTCGGTTCCCCGTTTTCCCTCGGCTTGAAAAACGCTCCGCTTACCCGCTGTTTCAGTTCCTGTACGATATCGGCGTTATGGTTCCACTTGCCGACAAGCTCTCCGTTCGGTGTCCAGTATCCCGTGTCCCGCCAGAGAATAAATTTTTCAGCGATGCGTTCGAGATTATAGCCGGTAATAAACGCTTCGGCAGTGCAGAAGGTAAGCGAGCTGCCGTCGGACCATGTCCCGGCCGGAAGGTTATAGGTGCCGAAACCCTCGAAATCGGTTATCGGGTTCTGTTCCAAGTATTTTCTCGACCGGCAGTCCACGGGCAGCCCCAAAGCTTCGCCGACACATACTCCGAAAAAGCCGTCGGAAATTTTTTTTGCAAACACGTGTTACCTCTCACTTCTGTTGTAAAACAATTTTACATTAATGTCAAACCGTATTCACCGTTTCATTGCCATCGATTTGATAACCCCCACTATCGCCCCGATAATTGTCAAAACGACTAACCCGGTAAACACCCAGTAAAGGATTTCCGAAGCCCGAAGGGAGGGTTCGTGTACGACAAACCCCTGGGGAGACACGGAAAACGCGGGTACTACCGGAATATTGTCCCGAAGCCACAAAAACAGCGGGACATTCAGCAGACCCATCAGTTCTTCCAACGCGTAGACAATTCTCCGGGCCCATATCCGCTCAAAGGGAATAAGCGCCTGGACTGCCTTCCAAAGGTTCCTGAAAACGATAACCACGCCGAATACACGGAGCCAGCTTAAAAACATGGGATGGCTCTGGTTCAAGATGCCGAAGGGAAACTGTACAATGAGAAAAAAACCGAAGAGAATGCCGAAAATCGCGCCGACAACTTCCCCGACCCTGCTCTGCCCCTGCTTTTTCCGCCGGTCTTCTTCAATATTGCGCTGGATCTTTTCCCGAATCTCCTCCCGCTTCCGGCCGCGCTCCTCCTTCCGCCGGATCCGTTCCGCCCGTTCCTCCCCGCGCTCCCGTACCCAGTCGGCCTTTATTTCCTCCCGCACTTTCCGGAGCTCCGCCGTTTCCGCGGCCATTTTCTTTTCCGCTCTTTCCTTCGCCTTTCGTCTGAACCTGGCCAAATCCTCGGGAAAAATACCGAGCTGTGAAAGCCCGACAAAAGCAATGGTAACGAAACTGAACACGCTGACGGCGGCGGTAAACAATCCGCTGAATACGTAGCCGACTATTTTCCCCCCCGGCTCCTGTCCGATTTTCATCAGCTGCGGGATAAGAATGATGATAAAAATACCGAGGCCCGCCAATATCAGCGTGCGGAAATAGGTCGGAGCGAGCTCCTCGGTTATATAGAACCGCGGGTTCCCCCGCTTCAGGTAGGAATCGGCAAATTTATGGATAAACGGGATTTCATCAATTACCGCCTGCACCTCACCGGTTTCGATGACCTTGTCCCCGTCCCCCTTTTCCGAGGCCCGCAGCAGAAGATCACTTTTCATGCGGGCCATAATCTCTTCCGTCCGCTCCTCGTTATGAAGGACAAAATCGGGAAGGACCTCTTTCACCCTTTCCAAAAACCCGTCCAAAACAGCTTCAGCTTCTTTTGTCATATCTATAGGCCCCTATACATTAATATATAGTCCATTTATATGTAAAAGTAAACGCAGATCGTGATATAATCAACAAAAAGCTGGAGGAGAATATGAACATTGCATATAACAACTTCGACGAAACAAAAGCCTTCGCCGAACTGAAACAATTAGACCCCGAAGCGGAGAAATTGTCCGCTTTTCTTACGGCGGAAAACGTCGCACGCCGTGAAACTCCCGTAGGCGGAGGGCTTACGTTTAACTATGCCGCCCGGGGGGCGGGAGAGAAACTGCTTTCACTCCTGCGGGAATTAGCCGGCGAACAGCAGCTTATTGCAAAATACAAGGCCCTTGCAGGCGGTGAAATCATGAACACCGGCGAGGGGCGGATGGTCCTTCACCACCTTTGCCGGGGGGAGCTTGCAGGCCCGGTGCGGCACGACGGCAGGGACATCGGCAATTTTTACGAGGAGCAGAAAAACAGGTTTTATTCCTTCGCGGAGAAGGTCCACAAGGGGGACATTACCGGCTCTACGGGAAAGCCCTTTACGGCGGCGGTGCAGATCGGCATCGGCGGGTCCGATTTAGGTCCGCGGGCACTG